>JAGUWJ010000053.1 GCA_020062425.1 Actinomycetota bacterium
CCGGGTCTCATCGAGCACGATGAGAGCATCGGCAAGCTGGCCTCGCTGGTGAGGGGCTACTTCGACATCGGCGGCAGGCACGTGCAGTTCAACGTGGTGGACACCGCGACCCTCAAGGACGCGCAATCGCACCCCGAGAAGTACCCCGACCTGGTGGTGCGCGTCTCGGGCTACTGCGCCTACTTTACGGACCTGGGCAGGTCCATTCAGGACGACATCATCGCACGCACCGAGTTCTGCGGCCTCTAGCGGAGGCCCGCCTTCTCCAGCAGGCCTTCCCTGTCGGGCAACCCTTTGTACTGGAACCGCCGGCTTATGGTGGTGGTGATGCAGTCTTCGGGACAGAGATTCACGCAACGCCAGCAGGCTGTGCACTTCCTGCTGAACACCGGGTACGGATCGAGCGTTATGGCCCACATGGGGCAGTTCTCCTCGCACACGCCGCAGCGGGTGCACTCGTCCTTCCTGACCTTCTTCCTGCCCATCACGAAGTCGGGAAGACCCCGCGGAAGGCGCTCGAACCTGGACATGAAGAAAAGCGGCGTCGGGCGCACTTGGAACTCGGCCAGCTCGACATGCCTGCCGGCTATGAACTCCTCCTCCAGCACGAGCATCCTCTCGGTGAAGGCCGCCAGGCCGCGGATGCGCTCCACCTTGGGCCACTTGAAGTCCAGCCCGTGCAGGAAACGCCTCGAGACAGGCCAGGAGTGAGGGCTCGGCAGATCGCAGTGCCCCAGAACCGCCATCCCCTTCCGGCTCAGCCACCTCGCCATCAGTGCAGGGGCCTGGCTCGGCATCCCGCCCGAGCTGGTGATGAGGAAGCACGCCTTCCCGTTCAGAGGCGGCATCGACTTTAGAAATCGCTCCACGTTCTTGGTCGGCTGCCACGCCTGCAGTGGAGCGGCGAAGCAGTAAGCGTCGTAACCGCCGAGCGAGATCTCACCGGCCTCGGCGTACGTCTTCATGGCCACCTGGTGCCCGACCTTCTCGGCTACTATCTTCGCCACCGTGCATGCGAACTCGGTGTTACCGGTCCCGGAGTAGTAGAGGATGAGAAGCTTCATGCAGGTGACCACCCTTCTATAGCTGAGTCAACGTGCCGGTCAGCATAGCGCGAGCGCCCCGGCCGGTGCAAACTCACAAGCCTTTGTAATCGCGCCAGAGAGTGTCGGCAAGCTCTCGGTACGACTCCGAGTAGTCATCGAGACTGCCGGCCCAGTCGTCGATGACGGCTTCCGCTCCCTCGTGCGTCGGAGCAGCGCCGCACGAGCTCACGACCTCGCGTAGCACCTCGGGAACGTCGATTATCATGCACGGCCTGAACAGGTTCGCGTCGTACGGCTGTCGCCTCCGTATCTCAGAGAAGAACGGGGATTCGAGTATCTCCTTGAGCGACTTGTCCTTCACGTTGTCAACGGCGAAATGTGCGAACACACACGGCTCAACGTCACCGTTGGTGTTGACGTGCAGGTACCTGCCTCCCGCCAGGCATCCGCCCACCAGCGGGCCGTCGTTCCAGAAGTCGGCGAGCAGTATGTCGTAGCGCGCCCTCCGCCGCACAAGAGCGTCGCGCCTGTAGATGCGCTGCTCGGGGGTGGGCATGAGCTCGATGCCCGGCTCTCTGCCCACCGGCACGTAATGGAAGTACCAGCCGACTATGCAACCCCTGTCCCTGTAGAAGTCTATGAACTCGTCGCTCACGATGAGCTCGTTGTTCTCGCGGGTGGCGGTGGCGCTGAACCCGAAGATGACGCCTTCCTCGCGAAGGAGCTCCATGGTATGTAACACCTTCTCATAGGTCCCGTCTCCCCTGCGGGCATCAGTCTCCTCCTTGAAGCCCTCCACGCTGATACAGGGGATGATGTTGCCCGCTCGCGCCAGCCTGCGAGCGACATCCCGGTCTATGAGGGTGCCGTTGGTGTAGACCTGGAACAGTATCGACCGGTGTCTCTCTATCACGGAAAGTAATTCGTCTCCCAAGATGAACGGCTCGCCGCCCGAGATGACCATGAAGTAGACCCCCATCTCCTCCGCCTCGCGGAGCAGCCTGTTCAGGGTGTCCAGACCCAGGTCCCTCCGGCCGTTGTACTTGCCGGCGTAGCACCCGTAGCAGTCGAGGTTGCACCTCATGGTGGGACTGATGACCATCAATATCGGGGGGTGAAACCCGGTAGACTCCCTGAACGCCTTTCGCTTCGATTCGTGACCGGCCATGAGCTTCGCGAGAGTTCCCAGAACCGAACGCCTTACCTGGGGCGACTTGTTCCTGAGGTCGCGCTTCAGCATGAGCAGGGATGTCTTCATGAAATCGCGGCCATCAGGGTACTCTATCCTGCGCAGAGCTTTATCGCCGAAGGCCATCAGCATCCGGTCGGGCGTCACCCTCATTACCGCCAGGCCGCAGGATACGGCGGCGCGGGCTGCCAGTCCCTTCGCCGACTGGTAAACGCTTATCGCTCTGTACCCCCTCTCGAGATACGGTCCGTCTGTTCCTCGAGCCAGTTGATTATGACGTCGGCCGCGTCCCGCCAGCCGGCATCGAGCATCATGTCGTGCCCCATAGCCTCGAAAATCCGGGGTTCGACACCGTAAGCGCGCGCGGTCGCCCTGACCTCCCTCGTCGTGAAGACCTTGTCATCTTCCCCTCCCAGGACCAGGACCGGCACATCCCCCACTTTCCCCGCCCTGGGGAAGCGGACCGCCATCATCTCGATCGCCGCGCGTGACGACTCCGTCCCTATCTCCGAGAAGCACCTGTCGACGCACTCTGGCGCTGTCTCCGCCGAGAAGAAGAGGTCGTCCACCAGCTCGCGCGTGGATACCGCTACCCGCGGGTTCAGGGTGAAGAGGAACTTCAGAAAGGTCCTGGGATGGCGACGCGCGACGCGCAGCACGAAACCCATGATACCGTACGGCGGCACGGATGCCATCAGGGCCGCGGCGGGCGCGCCGTGCTCCATGAGGTAGCGCTGCACCACGAGCCCTCCCATGGAGTGACCTACCAGCACCGGCTCCATCCCGATCTGGCGCACCACCGATTCGAGGTCCCTCACATAGTGGTCAACGCTCGAGAGGTGGAATACGCCCTCGCAGCCGCTCTTGCCGTGCCCGCGCATCGAGAAAGAGTAGCAGTCGAAGCCGCGCTCGGCAAAGTAACCGGTGAAGTTCTCCTGCCAGCACCAGGCGCCGTGCCAGGCGCCGTGCACGAACAGCACCGGTACCGGGTACCCGGCTGCGCCGGAACCAGTCTTGATGACCTCAAGCTTCATGGCTGTCAGATACCTCTTCCTCAGCCTCGCCGCACAGCTCCGCGATGGCGGAGCGCACCTCCTCGATGAGCTTGTCTCTCTCGTCGACAGTATATCGCGAGGCTTCAATGGGGGGGCCGACGTTCACCTCGACCTTCTGTTCCAGGTAGAAATCGAGCGTCTCCGGCTTCAATACGTTTTCCGTACCCTGGATGCCGACCGGGATGATGGTCGCCCCCGCCTCGATGGCCATGATGAAGCCGCCCTTTTTGAACGGCCCCAACCGGCCGGTGCGCGAGCGGGTCCCCTCCGGGGCGATCCAGAGCACGATGCCGCTCTCCATCTTCTCCCTTGCCTTCGCAAGGTCTCTCTTGGCCTGTTCGAAGTCGTGGCGGTCTATGGAGATGAACTCGCCGACGGTGAGCCCCCGGCCCCAGATGGGGGTCCTGAAGAGTTCCTTCTTGGTGAGCATGCGGATGCTGCCGGGCATGGCGAGCATCATGAGGGGGATGTCGAAGTGGCTGCGGTGGTTTGACATGATTATGTAACTCCTGCCCGGCTCGAGCGTCACCTTGTGGACCCCGTTCACCGTGAAGTCCATCCTCACCGCGTTGAGGCACTTCAACGCCCACCACTTGAGGTAAGCGTCGCCGAACCACCGGGGGTAGCCGCCCTTGAAATAGACCTTCTGCAGGGCGACTATCGCCGTCTGCAGGCACGCTTGAGCGACCGATAGCATTATATAGAGCTTCATGAAGATATTGGCCCGCTTCAAGATGACCTCCCTCGCGAATCCGCGGTCCGTCAAATAATGTATCTTGAGCGGGTGAATTGCAACCGCAGCCGAACCTTTCAGTCTGAGGATCCGGCTTCCGATACGACTACTGGATAGACCGTCTACGGCCGGTTGTGGAGACGCCAGGCTTCCGGACCATGGAGAACCGCCATGAGATGTCCGAGCTGCGGGAACGAGAACTCAGAACCGTTGAGGTTCTGCACATCATGTGGCAAGCCTCTTTCAGCGGATGCCTCGAGGCCTGAACAGTCGGTCGCCCCGTTATCTCAGGCCGCTTCCGGTAGGCGCGGCCTGAAACGTTCCACGAAGATCGTCGTCGGCGTGGTGGCATGTCTGCTGATCGCAGGTGCTGCGGCGGCCGGATTCATCACCTGGCTCGTGCTGGAGTCGAACAGGCCCACGGCCGAGATCCTTTCCATGAGCCTCGCCCGCACTGACGGAGACACATTGGACCTGGAAGAAGTCCCCCTTGATACGGAACTCACCCTGAAGGTAAGGTACCGCGCCAGCTTCGACGAAAGCGGCAGGAGCCTTCTGCGACTCACCGTCGCCTCGGGCGACGGCGAGAAGATGATAGACAAGACCTACGAGCTAGAGTCGAGCGGCGAAGCCCGGTCGACCGAGCTCGAGTTCTCGATGACCCGGGGAAGTGGAAAACCGGTAAAGGCCAAAGCAGTCCTCGCGGTCGACCAGGGGAAGACGGAGCTCCGCGTCCCTGAGACCCTTACTTTCACCGTAGTCGAGGGCAAGGGGGAAGAGGTCCTTTTCGAGGAGGCGCAGGCGGCCGCGCTATCGAAATGCGAAGAGGCGACCGCGGCGGTCAAGGATCTGGCCGCACTGAACATCAGCGCCTCCGACCTTGCCGACAGGCTCTCGCGCGCTCTGGAGGACCTCGACGACGCGGAGACCTCTGAAGAAGCCAACGCCGTTTACCAGGACGCCCAGGAAATCGTCGACGAGTGCGCAGCGCGCAGGGCGGCAGCCGCCGATGAGCAGTCCAGGCTGCGCGACGTGGAGGCGGCGAAGCAGGTGATGTACGACTACGCCTACGCCGAGAAGGGTAACGCGGAAAGCATCGAACTGGTCGATTCACAGGTCAACGAGGAGCGGACGAGAGCCAACGCCACCTACAGGGGCATGGTGACAGTGCATACCGATCCCGACAACGCGGGCCAGACCAACTACTACTACGTGACCGCGGTAAAGCGGAACGGGCAGTGGGTGGTCACCGACTTCAGCTATGAGTTCGTCCAGTAGATTCTAAATAGACTGCCTCACGCCCTCGACGTTCGAGGCCCACGTCCCGCCGCTGGCCGCGTAACCTTTGAGCTCGCCGGCCGTCCGGGCGGGACCCCAGTAGTAATGGATGAAGCGTGCCGCCCCGTGTATGGCTGCCGGCCAGTCGGGCCACCAGCAGTAACCATCCTGGGCCTGGATATTCAACGCCGGTTGTGGCCCCTTCATGCCCCAGGCGTTGTGGTTGGTCAACGAAAGCGAGCCATCGGTGGCGCAGCTCGACTCCGCAAGCGTGATGGCGGCTACCAGTTCCGCGGACACACCCGTCTCGGCCTCGGCGTCCACGAAGATGTGCCCCGTGCCGGTCAGGGGAGACTGCCTCTTCGACAGGAAGGAGTCAATGCGCGACGCGCGCTTGTTCCGCTCCAATGCGGAGACCTGCTCCGGTGTCAGTTCCGGCACCGGCATGCGGAGACTCCAGCCCGTGTTCTCGCGGGCCGACCCGCTGCCCCTGAGCGCGCAGAAGATGGACGCGGCCAGGGTGATGATCACGACCAGTAAGACACAGGAATGCAATGGCCGTGGGGTCGCCCGCCCGCTCTTTGCTTTTCGTTTTCGTCTTCCGACAATAAACGCCGTCTTTCTGAATCCGCTCACAATCAAACCTCCGTTTCGTTCAAGTCGTGGAATCTCAGAACCGCGGTTCGGTGGATGGCCTCGCGACCTGCTCGGCGGTTTCAGGGCGCGCAGGCGTGCGCGCAGGAATGATCCACTGGTGGTCCCGGGTTCAATGCAGGTCTATGAGGCCGGACTGATTACTCTGTGCCCAGCTCGAGGCAGGAGCGATACGGTGGTATCGCCGCATGGATAACCGTCTCACCCAGAGACAGTCTGAGGCTCTCGATCTTGGTAAAAATTAACAACATGAGTAGGCATTATACACGAATCAGCCGCGAGCGCCAGGAAAGCAAGCTGTGCGTGACGGCCGGCTTTTCCCATAGCAGCGCCATGCAGCGCCTGGCCGGTTCCCCCGCTGTATCCCATCGTGTTAAGATGCTTGCACCGGCAAACGAACACATGGCTGCGTGGAGAGGCTGGATATGGAAACTTGCGAGAACTGCGGTGTCCCGCTGAGCGTGAGCGCCTCACTCAACTGGGAATCTAACGGTGTCATATCGCTCGAGAACTCCCCCAGAAACCGCATGGTCTTCTTTGAATCGGACAGTATAGATGAGCTCTTCAAGGGAATCGAAGCCCTGATCGGTATGCCCATTGAACACATAGTGATAGAGAGCAGGTGCCGCGAGACCAAGCGGTTTATCGAGAGAACCTATCATGTCAGTGAGATGATAACTCCCGAAATACGGGAATCCCTTGCGCGTTCCGGCGGCCAGGAAATAGATACGAAGTATAGTGAAGAGAGCGAGAGGATGATGTCCATCATCAAGCTCCTCAACGAAAGCGCTATCGACATCACCCGGGCCTACGGGTATGGAGAACTCAAGTTAAGTGCGCGGTGGGATACAGGCGGACAGTACCCCTGGCGGAATCAGACCGTGAAACACCCGTACTCAATTCTATTCACGGTCGCCGATAACCTGGGTACCGTTGAGGCCTTCGAGGGTACGAGCATGTGGGTGGAATACAGGGAGATAGCAAAGGATCACTATGACATCGAGGTCTCCCCGGGCGAGCACCCCATCGCTTTGAGTGAGCGGCTCAAAAGGAAGCGTTACGATTTCAAGACGGGAGACATAGATTTCGAGCTGTGCCCCATCTGTGGCATACCCCTCGAGGTCTCCCGACGCAGGTGGGACCTCGAGAAAGGGACGATAACCGATACATCCACCGGCAGGCGAATGTCCATATTCGGTCCCTTCTCCATAGACTCGGTACTGGACGACCTCGAATCGGAGCTCGGTGAGGCCATCCCTGAGACGGTCGTCGAAGCCCAGAGGCGATATATAAAGTCAGCCTGGAGTGACGACAGGTGGAACCGGGACGGTACGACCTTTCAGCACATGGTAGCCCTGCGGGGCCTGGGTGATCTCAAGTCGTTCAAGGGAGACAAGAACCACGTCTCGATCCACCTCCAGAACGCCTGCCTTCATTTGCCGATGGTCGGTGCGACACAAGCTCTGGTCGAACTCGCTTACAGGGTTGAAGATACGCGCTACGAGTGGGAACTCAAGGACGACGGAGACCTCTTCGTCACCATCATCGTGAGATAGCGTGCCCGCCACCTCGAATTCACCTTTTGGGGTCTGACCCCAGAAGGTGAATTTCTAGTCGGGAAGGTAGGGCTCCAGCTCGCCGGTGCCGGCCGGTGAAGCGGATGAGGTCTCTGGTTCCTCCGGCTCCTCTTCCTCAGCCAGGCCGACGGCCAGGATGGAGGCGACGTGCTGCATCATCTCACCCGCGAACTGTAGGCTGGCGATGAGGCCCACTGTCATCGCCTTGGGGTCGAGGTTCTTCATGAATCCGCCGAGCACGGCCACGTTCTCGTTGAAGGCCTCCGCGGCCTCTCTGGGATCCGCCCCCTGCAAGACGCCGGTGATAAACTCCTTATTGCCCCAGATACTGCCGCCCATCCTTCCCAGGAACCTCATCAAGGACATCTCGCGTCCGCCTTTCCGATCCTCGAGGAACGGGTCAGAAACCCGCCTCAGCTCTCTTGCCCTGCCTCGACAGCTCGTACGATGCTATCTCTTCGGCGAGTGCCTCCCGTATGTCCGTGTACCTGATGCCGAGCTCCCTTTCCGTCTTCGCGCCGTCGAAGAGGAGATCTCTCTTCACCGTACCGACCGTGCCGATTGAAAGCCCCAGCAGCGGTCTTCTGGACTCGATCCATTCGGCGTACATCGTCGCCGTTTCGGATAAGTACCTGGAAAACGGTATGGGCATGTTCTTGACCATCCGCGCCTGCCATCGAAGCCACTTGGATGTGATATCCAGCAGCGGTTTGGGGATTATCTGCAGGATCTCCGCATACCACGTGGTCCATAACGCTATATGGGTGAGCAGCCAATCCGGTATCGGGATGTAGGGCGCGGGCACACCCGCTATCTCACATATCATCCTGTTGAGCTCCCTCCAAGTGATCTCGCCGTTCCCGACCGGGTACCGCTCGCCTATATTGGACGGTTTCTCGAGCGCCAGCAGAATCGCCTCCGCCACGTCCTCGACGTAGACGTAAGTATTGATGAAATCGCCGAGGATGACGAAGGGCATCCTGCGTCTGGCGATGTTCTCGATGTACTGACCCGAGGGCTTGCCGCCACCCGCTCCAAGCACGGTAGCGGGATAAACTACAACCAGCGGAAGGCCTTCCCTGGCGTAGAGGTCGAAGCAGACCAGGTCAGCCTGGTACTTCGACCTCGAATAGCGGCTGTTCAGATGGATCCTGTAAGCGTCCTGTCGTGATCCGTTGCCGTCACCGTTTTCCGGCCTTCCATAAACAACGACAGTGCTCGTATGGACCACCTTTGAGACACCGGTCTCGAGGGCCGCTTCCATGACGTTGCGTGTCCCGGCCACGTTCACGTCCGCGAAGACCGTGTCGTCCGGCTCCCAGAACGAATAGACACCCGCCAGGTGCACCACCCAGTCGCAACCCCTCATGCCCTCCTCCAGCGATGCCTTGTCCATGATGTCGCCGTACACGAGGTCCGCCCCGATCGTCTCGAGGTGTTCCGTGTCGCTGGTCTTGCGGACCAGGCAGATGAGCTGGTGCTCGGTCTCGGACATCCTGCTGGCGAAGTGGCTACCTACGAACCCGGTCGCGCCGGTGACGAATACCTTCATTAGGACCTCCAGATGTTGTTCCCCCCGGCCTTCGTTCTTCGTCAGGTGCCGATGCTGGCTAGCTCCTCTTCGAAAGCGTCCTCGGCCGCAAGAAGCTCCCAGACGGGCGGACCCTCGAGGCTGTCCACCTTCATTATTCTCTTGAACAGCCACGGGCCGATGCCACGCTTGCCGATCAACCCGGAGTAGACGGCAGCGGCAGTCGCGGTACCACCGAACACCCATCCGAACCACCTTATGAGCAGGTGGGCGACTATCGCGAAGTCCATGGTGATGCCGAACATGACAAAGAGCAGGTCGGCATCTAGCCTCATGATCTCCAGGTATTTTTCGTACTTGTCCTCAGGCCGCTCGAGGCCCTCCTCCATCTCGTAGCCTTCCCGGAACCACTTTGTCATCCAGTTGAGCATGACCGGTGTGAAAACCGTGCCGTAGGCGATGAGAATCCTGACCACGTCCGAGCCGAGCCACGGGAAGAAGTTCGTCCACTTCCAGTTCTCGAAAGCTCTTCTGTCCTTGGAGAAGAAGCGCTGGTAGCCTTTCTTGTCCCACCCGTTGACCAGGATGAACCAGAACGCGAGGTGGGCGATCGTGGTCTGGAGAGCTGCCCTGTAGTACTTGCCTTTCATCAGAAGGTTGTAGGTGACCCAATAGCCTAAGATCCCCTGGGTCACGTTGGTGAACGTGAAACCGCTCACGAGCCATCCGGGGATCTTCTCGTAGCCGCTGACCTGCATGGTCTCCCAATCGGGAACCGACCACAGCAGGTTCGCCCCGGACGGCACGAACAGCAGTGAGAGGAACAGGAGCGTCTTTGTGAAGTACTGGTTGTTGAAAACGACGTCGCCCTTTTCCAACTTCCTGACGAGACGTTTGGCAGCCTCTGGTACTTGAAGGTCGAAGCTGTCCGGTCGTGGGTCCTTAGTGCCGCTCTCCGCCTGCAGCTTTCTCAACTGGCGAAACGCGGAAAGCGCGAACAAGGACCCTAGACCGTAAGACCAGAAGACATCCACCTGAACCATGTGATTCCCTCCATCTACCGCTGCGGATTGATAACCTCAAGTCCGGACGGCCAGGCCGTTCAGCACCATGTCCATGATTGTCTCGCGCCAGGCTTCTTTCAGCTCATCGTCGAACTCCGGTGCCGCGGACAACCGCCTGGCCGCCTCGAACAGCATCCCGTTGATGGCGTACGCCGTCTCGCGGGTATGTATCTCCGGATTGAGGAACCCCTTTTCAATTCCGTTCCTGAGATACATCTCCGTATATGAAGCCATGAGTTCGAAGAACTCGTTTATCTTCCTGGTGATCGCCTCGTCTATGAAGAGAGTCTCATACCAGAGGAAATGCTTGACCTCACGGTTGTCCTCTATGAGGGCAATGAACCTGTCGCCGATATTGGCAAGCGTCTGTCTGTACTGGTCTATCGTGCTGACACCTTGCGGTGGCTCCAGCGTCAACACCTCCGCTATTCGCTTGATAATGCTGTTGATGACTGACGTAGCGATCTCCAGCTTGTTCTTGAAGTACCTGTAAAGTGTGCCGCGACCCACGTCCAACTCAGCCGCAATGTCACCTATCCCCGTGTTGTGGTATCCCTTTTCACCAAATACGTCCAGCGCCGCATCGATTATCTGATCGCGTCTTATCCCTGCGACATCTATCCTTGCCACTTTGCACCTCCGCTCTAGAGAACATACTGTCATATTATCGAACAATATGTCACTATTAGGAATTATATGTTCCATCCGCTTTCTGGGTCAATCCTGGCGCTTTCTCCGGACTTTGAAGCCTGAAGGATGAGATGCCCTTTGAGAGAAGAAAAGCAGCATGGAGACATTCAGGGTCAAGACCTCGTCGCGCACGGATCTCGTTGACATCACTGGAGAGGTGGCAAAGGCGGTTGCCGGGTCTGGCCCCCGAGACGGGATATGCGTGGTCTACGTTCCTCACACCACCGCGGGAATAACCATCAACGAGAACGCCGACCCCTCAGTACGGCACGATATCATGTCCGTACTGGACGGCATGGTTCCGTGGGACGGACCATACCGGCATGCCGAGGGGAACTCGGCCGCCCACGTGAAAGCATCACTGGTGGGATTCACAGCGGTAATACCCGTCGAGAAAGGCAGACTCGCTCTCGGAACGTGGCAGGGCGTCTACTTCTGCGAGTTCGACGGACCCCGGACGCGCCAGGTGCATGTGCAGCTGGTGACCTGAGAACCCGATTGAAAGGCCCGGTACGCTGTGAGCCTCAAGCCGACAAGAATCTTCCTGCGGGTACTGGCCACGGTCCTGCTTCTCCTGATCCCGGTCGCTCATGCAGGTTGCGGCAGCAAGCCCGCCATAGACACGGATCGCCTGGAGGGCGCCAGGATAGTTTCGCGTACATCGGGCAAGTACTTCGAAACGTACCGCAACGGCAGGTGGAGCCTGCACCTCATAAAGGGCTTCAACATCGGAACCTCGATCCCCAATCACTGGCCCGGGCAGCTCGCTATACCCAAGAGCGACTACAGCCGGTGGTTCGAGCAGATAAGCGAGGCCAACGCCAACACCATCCTGGTGTACACGATATTGATGCCCTGGTTCTATGAGGCCCTGGAGGAGTTCAACAGGACCCACCCGGGCAAGGAACTCTGGCTGGTCCAGCAGATCTGGCCTCGCGAGCTGGCGGATAACCTGGACATGTACGAGACCTCCCGCGCCGACGAGTACCGCAGGGAGATAAGGAACGGCATAGACGTGCTGGCGGGTGAGGCGGACATCCCGAGGCGCAAGGGAGAGGCCTGGGGCAGGTACCGCACCGACGTTATGCCGTACACCCTGGGCGTCCTTCTGGGAAGGGAGCTCCTCGCCGAGGAAGTCGAGGAGACCAACCAGAGCTACGCGCAGGCGAAAGGCAGCGCGGCAAGAGCGCCGCACGAGGGACGGTACGTACGGACCACGGGAAAGGCTTCAGCCATCGAGATGTGGTGCGCCGAGATGTCGGACCGGGCGGCGGAGTACGCGCGTAAGGGTTATGGATGGCTGGTGCCCGTCGGGTTCGTGAGCTGGCCTACCCTCGATCCGATGGTCCACCCCACCGAGTTCACCCCGGGTGGCGTCAAGTCGAAGGAGGTCGATGATTCTCAGGTCCTCGACCCCAACCATATAGAGGCCGGGCCCGATGGGCTCGCCGGTCTGTTCGGAACGTACCAGATCTACCCGTATTACCCGGAGTTCATGTACCGGGAACCGGGGTACGCCGAGTACAGCGACGAGTACGGCGTTCTGCGATACGGCGGCTACCTGCGCCAGTTCATGTCCATCCACCCCGACTACCCGGCGGTGATAGGAGAAATAGGTCTCTCCACCAGCATCGCCACAGCCCACGAGCACCCCGAAGGACTCAAGCACGGGGGCATCAGCGAGGAGCAGCAGGGTATAGGAGTCGCGAGGATCGTGCGCAGCATCGTCCGGGAAGGATACGCCGGAGCCTTTATCTTCGAGTGGCAGGACGAGTGGGCGAAGAAGAACTGGGTGACCTACCCGTACATGGTGCCGTATGAACGGCACGTGCAGTGGCACAACGTGATGGACCCCGAACAGAATTTCGGGATACTCGCAATGGACCCCGACCACGTTCCCTTTGAGGGGAAGACCCGCGTATGGCAGACACCCCGGGAGGAGGAAAAAACGGGCGGTATCAGGGCAATATACCAGGACCACGACGCGGCGTTCCTTTACATTGAGCTCGAGTTCACAGCGGGCGGCGCTGCGGCCCTCAAGCCGGGCGGGTCCCCGGAAGTGGAGCTCCTCATCGGCATCGACACCGTGGGTCCTGAACACGGTACCACCAGGCTGCCCGTCGAAGGTCTGCCCGAACTGCCTCAAGGCGCGGAGTTCCTGCTGCGGGCGAGCGCGGGGTCGGCGAAGCTCCAGGCGAGGCCCGACTACAACAAGGCCACCTCACGCTTCTCAGCGGCGCCGTCGGACGATCCTGTTTTCGAGGACGTCGTCTACCTCATCAACAGGGCGCAGGTCTCGCAGGAAGACGGCACATACTTTCCCGAAATAACCACCAACGCAAGCATCCTGAAGTACGGTGTGTTCATGACGGCAAGCCCCGCCTACGATTCACTCGCACACTGGTACGTGGACTCGAAGGGGACGCGGGTCCGCATAAGGCTGCCGTGGACCATGATCAACGTCAGCGACCCATCGTCGCCTAGAGTGATACTGGACCCGCGCAAGCTCCCACCCGGTCCCGCCATCATCCAGGGTATCGGGTTCGGCTACCTGAGGACTGATGACATGAGAGGCGTCCACCTCTATACCGCTCTTACAGAGGGTGGGGCTCTCGCAGACTTCCAGCCGGCGGACGGCCGCGCTTTCTCCGTGGAGGCGAAAGCGTATCGGTGGAAGGGCTGGGAGGATGCCCGCTACAGGGAGCGCCTGAAGAAGAGTTACACGGCCGTGGTAGAAATGTACAAGGACCTGGCGCCACCCGCCCCGGGCGAGTGATCGGCCGCTACGGTTTCGCGCCGCCGGCATCCGAGTAGATCAGCCTCTTGGACTCCCCCCACTTCCTCCTTCGCGTGTAGTAGGTGACATAGGCCTTTGTGCGCCACCAGGTGTTCACCTGGCGGTAGCCCACGTTGTCGAGCACCGCGTAGACGCACAGCTTGAGGAGGGCGGGCAGTCTCGGGTAATGCCCATAGGCCACACCCTCGATGAATATCGCAATGAGCGAGACGATGACCCCGTAGAGCACCGCCACGGCGAGGAACAGGTAGAGGAACCTGAAATCGACGAGGTTGAGCGCCACGCCCGTGATGACCATGATATAACCGACCAGCTCGAACATGGGTCCCATGAGCTCGAAGAACACGTAGTACGGCATGGCCAGCATTCCGATCACACCGTATCGAGGGTTGAGAAGCATCTTTCCGTTGTAGTTCAGAGACTCGATCAGCCCCCTCTGCCACCGGTCCCTCTGCCTCGCTACCCCCTTCCAGCTCTCCGGCACCTGGGTCCAGCAGACAGGGTCGGGAAGGAAGTACATCCGGTAGGGGCGCTTCACGCTTCTCAGGTACCGGTGCATGCGGACCACCAGCTCCATGTCCTCCCCGACCGTCTCCCTGTTGTAGCCCCCGATGTCGATCACGGTCCGACGGTCGAAGCCTCCCAGCGCGCCGGAGATGATGAGCATTGCTCTGAACGCGGACCAGCCGACCCTCGCCCCCAGGAAAGCGCGCAGGTACTCCACTATCTGCACGTTCGCCCAGTAGTTCCGCGGCAGCTTGACCTTGGTCACCCTGCTGCCCGCTATCTCGCAGCCGTTGGCGATGCGGATCACACCGCCCGTGGCAACGGTGTCGTCCGGCCTCTCCATGAAGGGCCTGGCTATCTTGAGCAGGGCGTCGGACTCGACCAGCGAGTCCGCGTCGACCACGCAGATGATGTCGTGCACGCTTACATTGATGCCGGCGTTCAGCGCATCGGCCTTGCCGCCGTTGACCTTGTCCACCACCACCAGGTTCTCGTACGCTGATGAGATGTAGACCCCGTTCACTATGGCGCAGGGGACTTTGCAGTCGTTCAACCTGGTTATCCGCTGGAGGCCGAATTCCCTCTTCAACCGCTCGAGGGTGGAGTCTGTTGACCCATCGTTGATGACCACCACCTCGAAGTGGGGGTACCTCAGACCCAGCGCCGCTCTGGTCACCTCGATTATCACCGACTCCTCGTTGTACGCGGGGATGAGAACGGAGATCGAGGGTGTGAGCGGTGAGCGGAACACCTCCTCCAGATCAACAGCCCTGGAGCGCCCCAGGTACTTCCTGGTCTCGATGAGCGCGGCACCGAACAGCACCAGGTACGTGGAGTTAAGAAGGACGAAGTATACGAATACCATGAGGTTGAACATGAGGAAGACGCCGCTCGCTATCTCCTGGAACCTCATGTCCCTCTCGCGTCCTTTCCGTTCGAGTCCCTCATGTACGCAGTCTCGAGGACCTCCGCCGCCAGTTGGCCCTCCTCGCTCTCCGCGGCTTGCAGCGCTTCTTTCAGCACTGCGCGCCCATGGTCGCCGAGGAGGTTGAGGGCCGCGGCGCAGCTCCTTTTGACGTCCACGTCAGGATCCGCCAGCCCCTCCTTCAGCGCAGCCAGCGCTCCATCGCACTCAACCCGTCCGAGAGCCTCAGCCGCCTCTATCCGGACCAGGCCGTGACTGTCGGCCATCGCCCTGAAAAGCGAGGGGCATGCCTTGGGGTCCCCCAGAAGACCCAGCGCCCTGGCTGCGACCGACCTGACTTCCGCGTCCAGGCTTTCGGTGTAGCGGGCTATCACCCCATACATGCCTGGGTCCTCCATCAGCCCGGCGACCCTCAACAGGAAGAGGAGCCGATTTCTGTCCTCGTTGCCCTCTTTGAGCCACTCCATTACGTACGGCGCGAACTCCCTGCGCCTCTCGAGCAGCAGCTCGGCCACCCTGATGTTACGGAGATCCTGGTGCGCATACAGGTACCCGGCGACCCCTTCAATGGCCTCGGGAGTGCCGATGTGTGACAGGGAATCGAGGCAGGCGAATACTACGAACGGTTTTCTGCTGTCGCTCAAGGCCGAGAGCAGTGCCTGGACCCCTCTCTCGGATCCCGATATCCCCAGGTGAAAAGCCGACTCCGCCTTCTTCGCGCCGCGGGCTGTCCGCACGTTGTGGATGTCCTCAGCGACGTATCCGAGTCTCTCGGAGATGAATGTGAGCTTTTCTCTATCGGGGCCTTTCAAGGCAGGAGCTGCATCCAGCAGGACCTTCTCGAGCGCGCCCCTGTCGCGTTTCTTCACAACGGCGCCCTCGAGCCTGTCAGACGCGTCGGCCGGTGCGGAGCCGTCGGTCAACACGGTCCAGACAGAGGGCTCGATACGCTTGATCCTCGCGCTGATACGCCGTTCTCGCCATGTGTTCACATACCTGAGAAACGTCAGGGAGAGCAGAGTCAAAACGACGATCGCAAGGAAAGCGCCGATTACGATGACGAGTGCGTCAGCCAGCTGGGAGCCGTATTCCAAATCAGTGATCTCCTCGGAGGTTTGATCCGCGCCAGCCAGATTCTAGCACAGACAGGTTGCGCGGATGTCATGCCGGCCGGCATGGACCCTCAGAAGGAAGGTCCCGCTTACCTCCAGGAGCGGATGACGGCTTCAATCTCGGGCTTCAGTCTGGCGCTGTCACTCCAGAGGCCCCAGTGGCGGCCGCACTCCCCCTCACGGTACTCTTTCCACTGCTCGTCGAACGCCTCGAAGTAGAAGTACTCCACTCCGCGCCGGTGCGCCCATTCCATGAACTCATCCAGGTATCGAGCCGCGTTCCGCGGGTTCGGGACTGCCGCACCGACCGTGGCTCCGCCGGCAGGCCACCCCGTCTCAACGATAACCTTCTTGTCGTCCGCGACCCCCTTGACCTGCTCGTAGCAGTACTCGAGGCTCTCAACTGCGTCTTCCACCGCCACACCCTCCCAGTAGGGATAGAGGTTCAAGATTATTACATCGCACTCTGCCGCCAGCCGCGGGTGGGTTATCCACTCGCGCCAGGTATCGCTGGTAGCTGTGATCGCACCGCTCGCCTTGACCTGGCGTATATAGCCGATGAGCTGGTCTTCGCTGAGGGCGTCGGTGAACAGAACCTCGTCACCGACGACTGCGAGGTCAACCTCGCCACGCTCCACCTGCGCGATGAGCGAGTCGACCTCCTTCTGATTCCGGGCCAGGTCAGTGTAGATGTCACAGCCGGCGGCGACCCTGAGGCCCCTCTCGATGGCGAGGCCCGGCATGGCGTCCCATTCGCCCTGGCTGCAGAAGGTCCTTATCCAGCGGGTGAACGGGGCTATCCTGTCCAGCAGGGTCGCCACGCGGGTGACTGAGACCCCGGCGCCATCGAACGGGTCCTCCGTCAGGTAAGGGCTGAAGCAGAGCCCGTAGAGCACATCGGAGTTGCCGCAGGGCGGCATACCCGAGAAGCGGTCGAAGTATATGGGCCGCTCGACTATCACATCGGGGCCGTCCACGACGGTAAGCCTTGTTGACACCTGCAGGTCGGGTCCGGCGTGTTCGTTGACGAGAAGAGTGACCCGGGTCCCGGCCGGAACCCGCAGGTCCTTCGCGGGGAGGGCGCCGCCTTCCTGCGTGAAGTATTCGACCCTGATGTCGGAGTCGGTATCCGCGTGGTTCTGGACGCAGAGCCACTGCTCGAAGTACGGGCCGGTGTACCCTTCGGCGAGGAACCAGCTCCTGTCGGCCTGGGGGACCCCCAGCGCGCAGTGCCCGCCCTCGAAGAACAGGCCAGGCCGCGAGAAAGAGTAATAGAGCGGCCGCTCGGCAAGGAACGGTGATTCGCACTCGAGCCGCACACTGACGTCCCTGCCGCATCCGACCTCGTCGGGCACGAAGACCGTGCGCCTGCTCTTGCCGCCCACCAAGTACGATCTCTCGACAACGGGACCCTGGCCTTCCCCGAACTTGTACGATGCGTCGACCGTGATCTCGGAACTGCCGGGGTTCTGGAGGGTCAGCCACTGCTCGAAACCGGGCCTGGTGGTCCCTTCCGCGAAGAAGTACCCGCGGTCGAGCGAGTCGGCGCCCATCACGCAGTGGCCGCCTTCCCAGTGATAGCTGCCGGTACCCATGTAGTCGAAGTACATCGGGCGCTCTGCGACGACGGGCCGGTCGGACTCTACCTTGACGGAGACATCCTGGCCCGGGCCCACCAGGTCGTTCACCTTGAAGGTTGCCCTGGAGCCGGCGGGAACCGACAGCCCCCCCTTCACCCGTTCACCGGAACCGGTCTGGAAGCGGAAGGTGAGCCCCGCTGCAAGGTCGTTGGGATTGAGGATGCAGAGGTACTCCTCGAAGCCTGCCCCGGTGTAGCCCTCCGCGAAGTACCAGACTCGCGATGCAGACCTGGCACCCTGCACAATATGGCTTCCGGGATCGCGGCCCTGGTACATGAAATAGATGGATCTCTCCACCGCCAGGCTCTCTATCCCCGAGGTGACGACGACCGAGACCTCTCTATCCGGCCCGACCACCCGGTTCACGTCCACGGTCTGCCTTGACCGCGGGGCAATCTCATAGGATAACTCGAGGGGGCGGGATCCGTTGAAGAGAAAGGTGATATCGATATCCGCTTCGAACTCCTCCGGGTTCCCAATGCAGATGAACTCGTGGAACCCCGTCCCCGTGTAGCCCTCGGCGAAGTACCATCTATGGTTCTCGGCCCCCGGGGCGGCAGGCGTCAGCGTCAGAGCGGCGGCCTGCGCGGTCAGTACCATCAGCGCCGCTATCGCCACCCTGAGCAGCAGCGCGGAAAAGCCGACCCGTGAACCGTGATATGGGAATACCCGATGCATGCTTCTCATCTCATGTCTGTTCGCCCGGTCAGGAAGCTCTCAATAGTCTTATTCGACATGCTGCAGCGCTAGATTAATGATGTATATCAATATCTGATGAAAAACGTTACGGGACCGGATCCTTGACGCGATTCCTACAGAGGGGCCCGGACAGCGCAGGACTGAAGCTCCTGACGACTGGAGGGGCTTACAGGGATATAGTGTATTAAATGGTCAGAACCGTGATAATGTGTATGTTATGGCAGGAGGAGAGACTCCCAAGATCAAGACACCCCTGGGCCTGATATGGCTCGATGATGGAATCGCCCAGGTCGAGATAGTCAAGAAGCCCCTCACCGTCAAGGACGTGGAGGGGCACACTTCCGTAGTCCTCGAACTCTCCCAGTCCTTGGGGCCGGTCAGCATGCCCGTTCTGGTGGACCTGGGCTCCCTGGAGCGTGCCGACGGGGACGCCCTGCGCGCCACAGCGGTGATGCTCCGGCCCGAGTGGAACGAGAAGATCGCCTTCCTGGTGCGGAACCCCCTGCAGAAGATACTCGCCTCGTTCCTGATAGGGACCGGGCGTGTCGAACCTCCCGCCGGAATATTCGAAAGTCGGAATGAGGCTGTTGTCTGGCTCAAGTCCCGTTCCCGGAAAGCGCCGCGGATCGGGAAGGACGCTGAGTCCAAGGACAGGATCCAGGGGATTGTGGACGCGCTGGCCGATACGCTGCTCACCGGCAGGAGGATGAACATTCCGGTTACCCGCCGCGACAAGACCGACGCCCTCGCCGCCGGCCTTGCCCTGCTCTCGGAGGCGTTCAGGGAATCCCCGGACAGGACTGCAGCCGGCGGCTCGGCCGACACCCGGCACGTCGCCGAACTCGAGAGGATGATCGAGGAGCGTACCCGCGAGATAAAGGAAGTGAACGCGAAGCTCAGTGAAGAGATAAAAGGCAGGGTCATCAAAGAGAAGGAGCTCGAGGAGAGCGAGCGCAAGTACCGCGAGCTTGCCGACACCCTCCCGCAGGTGGTCTTCGAGATAGATTCCAGGGGTATTTTCTCATATGTGAACGAAGCCGGCTACGAGTTGTTCGGTTATTCCAGGGACGACCTCGAGTCCGGTACTCCCGTCCTCGACATGATCGACGAATCCGATTACCAACGGGTCACCGGGGCGATACAGAAGATGATGGACGGGCGCTCGACCGGCGCGGTCCGCGAATACATGCTCAAGAAGAGGGACGGCAGCACGTTCCCGGCCAGGGCATATACCACTCTCATAAGAGACGAGGACGGGCGCCCCGCGGGCGTAAGGGGCATCCTCACGGACATTAGTGCCGAGCTGGCTCTCAAGGGCAGCGAGCAGCGTTTCAGGCAGATATTCCACGAATCTACCATCGGCAATGAACTCTACGACGCCGACGGGCAGCTTATCGACGTGAACAGGACCACTTTGAAGATATTCGGTGTCCCTGACATCGAGGAGGTCAAAGGCTTCAAGCTCTTCGAGGACCCGAACATAACTGAAGAGGTTAAGGCTGGCCTGGCCAGGGGAGAATCCGCCCGTTACGTGTCGGAGTTCGACTTCGAGAAGGTCAAAGAGCTGAACCTCTATCGGACCTCACGGGCGGGCACGATATTCCTGGACGTCCTTATTACGCCTCTTACCTCGGTCGACAGCGACCAGATCACTGGATACATAGTCCACATCCAGGACATAACCGAACAGAAGCTGGCCCGGGACGCGCTCGCCGAATCGGAGGAGAGGTTCCGCGATCTCTTCGAACACGCGAGCGACCTCATCCAGAGCGTGAACCCGGACGGGAGTTTCGCCTACGTCAACCGAGCCTGGCTCGACGCGCTCGAGTATTCAGAAGCGGACCTTGAGAACCTCAACCTCCATGACGTTATCCATCCCGAGAGCATGGAGCGTTGCATGACGAAGTTCGATCAGGTTCTCTCAGGCCAACCCGTGGAGCAGGTGGACGCGATATTCGTCACCAAGAACGGGCGGAAGGTGTTCGTCGAGGGAAGCGTCAGCTGCAGGTTCGAGGAGGGGGTGCCCGCACGAACTCGAGGGATGTTTCGCGACATCACCGAGCGCAAGCGGTACGAAGAGGAACTGCAGCAGAACCTGAGGTTCCTGCAGACGCTGATCGACGCCATGCCGAACCCGGTGTTCGTCAAGGACACTGAAGGTGTCTACACCGGCTGCAATAAGGCTTTCCAGGAGTATCTCGGTAGATCCCGGGAGGAGATCATAGGTAAGACTGTGTTCGAAATGGCGCCGGAAGACCTCGCCCGGATCTACAAGGAGAAGGACGACGAGCTCCTTCAGAATCCCGGGGTGCAGGTGTACGAGGCACAGGTGACCGATGCCAGCGGGAACAGACGCGACATGATATTCAACAAGGCGACCTTTTCACGGCTGGACGGCAGCCTGGCGGGGCTGGTGGGGGTCATCCTCGACATCACAGAGCGAAAGATGGCGGAGAACGATCTCCGGAGGGTGAACGCGGAGCTGGACGGTTTCGCGCGCACCGTGTCACACGACCTCAAATCGAGCCTCACCGCCATCAGCGTGGGCAGCCAGACCCTGCAGGAACTCATAGACGGCCCCGTGACCGACGAGGTGCGAAAGGACATACACGTCACCACCGACGTGATAACCAGAGGAGTCCAGAGCGCCGCCGCGCTCATACAGGACCTGCTGGCTCTCGCTGAAGCAGGGCAGAGGCCAAAAGATATCCAGGAGGTAGGGGTGAGGGGCGTTGTGGAGCGGGTGCTCCAAGAGCAGAAGCAAGAGATTGAGGACAGGGGGATCGTGGTCGAATGCGACGAGCAGCTGGGCAGGGTGCACGCGAGCCCCGTGCACGTCTACCAGCTGTTCATGAACATCATCCGGAACGCCATAAAGCACAACGACAGCCCGAATCCGAGGATTGTGATAAGGTATCTGGGTGAGTCCGGTGGGCGGTGGCGGTACAGGATCTGCGACAACGGCTCCGGGATTCCGCCGGAAGCGGTGAACAACATCTTCCTTCCTTTCTACAAGGGAGAGTCGGGCGGCACGGGCATAGGGCTCTCGACGGTCGAGAAGATCGTGAAGGTATACGGGGGCTCCATCAAGGTGTTCAACGACGGTGGAGCCTGTTTCGAATTCTCGCTCGGCGAATACCGTGACCCGGTTTAGTACTGTCCGGCTGACGGCACTGGGGGGGTAATGAAAAATAAGCACATAGTCTGTATCACGCTATCCGGAGCACTGGCGGCGCTGGCCGCGAGGGTGAACTCCCGCTTGAGGAACTCGCTCCCGCTGACCGATGGGTCGCTGCGGCTCGAAGGCCTTAGCGCTCCGGTCGACGTCATATTCGATACCGCCGGCATCCCCCACATCAAGGCTGAGACCGACCGGGACGGCATGAGGGCGCTGGGTTACGTAACGGCCCAGGACCGCCTGGTGGCGATGGATATCATGAGGCACGTCGCGAAAGGGACCCTGAGCGAGCTTCTCGGTTTAGCGGGACTGGAGATAGACCAGTTCATGCGGACCCTGGAGCTGAGCCGTCTCGCCCGCGAGTTCTACGGGAACATCGATGAGGAGTCCCGCCGGCTGTCCGATGCTTTCGCGGCAGGGGTCAACTCTTACGCCTCCAGGCCGAAGAAGGACCTTCCCTTCGAGTACATGCTGCTGGGGGGACGGCCGCAGCCGTGGAAAGCGGAGGATTCGATCGCGCTGGGCATATTCATCTCCTGGATGCTGGACGCCTTCTGGCCCATGGACCTCATGCGGGAGAAGCTCATCAGGGCCCTGGGCCAGAAGCTGGCGGATAAACTCCTGCCCGAAGGCTCGGGCACCTGCGAACCTACCTGCTTGGCAGAGGGCCGTGGCTGCAAAGCCGAGACGCTGGAGCCAGGGGAGGACATCGACTGGGGCTTCGGCAGAAAGCAGTTCGGCGGGAGGTGGCTGGGCTTCGGGCTGCGCCCCCGTGTCGTATCAGGCTCAAACAACTGGGTGGTAAACGGGTCGAGGTCGGAGACCGGCAAGCCCATACTGGCGAGCGACCCGCACATACAGCACATGGCCCCCAGCACCCTCTATCTCAGCCACCTGAAGACGCCGCGCTTCAACGTGGCCGGCGCCGGGTTCATAGGGGTGCCGCTGGTGGTGATGGGGCACAACGAGCAGTGCGCCTGGGCGCCGACCAGCCTGGTTTCGGACATGGTGGATCTCTACGTGGAGAAGTTCGAGTCGGAGACCTCCAACCGCTACCTGTACAAGGGCGAGTGGATCGAGCCGGAGGTGACCGTGGAGGACGTCAAGGTCCGCCTTATGGGCACCCGCAGGCTCGAGATAATCAAGACAGTCCACGGCCCCATAATAATGCGCAAGGGCGACCGGGGCCTCGCGCTCAAGTGGGTCGGACAGGACACGCAGTTCGATATGCTGGAGCCGTTCATCCAGGTGAACACCGCCCGCGACTGTGAGCAGTTGAGGGAAGCGTTCAGGGATTGCATCGGCCCCGCACTGAACTTCGTCTTTGCCGACATGGAAGGCAATATCGGCTACCAGGCGGTGGCGAAGGTACCCTTGAGGGCGAAAGGCGACGGGACCATCCCATACTACAGCCAGGACGGCGACTGTGAGTGGGAGGGCTACATCCCCTTCGATGAGATGCCGACTGCATCGAACCCCGCCAGCGGATGGATAGCCACCGCCAACAACAAGATCGTTTCCGAGGAATACGAGCACCTGATAACCAAGTGCTGGGAGAGTCCCTACCGGCAGGCTCGCATCGTCGAGCTACTGAAATCGAAGGACAAGTTTACGCTGGACGACATGAGGGAGATCCATCACGACGCCTTCACCTACACCGGGCGGACGTACGCCGGGGCCGTGGCGGCCGCGGCGAAAGGTCGGGAACTCGAACCCGACATGAAAGAGGCGGTGGATAGACTGGCCGCGTGGGACTACCAGGCCCGGGCGGAATCCACAGCGATGACCATCTACTTCTTCGGGTGGCACCACCTGACAGACCTGTTGCTCCGACACCGTCTCGGAGACGAACTGTTCGAGCACTACATCTACACCTACCCGAACCTGAGGCTCGCGGTGGAAGGCATCCTGAGCGACAGGGACAACTACTGGCTCCACGCGGGATACGCCGATTTCGATGAGGTCATCCTGCTCTCGCTCAGGAGAAGCATGGATGAGGTCAGCGGGACTTACCGAACGACCGACCAGGGGCGCTGGCAGTGGGGTGCTGTCCACAAGCTGACGGCCTTCAGCCTTCTCGGCGTTGTTTGGCCTCTGACCACACTCTTCAACGTCGGTCCCGCGCCCCGCGACGGTGAGGCCGAGACCATAAACAACTCGCTACCCGAGAGCGACCCGATGACCCAGGTACTGGCGCGTGGCGCTATGGGTGGCTCGGAGAAGCTGCTCATCCTCCCGGACCGTAAGTCCCACGCCGCTTACGCGGGGCCGGTCCTCAGGTTCCTGGCGGACCTCTCCGACTGGGACAACAGCCGCATCGTGCTGGACGTTGGACAGTCCGGGCACAGGTTGAGCCCGCATTACAAGGACCACTTCGAGAAGTGGCTCAAGACCGAATACTATACCCTGCCGTTCTCGGACGAAGCCGTAGAGAGAAACGCCGAAGGAAAGCTACGCCTGACCCCATGATTTCCGTTGGGGACGGACCCTTAACCGAAAATTTTCGTCCGGGTTCTGACCCTGACGAAGGATTTACGTTATAAAGCACGGGACATGAAGCCATCACCAGGGAGGTGGATGGGTTTGCTCGAAAAAACGGTTCGGGAATTCATGCCGGTCCTGCTCGGCACTCCGGAAGGCCTGCCCGACCCTGACATCGAGGGTCAGACCAGGTTCGCACTCGAGTACCTATCGGCCGGCGCCAAGGAGTTCAAGCCCGTCTACCTCATCGCCGCAGCGTCTTTCAAGGTCCTCGCGGTCCTGTTGAAGAGAAAGCCCTGGTCGATGCTGACCATCGAAGAGAAGGATTATGTCGCGAACAAGCTCTTCTCTTACAGCAATCCCCTCCTGCGAAGTATCCCCCTTCTGCTGGCGATGCCCATCCTGGCTTCCTACTACAGGCGGGAAGAGGTACAGATGGCGTTAGGTTTCGATGCCAAGGCGCTGAAGGCCGACGCGGAACTCCGGACGGTGACGCGCGACCGCGACCTCCCGCCAAAGTGCAAGTAAGGAGAAACGATCATGATAATCCGGCCGGAAGACGTGAAGGGTGACATCACTAAATCGGCGGACGTGGTCGTCATAGGCTCCGGCGCGGGTGGCGCTCCCATCGCCAAGGAGCTCGCCGTTGAGGGTCGTTCCGTGGTCGTGCTGGAGGAAGGCGCGCACTACACCCGCGACGACTTCAAGCTGAACCCGCTGGAGTCGATGATGCGCATGTACAGGGACGCGGGCCAGACCATAACCCTGGGCGTGCCCAGCGTGGTTGCCCCGATGGGCAACACGCTCGGCGGCACCACTACCATAAACTCCGGCACCGCCCTGCGTATGCTCGGGCCTATCCTGAAAAAATGGCACATGTTCCACGGGTTGCACGATATCACCGAGGACGAGATGGGCCTCCTCTACTCCCACCTCGAAGAGTACCTCTTCGTGAAAAAGGCGGACCCCGAGGTCGCTGGCCCGGTGGCCAACACCTTCCTGGAGGGCGCCAGGAAGCTCGGCCTCTCTTCAGGGTGGCTTCCCAGGAACGCCAAGGAGTGCGAGGGTTACGGGAGCTGCGCGTTCGGATGCCCGTCCGGCGCCAAGCAGAGCATGGACGTCTCTTTCATCCCCGACGCGTCTAAATCGGGAGCCGAGTTCTACACCTGCTGCCGCGCGGAGAGCATCAAGGTGAGTAACGACGTTGCGAAGGGCGTGACCGGCCGCTTCGTAGACCCCAGCTCCGGCAGGTCGACTGGAATCGGCATCACCGTGGAGGCGAAGGTGGTGGTGCTGGCGGGAGGTGCGATCTACTCGCCGTTCTTCCTCTTGAGGCAGGGGCTCGCCAACTCCAGCGGCCAGGTGGGCAGGAACCTGGAAATCCACCCCGCCGTTCAGACGGTGGCCCTCATGGACAGGCCGATGGACCCGCCGAAGGGCATCCCGCAGAGCTCGCATGTGGACGAATTCAAGGATGAAGGGATAATGCTGGAAGGTGGGACGGTGCCCCCGGAGGTGCACGCCGTCACCCTGCCCTTCTACGGCAAGGCCCACGCCGCCCACATGAAGCAGTACCCGAACATGGGCATCTTCGGCGGCATGGTATCGGACATAGACTCGTGGGGTCGCGTACTGGCCCTCCCCAGGGCCGGGTACAGCCCCAGCATCTTTTACTCCCTCAAAGGCCGCGACGTCGAGAAGGCCAGGCTCGCTACGGTCATCATGGCGGAGATATGGTTCGCCGCCGGGGCCAAGAAGGTGTTCACGGCGATAACCGGCCACACCGAACTCGGTAGCACAGCGGACCTCAGGCGGCTCGCGCAAAGCAGGATACGCGCGCGGGACATCTATGCCATGTCGGCGTATCATTACCTTGGAACCTGTCGAATGGGCAGTGACCCTGAGTGGTCGGTGGTAAAGCACACCGGCGAGACGTGGGACGTGGAGAACCTTTTCATCTCCGATGCCAGCATCCTTCCCACCTCTCCGGGAGTCAACCCGCAGCTGACCATCATGGCGCTCGCAACCAGGAACGCAGGTTTCATCGACGACAAGCTGAACAACGGGTGATAGGGAGAATTCAACCCCGGGGT
Organism: Actinomycetota bacterium; assembly: GCA_020062425.1. Lineage (GTDB taxonomy): Bacteria > Actinomycetota > Geothermincolia > Fen-727 > Anoxymicrobiaceae > JAGUWJ01. The sequence continues at coordinate 26,250 of JAGUWJ010000053.1, forward strand.
CTGACCCCACAGTTGAAAAGTTCACATTTCAGGGTCTGACCCCGGAATGTGAATCAAGGAGGCGGCATGACCACTAGAGAGAAACTGTACGCCAGGACCATTGCCCCACTCGTCCCCAGCACGCTGGGCACGCTGGACGGTTTCCCCGAGATAGAGGTCAGGCGGGTCGCTGAAGAGTCAGCGCGATACGTCTGCGGCGGGCCCCCGGAGGTGTTCATCGTGTCCTACGGGGGCGTACTGCTCCTCAAGCTCCTCGCGCTTCTAACCTGCCGCAAGCCGTTCAAGTCGCTCACCCTCGACGAGCAGAAGGCCATGCTGCAGAAAAGCTCGGAGAGCCGCTTCATGGCACTGAGGATGCTGCCCATACTGGTGGGACTCCCCATCAAGACCATGTTCTACAACCAGGACGACGTGTGCAGGGTGCTTGGTTACGACCGTGAGAGCCTCATCGAGGACGCGCGGCAGCACCAGGTCTCCATAGACCGATAAGAGCGGGAGGAGCCGCATGGGAACGCTACATACCTGGGAGAACCTCGAACTCACGAGGAGATCGAAGCCGCTGGAGCTGTCAGCCGACGTCGTCATTATAGGCTCGGGCGCGGGAGGCGCACCTATGGCACACGAGCTGGCATCCGAGGGTCATTCCGTGGTGGTCCTGGAACAGGGGGGATACTTCCCCACCGAGTCGTTCCAGTTCGACTGTACGGAGTCCGTCAGGCAGTTGTATCTCAACAGCGGGCTCACCTTCGCCATAGGAGTCCCCACAGTCCTCTGCCCGGTGGGTAAGACGGTAGGCGGAACGACGACCATAAACCAGGGTACGGCCCTCAGGATCCCCCGGCAGGTCCTCCAGGAGTGGCGCGTCGGCGACGGACTGAAGGAAATAGACCCCGAGGAGATGTCGCTCTACTACACGGCCATAGAGGAGTTCCTGTTCGTCAAGAAAGCTGACCCGGAGGTGGCCGGCAATAACGCGCGCAAGTTCCTGGAGGGGGCGGGCAGGCTCGGCCTTCAGGGCGGCTACCTTCCCCGCAACGCCAAGGACTGCGAGGGTTACGGCGTCTGCTCGTTCGGATGCCCCTCTGGCGCCAAGCAGAGCATGAACGTCTCCTACATCCCTGAAGCCGTGAAGAAGGGCGCGGACGTCTACGCGGACTGCAAGGTTACGCGTATCCTCACCGAGAACGGCAGGGCAGTGGGGGTGGAAGGCTTCTTCAAGAAGCACGACACCCGCCAGAAGGGACCCGCCGTACGTGTGAGCGCGAAGGTGGTGGTGCTGGCTGGCGGGACCATCGGGACCCCCCTGCTGCTCCTGCGGAACAAGCTGGCCAACTCCAGCGGTGAGGTAGGCTGGAACTACCGCCTGCATCCCGTGACACAGGTCATACCAATCTTCGACGAGAGGATAGACCCACACAAGGGCATCTCTCAGAGCGCATGGGTGGACGAGTTCCTGGCGGAGCGCATAAGCCTCGAGACCACGGTCCTCCCGCCGGACATGCTGGCCATGGCCATCCCCGCGGCGTGCGACAACCACAGCGAAGTGATGTCCCTCTACCCGTACACGGGCCTGATCGGCTGCATGTTGAGGGAGACCTCGAAGGGACGGATCGTTCCCGGCCCGAGGCACGGGTTTTATGTCTTTTACCAGATAAACTGGGAGGACGTCCGCCGGATGAAGCTCGCCAACGTCATCGCCTCCGAGATAGCGTTCGCCGCGGGGGCCAAGCGGGTCCTCACCTTCATGGCGGGACACAACGAGCTCAGAAGCCTGCAAGACCTCAAACGGCTGAAGTCCGAGAAGGTGAGCAGCAGGCAGTTCATGGCGATGAGCGGCTGGCACCCCATGGGCACCTGCAGGATGGGGGACGATCCCGAGACCTCGGTGGTCAGGCACACCGGAGAGACCTGGGATGTCGAAAACCTGTTCATAAGCGACGCCAGCGTCTTTCCCACAAGCATCGGCGTGAACCCGCAGCTCACCATCATGGCGTTCTCTCTGCGCTGCGCCGGCTTCGTGGATGAGAAGCTCGTCGGCGAGACCGACCGTCAGGAGCAGACCGGCACGGGCATATCTACCGCGATAGCCTGACCACCAGGTACGACTGCGGCACCGGATGGCTGATGGTCCAGATTCAAACCCGTGATTTGCATTCTGCAAGAAAGTGGCCTGACCCCTTTCTTACATTGACTGGTAAAATAGTCACAGGCGGTGCCCAGAGCAAAGGGGTGTAACATGAAAGCTAAGCAGTTCACCCGGATGGTCGGCCTCTCCTGTGTATTCCTGTTTCTCATTCTACTTCTACCTGTCTCTGGCGTAACTGGAAGTGAACCTCCCGCAGGAGCCGGCGCGCAGCCGGTCGAGGTGGATGGCCAGGACATCTACTATTCGAAAGACGTCGCCAGGAGCTGTATACCTGATGCGGAGCAATATGAGGAAGCCATCAAGAAGGTAGTGCCGGAGCAGTTCCTTCCCGACGCATTGAAGGAGAAACCGCGGACCAGCGAGTCAAATGAAGCCGGCGCTGTTGATGCCTCGGCGGTTGACTCTGGGGCGGGCACAGGTGGCTGGACCGGGTTTGAAAGAGCCTACACACCCTCGTCAGACCCGAACACGGCTTACCGGGTCGATACCAGTGAGGGAAGCAACGTTTTCGGCGCCGACGGGACCAGGCACTGCATATACGGAGTGGCCACCACGACCGATATCTCTGAGGCACCAGACGCGGCCGGGTTCTATGTAACCTCACTCGTCAAGCACTACTACACCGCATACTCAGAGGGCGCGTTCTCAACACCTGTGAGCCTCACTCCAATCTCGGGCCATCAAAGCGCTGATCCCCTCCTGTTCGAGATGGACCAGGACGGCTATCTGCACCTGGTTTACACCAAGTGGACCTGGGACCGCGACCCGAGCAAACCGGCCGGTGACTACAGCGCCTACCAGCACGAGGGCCAGAACGTCTACTACCGGTACCGCTCGCCGGACGGCACCTGGAGCGCGGCGAAGAAGCTCACCAACAACAGTGGAGCCTGGCAGATGGGGTTCGGGAATTTTCAGATGCACGAAGGCAGAATATACGGAATGTGGCTGCAGACCTTCAACAAGGAGACCGTGCCTCAGACTTTCAGAAGTAGGTACTCCTTCATCGATGGCGTCAGGGAATCATGGAGCGACCTGAAGACGCTACGTCAGTGGGACTACTCGAACGACCCTGGAGAACTCACCCCGTGGTACTTCCCTACCTTCGACGTCTCCCCTCTGAACGGTGAAGTGACCGCGATATACACACTGCTCCTCAGGGCTGTAGCGCCCAAGGATTTCAAGACAAGAGTATACGCGCACATGCGCGACTCCGCCGGCGAATGGGCATCGCATACCGTCACCCAGGGCACGGCCAACCGCTGGTGGATGCTGTTCGACGTCCTGTACGACACAGACTCGATGCGCTGTACGTTGTTCGGTGGGATCATGTCGTGGGTCATCGACCCGACGAACGAGCCCTTCGGGAACTACTACCTGATAAGGCACGAGGGAAACGACTGGGAGGATCCCCTTAACCTGACCAGGGCCCCTTCCAAACAGGTAAGTCAATTCCTGTCCGCATTTATCGACCAGTGGAACCGGTGGAATTTGGTCTACTCTGTCGAAAAAGCCGCTCTGGTCGGTGGGTTCTGGACATCTCAAGGGTCGTCAATCTTCCAGACCGCAGAGGAGGAAGGTGGTCTAGGCGACATCGAGACCATACTCCCCTACCACGTGGGCAGGTGGAGCGCGGGATTCGATGCCACGATGGACCGCAACGGTGATTTCCACGTCCTCTACGAGACACAGACCAGCTCGGGGGGACCGGGAGCGGACCAGAGAGTCTACTACAGTGACAGTACATCCGGTTCCTACTCGAGCCCCAAGAAGCTGTCTGTGGATTCCAACCAGGACATCACCGGTCTCTTCGTCAGCGTTAACCCGCAGATAGATACGCTCGCCACATGGGCCGAGAGCAAGGTCTCTGGCGGCGGCACGCCCCAGGCCGGAGTCATCTACTCCATGTATCTGGCCGGAGGTGCCTGGGGGCCGAGGGTGAAGGTTACCGAGGTACCAGGCAGTACCGACATAATGCACGTGACGCTCGGTGGGTGGCCACAATACTACGACTTGAGGCAGGATCCCCTCGGGCAGCAACAGGTCGTGTTCGAGACCGCGAAGTACAACCCCGGGCCCGGCACCTATTACGGGTTCAAGAAGTACTTCACCGAGACCGTGAACGGAATGTGGCAGACACCCCAGCTCCTCTCGAGCCTCGGCGCCAGGGGAATGGGTTCGGTGCTGGTGGATGCCAACTCGCGCGTCCACGCCGTATTTGAAGTGGTCATCTCAAACAAGGATGTCCTGTACAGTACCATGCAGCCGGGGGCGACACCACCGGCTACCACCTACTACTTCGCGGAGGGCACCACGCGCGCCGGGTTCCAGGAATGGCTCAGCCTCCAGAACGCCGGCGGCGAGGACGCAAACGTGGACGTCACTTACATGCTGGGCACCGGTGAGAACAAGCTTCAGCAGGTCCCGGTCCCCGCGCACTCCCGCGTGACCGTGGACGTGAACCTCTTCGTGGGGCCAGAGCAGGACGTCTCCGCCCTGGTGCGTGCCGACCGCCTGATAGTCGCCGAACGGCCGATGTACTTTGATTACATGGGCTGGGCGGGCGGCCACGACGCCATAGGATCCACAAACACCTCCCGCATGTGGTACTTCGCCGAGGGCACCACCCGCCCCGGTTTTCAGGAGTACCTGACCCTGCAGAACCCCGCCGAAGCGGACACGGAGGTCACCATCACCTACATGAAGGGTGACGGAAGCACTCAGGAACAGCAGGTCGCGGTTCCCGGAAAGACGCGCCAGACGGTGGACGTCAACGCGGCGGTGGGACCGAACGAGGACGTGAGCATGAAAGTGGAGAGCCCCCGTGTCGCCATCGTCGCCGAGCGGCCGATGTATTTCAATTACGGCGGAGCGTGGGACGGAGGCCACAACGCGGTCGGCAGCCAGAACCTAGCGCACAGGTGGTACTTCGCCGAAGGCACCACGCGCTCGGGGTTCGACACGTACATATGCCTGCAGAACCCTGGACCGGTGGACGGCTCAGCGACCATCACTTACATCCTCGGCAACGGTTCCACCAAGACCAGCACCATCGAGCTGCCCGGGACGGCCAGGCAGACCTTGAAGGTCAACGACGTCATCGGGGCCGAGCAGGACGTCTCACTAGTGGTCGATGCTTCCACCCTGATACTCGCTGAACGACCTATGTACTTCGACTACCACGGCTTCGCCAGGGGGGGTCACGTGGCTGTCGGTGGATTGGAGCCCAAGAACTCCTGGTTCTTCGCCGAAGGCACTACCAGGCCGGGATTCGAGGAGTGGCTCTCGCTCGAGAACCCTACCGGCCAGGACGCGACCGCGCTGATCAGTTATATGATGGGTGACGGCTCCACCCAAACGCAGAACGTGCCGCTTCCTGCGCACACCCGTGTTACCGTAGATGTCCCGCTGGCGGTGGGAGGTGACAAGGACGTTTCCGTCGCCGTCTGGTGCGACCAGGGGATAATCGCCGAGCGCCCGATGTACTTCGCAGGAGGCGACGGCAAGACCTGGCCCGGCGGCTCCGACGTGATGGGTCTCTGAGAATCCCGGCAGGTTACGTATTGAGAGTTCGAAGGCTTCTGCTCCCGGCATCTCTGGTTGCTGGATCACTCCTGCTCATGGGGCTCCGCGGCCAGGGAACAATAACCATGCACGAGGATGACTGGCTGGACGGTGCGGGGGTCACGACCCCGCGGCGCTTCCGCGGCCTTGGGCACTTCCTGCACCACATGGTCGAGCTCGCCGGTCACGTTCTGCCCATCGCGCGCCTCTACCTTCTTCGCTCGATACCGCCCATGCTGAGAGAGCAGGTGATGATAGTCACCGCAACCGTCAACGCCTGCCCCGCGTGACTGCTCGCGCACAGGGCGTTCGGTCGGAACGCTGGACTCTCTAAAAAGCAGTTGCGCGACCTGGTGACGCTCGAGCGCTCAAGTCTCGATGAGCGCGAGTACGCGGCGCTCAGTTGGGCTCGAGCGTTTCTGACACACCCCGAAGGTATACCCTCGGATATCCAGGAAGAATACGAACTTGCTTTTATCCGCGAGGAGCGCGCCGCCATCGAGGCAGCGATCAAGGGCATGTTCTGCACCAACCTGGCGGTCAACACAGAGCGCTATCTTCTGGCGAGGATAAAGGGGCGCTGTTCAAGTGAGGTTCCAGCCGCCTGCGAACTCCCGCCAGTGGAGTGAGGTTCAGGCTTCGAACTCCTCGATGACGCGATCGAGGGTCTTGTCGATCAGTGTGTCGGCCGCGTGGGTCTTCTGGGTCACTATCTTCTCCAGAGCCGGGACGACCCAGGGATCGAACTGGACCCCCGAGTAACCGACAATCTCCTCCAGGGCTTCAGCCGGGGAGCAACCGGCTCGGAACGGCCGGTCCGAGGTGATGGAGACGAACGCGTCGGCGACGCTCAACACACGTGCCAGGATAGGTATGGCCACCCCGTTCAGCCCGTCTGGGTAGCCCCAGCCGTTGTACCACTCGTGGTGATGCCGCACGGCCTCTACTATCGGATGGGGAAAGCCCAGCTCCTCCAGCTTCCGGGCTCCGATGACCGGGTGTTTCTCCACCGCCCTTCTCAGGTCGGCGTTCTGCATGTAATCTACCCCGGTCTCGGTGCTGTCCTTGATCAGGGTGTGGATGGTCTCATCGATCATACCGATGTCCATGAGGTACGCGCAGACCCTGAGCTGCTCGAGGGCTTCCTGGTTCAGTTCCAGTTCTTCCGCGAGAGCTCCCGCTTCGAACGAGACCCTCTGCCAGTGCCCCTTCATGTAAGGATAGACGGTCTCCAGCTTGCGCTGAACGGCACCCATGACCACGGTATCGTTTCGCTTGCGTCCGCCCGCGTCTGGGCTTATGAAAGTCTTGTTACCTTGCGCTAAAGAGTTGTCAGCATCCAATCGCCCGGCACTCCATCTATAAGGCTGTAGTTCATTATGTAATCGGCAGATGATGTAAATCGCTGAAACACCCGGGTGAGCCGTCGGGATGCTGTTACTGCACTCCGGTGATGCCCGGCATGCCGGATTCGGTTCCGGGAACACTCCCGTCCGCAGGCTTCTCGAAAAAAGACAGGGCGAGGTTCGCGAGCAGCAGGACCGCTCCCGTCACCAGCATCACCGTGAGCACGTCGGTCAGGGTGTCGTTGAACAGCAAGATTCCCACCACCTCGGCTACC
>JAGUWJ010000023.1 GCA_020062425.1 Actinomycetota bacterium
AACCTGCTGGCCCTGAACGCGGCCATCGAGGCGGCTCGAGCAGGGGAGCACGGCAAGGGCTTCGCGGTGGTGGCCGGCGAGGTGAGGAAGCTCGCCGAGGGGTCCGCCAGGGCCGCCAGTCAGATCGCCGGGATAATACGAGAGATACAACGGACCATCAACGACACGGTAATATTGATGGAGAACAGCACCAAGGAAGCGGGAGAAGGGGCCACGGTCGTCGGGGACGCCGGCTCGGCGTTGAGCAGGATAAAGGGCGCGGTCGAGACGATAGGAGCCGAGACCAACGCAATATCTCAGGCGACCGACAGCATCGCGGACGGCTCCAACAAGGTTGTGGAGATAATAAGCACTGTCGCCAGCATCTCTGAGCAGTCTTCGTCGGGGACCCAGGAAGTATCGGCGACCATCCAGGAGCAGACGGCCTCCATGGAGGAGATCACCGCTGCCGCTACCGAGCTCGCGGAGACCGCCGAGAAGTTGCGAGGACTTATCGAAGGCATCATCACCAGGTGAGCCGCTGGAGGAGAGATGGAAGAAAAAGGGTTCGCGGTCAACCGTGAGATGCAGCTCGTGGTCTTCCGCGTGGGGCGCGAAGATTTCGGCGTGGACGTAAGGAAGGTCGATGGTGTGATCTCCATGGTGGACATCACGCGGATGCCGAGGACACCGCATTTCGTAGAGGGGATAATAAACCTGAGGGGCCAGATCGTGGCCGTGGTAGACCTTGCCCTGCGCTTGGGGATAGAGGGCGCCGAGCGGGGACCGGCGACCCGGATAGTCGTAGTCGAGGCGCGGGAGGTCAAAGTCGGGCTCATAGTCGAGTCGCCCGAGGTCATAAACGTTAGCGCCGACGAGGTGGAGGCCTCCCCCATGCTGGCGTCGAGCGAAGTCAACACCTCGTTCATAAAGGGGATAGTCAAGCTCGAAGCCAGACTTCTCATATTACTGGATGTGGATAAGGTCCTTTCGGATCGTGAACTGTCCGACATCGATGAGATGGACCTCGCGGAACCGGAGCAGCCGACAGACTCTTAAAGACCTGGTAAACACCGCGATGCCCGGTTGCACAGACCCGGCCGTGGACAAGGGAGGGTTTATCTGATGGCCCCATCTGTTCTTATCGTGGACGACGCCCTCTTCATGAGGATGATGATAAAGGACATCCTCTCGAAGGACGGCTTCGAAGTCGTCGGAGAAGCCGAGAACGGCGTCGAGGCGGTGAAGAAGTACGCCGACCTGCACCCCGACCTGGTCACCATGGACATAGTGATGCCCGAGATGGACGGAATCGAGGCCGTGCGCAACATAATCAAGATAGACCCGGGAGCAAGGGTCCTGATGTGCTCCGCCATGGGCCAGCAGCTACTGGTGGTGGAAGCTCTCGAGGCGGGCGCCAAGGATTTCATCATCAAGCCCTTCCAACCCGCGAAAGTGGTCGAGGCCGTGCGCAAGGCGCTCACCAGCGAACAGGACTAGGAGACCGGGGCCTTGGACGCGAGAGCGCAGAAGAAGATAAGCGTTCTGGTCGTCGACGACTCTGCTCTGGTCAGGCAGCTGCTCGCCGATATGATCTCCAACGACCCCGAACTGGAAGTGGCCGGCCTCGCCCGGAACGGCGTCGAAGCCATAAAGCTCATGCAGGAGCTCGACCCGGCCGTCATCACCATGGATATCCATATGCCTGAGCTGGACGGGCTCTCGGCGCTCGAGTACATAATGAAGAAATCCCCCAGGCCGGTGGTGATGCTCTCGGCGCTGGTGCGCCAGGGCGCGGTGCCGACCCTCAAGGCCCTCGAACTAGGGGCCGTTGACTTCATAGCGAAGCCCTCACAGTTCCCCACCTCGGTCAGCCTTATCGGCGAGGAGGTTGTGGCTAAGATAAAGGCCGCGGCGGGGGTCCAGGTGCGGATGGTGCAGGAGAGGGAGCGTCGCGCCAAGCCTCCCAGGAAGCTTAAGCTCAACAAGGAGGGCCTGGAGGGGGGAAAGGTCGTGGTTCTGGGTGCGTCCGCCGGCGGCCCCAAGGCGCTGGCGGAACTGCTGCCGGCTATGCCGGAGGACCTTCCCGCCCGGATGGTCATAGTACAGCATATGCCCGGCCCGTTCAGCGGCCCGTTCGCCAAGCGTCTTAACTACAAGTCTCGCATGACCGTAAGGCAGGCCGCCGACGAGGAGGTCTTGAAAGAAGGTGAAGCGCTGGTCGTACCCGGCGATTCGGACATGGTCTTCGAGAAGGTACACGAGGGTCGGATACGCTCCAGGCTTCTGCCCACTGTAGCCAGGCACGGGGCCAGCCCCGTCATTGACGTGACGATGGAGAGCGCAGCCCGGGTATTCGGGGACAGGACGATCGGGGTGCTGCTGACGGGGATGGGGAGTGATGGGGCAATGGGCCTGGGGATGATCAGGGACGCGGGCGGATATACCATCGCCCAGGATGAGGCTACGAGCATGGTCTTCGGTATGCCGAAGGCGGCGATCGACATGGAACTGGCAAGCGAGGTTCTGCCAATCGACAGAATAGCCGAGCGGGTAGTATCACTTCTATAGGTTCTCGAGCAGGAGTGCCGGTCGATGGAGATGGACATCTCCCAGTATAAGGATCTCTTCATAACAGAGTCACAGGAACACCTCGACGCGTTAAACAAGTTCCTGCTGCAGCTTGAGAACGAACCGGACAACCTCGACGTCGTGACCGAGATATTCAGGTCTGCGCACACCCTCAAGGGGATGTCCGCGACGATGGGGTATGACCGGTTGACCGAGCTGGCTCACGAGATGGAAAACCTGCTCGAGCACTTGAGGACCGGAGATACGCCGGTAACCACCTCGATTGTAGACATGCTCTTCTCCTGCTTCGATACACTCGGGGCGCTCATAAACGCCATAGCCGAGGACAGGCCCGGGGACGTAGATTTCTCCGGGCTGGTCACCGAGATGAGGATGGCGGCGGAAGGAGCCGCGGTCACCCCGGAGCAGGCCGCACGACCGGGCACTTCTCGCCCGGAGCCCGCTGAGACCGCTCCGACAACGGTGGAGGACACGGTGCCGGAGGGACGCGGGGAAGCGCCCGAACTGGAGTTAGACCCCCAGGAGCTGACGCTGTACGAGGCCGCGCCCGGCATGGGCGTGCTCAAACTCACGGTGGAGCTCGACCGGGAGTGCCTTCTCAAGTCGGTGAGAGTCTTCATGGTCTTCAAGAAGCTGGCCCAGCTGGGGGAAGTGATAGCTTCCCAGCCGCCGGTGGAGGCTCTCGAGGACGAGAAGTTCGAGAGCACCTTCCAGGTCGCTGTTGCGTCAACGGAGTCCCCCGACAGGATCAGGAAAGCCCTGCTTGCGATAGCGGAGATATCGGGCGTCGGCGTGGAGACACTGGTGGCACCCAGGGAGGGAGAGGAACCCGAGCACGGGACTGTCCGACAGGCCGGCGAGAAAGTCCCCATGCAGGCGGCGAGGAAGACCCAGAGCGTGAGGGTAAACATCGCACGCCTGGACACGCTGATGAACCTGGTAGGCGAACTTGTGATCAACAGGACCAGGCTTGCCCAGATCGCCTCCTCGCTGGAGGTACCAGAGCTTCGAGAAGCGCTGGACCACACGGCCCGTCTTACGGGTGAGCTGCAGGACGAGGTGATGAAGACGCGGATGGTTCCCGTCGAACAGGTCTTCAACCGTTTCCCCCGAATGGTCAGGGATCTGGCGCGAGAACAGGACAAAGAGATCGACTTCGACATGGAGGGCAAGGAGATAGAGCTGGACCGCACCATCCTGGACGAAATATCCGACCCGCTCATACACATGCTCAGGAACGCGGTCGACCACGGCATCGACACCCCCCGTGTACGGCTCAAGGAGGGCAAGCCCGGCAGGGGCACCATCAAGCTGTCCGCCTACCGGGACAGGAACTACGTGGCCATCGCCGTGGAGGACGATGGGGGGGGGATAGACGCGCAGATGGTCTTCGACCAGGCCTGCGCGCGAGGCGTGGTGACGGACGAAGAGAAGCGGCAGTTGACGAAAGAGGACCTGTTGCGCATCCTGTGCACTCCCGGCTTCTCGACCTCTGAGACCGTCAGCGGAGTTTCCGGTCGGGGCGTGGGGATGGACGCGGTCAAATTCAAGGCCGAGTCGCTGGGCGGCTTCGTCGTCCTAGAATCGGAGCCGGGGGAGGGCACCAGGATCATCCTGAACCTTCCGCTCACTCTGGCCATAGTGCAGGCCCTGATGGTCGAGGTCTCTGACGAGTTGTACGCAGTCCCCCTGGGGACGGTGAGGGAGACCTACGTGGTGAACACCGAGGATATAAAGACGGTGCAGAACAGCGAGGCGATCTTCCTGCGCGACGAGGTCATACCGCTGCTGCGCTTGGACCGGGTGCTGGAGTGCGGGCACCAGTTGAACGACAGCCAACCGTTCCCGGTCGTCATCACCGAGATAGGCCCGAGGCTTATCGCCCTGGGCGTGCACTCACTCATCGGTCAGCAGGAGATAGTGATAAGCACCCTCGATGAATTCTTGAAGAGGATTGAGGGGTTCGCGGGCGCCACCATACTCGGCACGGGGCGGGTCGCGCTCATACTGGACATTCCGAGCCTGGCGTGAGTGCCGGGTGAGAGGGGCGGCTTAATGACTTCGATGCCAGGAGCCGGGAGGCTCACCCCGCTGCAGATAGACGCCCTCGGTGAGGCGGGCAACATCGGCGCGGGCAACGCAGCGATAGCCCTTTCTCTCATGGTCAGCAAGAAGGTCGAGCTGTCCACCCCGAAGGCTTCGCTGATACCCCTGGCAGGGGTGCCGGACCTGGTCGGCGGTCCCGAAGCGGCGGTCGCGGGGATCTACCTGGAAGTGCAGGGGGACTGCTCGGGGAGCATACTACTGCTGCTGGAGGAAGAGAGCGCGCTTATCCTCGCGAGCTTGATGGTGCCGGCTGAGAGCGGAGAGGCGGGCCTGACAGTGGTGAAGAGGTCAGCCCTGCAGGAGACGGGCAGCATTCTGTCGGCGGCCTACCTGAGCGCACTGGGGCAGCTGACAGGTCTCTTCTTCAAGCCTTCCGTGCCGGGGTTCGCCATGGACATGGCGGGGGCCATACTCGACCACGTATTGGCCGATCTGGCCGCCTCGGAGGATCACGTCCTGGTGGTGGAGACGGACTTCATCGTATCGGGCGTAAAGATAATGGGGCACCTGGTGCTCTTCCCCGACCTCGGTACACTCGACACCATCCTCGAGCACCTGGGAGTGCCTTTTGATTGACACGGTCAAAGTAGGCGTCGCCGAACTCAAGGCGAGCGACAACCACGACGTACTGGCGAGCTTCGGGCTGGGGTCGTGTGTTGCCATAGCTATCTACGATCCCTTAATGAAGGTCGGGGGCCTGGCTCACGTGATGCTGCCCGAGAGTCGCAGCCCCGAGCCGCCAGCCATGCCGGGCAAGTTCGCGGACACGGCGGTCGCCTGCCTCGTCGAGGAGCTGATCGGGCTGGGAGCCAGGAAGAGAAGCCTCAAGAGCAAGCTGGTCGGGGGTGCGCAGATGTTCGAACTGCCCGGGGCCAGCTCGGCCGAAGCGAAGACCGCCTGCGGTCCTTCGGTGAACATCGGGGCCCGCAACATTGTCGCTGCCAGAGAAGCCCTGGGCAAGCTGAAGATACCCATCGAGGGCGAAGACACCGGGGGAAATCACGGGCGCACAGTGAGGTTCGACACCAGCACCGGTGAGGTCGAGGTCTCTTCGATCCGCTTCGGGAAGAGCACCCTCTAGGGGTTGCGCCTCATCCCTCCGCGTGCGCCTTGATCCCGCAGAAGTACCTTTCGATGGCCTCGCTGACGGAGACCGCGACCCTGCCGGCGAACCCCTTGTCCAACAGGAGCCCCTCTTCGTCCGGGTTGGTGATGAACAGCGGCTCCACTATGACCACCGGCATACGCGTGTCGCGCAGCATCGGCAGGGCCATGGGGTGAGCGCGGCAGTCGTTCATGCCCAGGTCCTCTACCAGGCCGTCTTGGACGTGGTTGGCGAGCCTGTAGCCGTAAGGTGAGACGTAGTTGCCGCTGCCGTAGTAGTAACAGGAGGCGCCGTGGGCGCGTGGGTCGGTCGACGAGTTCATGTGAACGGATACCATCAGGTCAACCGCGAGCCTGTTGGCATGAGTGACCCGACGCCTGTCCGGTATGTACTCGCCGCGACGCCTTGAGTAGAGCACTACCGCCTGCAGGTCCACCAGGCGTTCTCCGAGCAGTTCCACTATGAATTCAGCCGCCTCGCTCTCCCTGGTGCCGTGCGGTCCGACCTCCCCCGGGTCCGGCGGGAACCCGTGTCCCGCATCGAGCAGGACGCGCCTGCCCTCGAGGCCGCTGCTGGGGAGGCCCTTCTCGGATTCTCTCACCGCGGCGACGCTGGTCGGCTTGGTCACTCTTGCAAGCCTGAGAAGCGCTTCCACGGTCTCGGACCCGACAATGCCGTCGGAGGAAAGGCCGCTGTTGCGCTGAAACTGTTCGACTGCCAGCGCGGTGTCTTTGTCGAAGATGCCGTTCTCCTTGCCGCTGTAAAAGCCCAGGGCGTTGAGTCTTCTCTTGAGTTCGGCGACGTCGTCTCCCCTGAGAGGGGGCTCGCGCAGGTATATGAACCGGTTGCCCAGCCTTCGGCTGGCCTCGACCAGCGATCTCCACGTATCCGGGCCGACTATGCCGTCCGCTATCAGTCCGCGGCCCTGTTGGAACGCACGGACCGCCCGGTCAGTCTCGTCCCCGAAAGCACCGCTCGAGACCTCCTGGCATGACTCATCGAGAAAGCCTGCGGCGGCAAGACGTCCCTGGATGTCACGGACCTCCCGTCCCGACGATCCCATTCTGTACAGCTTCAACTGGCCTCCACCTCGTGCGCGAACTTGTTCGCAAGAGCAAGAGCCGGCTCATCGTCGAGCCTCCAGTCGCTCCACGGATGCCGGCAATAGTTATTATATCCCAGCGCCCCCGCCCGCATCCCGGCTTCGTGTAAAACCTGAGTAGGTCACCGGGGGCACGGCCTTCTACCGGTATGGAGCGAGAGGCCGCAGGCCGAAGCGTGAACCCGGGTTTCTTGCCTACG
>JAGUWJ010000021.1 GCA_020062425.1 Actinomycetota bacterium
ACCAGGAAGACTACCCTGTCCCCCCGCCCGGTGGCGGTGATGTGGATGCTGGTCCCGTCGTCGCATGTGACGAAATCGTGCTCCAGGTCCAGGTCATCGTCTAACAAAAGGCTCACGTCATCGGTCCTCTGGTGGTCGCGTCGCCTCACCACCTCCGGCAGGACCGCCGCCGCCAGCAGCGCGGACCCCGCGAGCGCGATGCCACCCTTCTTGAGATTCCCTTTTCCTCCGCTCATACCGCACCTCCAGGTACCCGGCTCCCCTTTGCGGACACGGACTATTATATCGGGACGCCCTCTCTGTGTGGCAAGTGATGCCGGCCTGGCCGCCGGGCCGCAAGCCCGGCCTACACTCCCTCAGGCGAACTCTACCATCGTCTCGGGTTCAAACGGGTTCAAACGCATCGCCAGCGAGAAGAGGTACGGGTAGTTATCCCTGAGGTGAGCCATGTATTCGAGCCACTGCAGGGCCAGCGTGCCGTAGGCACGGCTCATGTCGCCGCCCAGGTGGTCCATGTCGGGCTCCGGCAGCCCCTCCAGGCTCTTGCGGCTGGCCAGCTCCTCGGTCAGGTGGAACACTGCCCAGAGCAGGTCGGTGAAAGTGGCATGCTCAAGCAGGAGGGGGTTCTCCAGCAGGCGGACCATGAAGTCGCGGTTGGAGAGCAGCAGATCCCTCATCGATTCAAGGTCCACCAGGCTGCTGTCCACCTTGAACTCGTCAGAGGCGAAGACCGAGCGAACCGCCCGAAAGTCCA
The DNA here is from genome assembly GCA_020062425.1 of Actinomycetota bacterium. Taxonomy (GTDB): domain Bacteria; phylum Actinomycetota; class Geothermincolia; order Fen-727; family Anoxymicrobiaceae; genus JAGUWJ01. The sequence continues at coordinate 755 of JAGUWJ010000021.1, forward strand.
TCTTCTTCCATTCACCGTGCGACTCGAGCTGCTGGAGCTTCTCTTTACCCCGTCGGTCAGCCGCGCACAGCCTGCGAAGAAGCTCGGTGCCAACCTCGCTGTAGAACGCCCCGAACACCATGTTGAGCTTCTTCAGGGTCTGCCTCTTCTCGCGCTCGCTCAGCATGGTGTCCACGATCAGGGTGACCACCAGCACCTCGATGGGCAGGAACGCCAGGTCCCCCACCATGTAGATGTAGATGTGATGAGCGTCTCCGAAGATGCCGAAATGGATCAGGTAAAGGATGACCGAGGTCAACACCAGGGTAGCGCCTATCAGAACATACCATGTGCGCCTGTTCATATTCCGCCCGCTCCTCCGCAGTTCCACGTAGCCGAAAAGCCGTCCCTTCACAAGCATGATTTCGCCGCGGTCCGTTTCTTTCCTGTCCCAAAGCCTCCGGCTGGAGCCCCACAGAGCCTGGGCCTTGCGCGCTGGAGCCCGCTCGCATTTACTTGTAGGTGTCGCGCCGGACCAACCAGTGCACCGGGGGTGGATACGTTGCAGAATCCATGGATGGAAGAGGCGGCTTCTCTCACTGACGTCCTCGAGCTCGACCGCGAGATAGTGGCGGTGACGTTCACCAACGACGAGGTGACCGCGACCGGTAAGAAGATGTGGATCTGCAGGGCGTTGAAGCAGGCGGCCGCGGGCGAATCTTTCGTCATCGACCGGGAGACCTCCGGCTGCGGTGGAGGTTCCTGGCACTGCGGCTTCTCCGAGCCGCCGACCGGGCCTGCGGCGAGGGCCCTCCAGCACTTTCTCACGCGAGGGGAGAAGCTTACCCATTCTATAGTCAGCTTTCAACGCATGGTAGGCCTCACCGCGCCCCCGCCCACAGGCTTGAGCGAGCGTCTCATCATCGAGCCCGCGAAGGGTGCCTCACGAAGGCCTGACATGTTCGTCTTCGTCTGCAACCCCGAGCAGGCGTGCCGCCTGGTCTGGCTGGACATCTACTGGGACGGCATACCGCCCGCCGTTGAGCTTGCGGGCTCTCTCTGCCACTCAGCCATCTCCTACCCGGCTGTGACCGGCAGGACCAACCTCACCCTGGGGGATTGGACGGCAAGGCGTATGCAGAAATTCGAGAGCGACGTGGTCTTCCTGACCGTTCCCTACGAGCGCGTGGGCAACCTCCTCGCCGCTGTGCCGGAGAGCTCGGCCGGCACCGCCCCCGTAGAGATGCCCGGGGGAGGGCGGTTGACAGGCGACATCCCCTGAAGAGCTCATGGGTCAAAGTGGTGACGACGTGGAAGAGAGAGCAGACGTTGCGGTAGTGGGGGCCGGGCTGGGAGGCCTGACCGCCGCGGCCCTGCTGGCCGTAGAAGGGCTCGACGTCGTGATAATCGACAGGAACAGCCACCCGGGCGGCACCGCCAGGACGTTCCGTCGAGGGGAGTTCACCTTCCCGGCGGGACCTCTCGGCTTCAGCTGTCCGGAGATGGTCTCGAACACCCTGCCCTCAGGATCACTCCCCGGGCGACAGGACTTCGAGAGAGTCGCCTACCGCGTCAGGTCGGGCGGCATGAACGTCCCCGTATCCCTCGGCTTCCGGCAGGAGGCCGAAGCGCTCGCCGAGGCTTTTCCCGAAGACCCCGGAGCGGTCCACTCCTTCTTCGCTGACGCCGCCGCAACGGTAAAAGCCCTCGAGTCGGCGAGGCCGGGCTCTGAGCCGGTGCTGGGCGAGCTGGGACGCGCCTCCGCGGCGGCCTACCTCGCCTCGAGAACAGGCGACCGGCGGCTCGTCTCGTTACTAGGAGGTATCGGGGCCGGTAGACCTACCTTCGGCTTCCCCATGGCCGCGCGCATGTGGGACCTGCTCTGCGAGAAGGGGATCTGGTACCCCTGTGGTGGCTTCGACTCGCTCGCGTCAGGCATCGCCGCTTCGCTCGCCGAGAGAGGCGGTCGCCTGCTCATGAACACCGACGTGGCCGGCATCTCGATCTCCGGGGGGGCAGTGACCGGTGTGCGGCTCGCGGGCGGTGGCTCGTTGTCCGCTCCCGCAGTCATATCGAACGCCGACTTCAAGTCGACGTTCCTCAAGCTGATCGAGCCCACCGACCTGCCGGAGAAGTGGCTCGCCTCTGTCGCCTCGGCCCGGCTCACCTCCTCGAACCTCCAGGTGGCGCTCGGGGTCGACGCGGGGCGCGTGGACCTCAAAGCCTTCCTGAAATCGAGCAGGATCATATACAGGAGAGATACTGCCGGGCAGAGGCAGTACCCCAGGGTCGAATGGGAGTCTTCCGAGATCGACCCGGACCGGCTCGCCGGGCAGGAGCTCGAGCTCGCGCTCATGACAGCGCACGACCGTTCGCTCGCGCCGCCGGGCGCCGACGTATTGGTCATAAGGACAGCCGCGGGCCACGCGCACTTCACCCGTTTCCGCCCAGCCTTCAGGAAACGGAATCCCGAATAC
>JAGUWJ010000155.1 GCA_020062425.1 Actinomycetota bacterium
CCCTGCTTTCTCGCAGGCCTTCGTGGCTCGAGCCATCATTGCCTCGGGGCCGCATACGAACGCCGAGTCGAACCGCACGAGGCGGTCCTCCAAGCCATCGCAGACCAACCCGCAGGCGCCCAGCGAGCCGTCCTCTGTGGAGACGGTCACCGCGCATGCGAGGTCGCTTAGTCCCGCGAAATACCTCTCACCTGTCTTGAATCCCGCGAGCAGCTCGCAGGTGACGCCCTCGGCTTCCAACTTCTTGGCCAGGAAGTAAAGCGGAGCAACCCCTATGCCTCCCCCGATGAGCAGCGCCGCACGGCTGCCTGAGATATCGTACCCCCTGCCCAGGGGTCCCAGCAGATCCACCTCCGCACCGGGAGCTAGCGCGGCCAATGCTGCCGTACCCCAACCCACGACCTCGACCAGGAACTCCAGCCGGAGCCCGCCATCAATCTCTCTCGCCATGGCCGCGCTCATCGGCCTTCTGAGCAGGTGCTCTCGCCCGCCACCGCACTCGACAAGGTAGAACTGGCCGGGAACGGGAAGGGAGACCTCGTCCCCCCCGACCGCAAGGGACATGTTCAGCAGGCGCACACCGGGGGCTACCTCCACGTTCTCGCGGAGTGTTCCCTTCTGAAGGACCCCAGCGGCCGGGCGGAGCTTCTCAGCCACCTGAGACCCCCTCCGCCATCTGCCGGTCTATCTCCATGTGGTACTCCTGTATGCTCTTGACCCTGAGCCCGCTCTTGCGAAGCGCCTTGATGCCCATAAGCACGATATCGGACAGCTCAATGGTGGTTATGCACGGTACCCCGCTCATGGTGGCGGCGGTCCTGATGCTGTACCCGCTGCCCCGGCTGCCCCTCCCCTCCGGGACGTTGATGACCAGGTCCACCTCCCCGTCCCTGATGAAGTCGACCACGTCGGGTTTTCCCTCCCCCACCTTCCGCACGCTCTCCACCGACACACCGGCCCTGGCGATGGCCTCGGCGGTGCCCTCGGTGGCCAGGAGCCTGAAGCCCTGGTCGGCCAGGTGCCGGGCGATGTAAACCGCCGCGGCCTTCTTCCTGTCGGGAGCACTGACGAACGCCGTGCCGGCAATGGGGAAGTGGTTGTAGCTCGCTATCTGGGCTTTCACCATGGCCATGCCCAGGCCCGTATCGCTATAGTCGTCCACGCCCATCACCTCTCCGGTGGACTTCATCTCCGGCCCCAGCACGGTATCCACGCCCGGGAAGCGCACGAACGGCAGCACGGCCTCTTTCACCGAGATGTGCCTGAGCCTCGAGAACCTCTCCTCGCCCAGGTCGAGCTCGGCCAGCTTCTGGCCCAGCATGATCCTGGTAGCCATCTTGGCCAGCGGTATGCCTATGGTCTTGCTCACGTACGGGACGGTGCGGCTCGCCCGGGGGTTCACCTCGAGGACGAACACATGATCGTCCTTCACCGCGTACTGCACGTTGATGAGCCCGACCACCCCCAGCTCGATCGCGAGCTTTCTGGTGTACCGGGTGACGGTCTCTGTTATCTCCTCGCTCAGGAACGGCGGAGGGATAACGCACGCTGAGTCGCCGGAGTGAATGCCCGCCTCCTCGACGTGCTCCATCACCGCCCCGATGTAGACGTCGGTCCCGTCTGATAGCGCGTCGACGTCTATCTCTTTGGCGTCCTCCAGGAACCTGTCAATCAGTACCGGGTGGTCCGGCGATGCCTTCACCGCATACTGGATGTACTTCTCCATCATCTCGTCTGAATAGACTATCTCCATGGCCCTGCCCCCCAGCACGTAAGAGGGCCGCACCAGCACCGGATAGCCTATCCCGCGCCCGGCTTCCAGGGCTCCATCAAGGGAGGTCGCCGTCCCGTCAGGAGGGTGAGGGATGTCCAGCTTCTTCAGCATGTTGCCGAACTGCTCGCGGTCCTCGGCCCGGTCGATGGCGGACGGCGATGTGCCCAGTATGTTGACCCCGGCCTTCTCCAGCGGAATCGCCAGTTTCAGCGGTGTCTGCCCGCCCAGCTGCACGATGACACCGTAGGGCTTCTCCCGCTCGATGATGTTCATCACGTCCTCGAAGGTGAGCGGCTCGAAGTAGAGGCGGTCGCTGGTGTCGTAATCCGTCGAAACCGTCTCGGGGTTGCAGTTCACCATTATGGTCTCGTAGTCCATCTCGCCGCAGGCGAACGCCGCGTGCACGCAGCAGTAGTCGAACTCGATGCCCTGGCCGATGCGGTTGGGCCCGCTCCCCAGTATCATCACCTTGAGTCTCTCGGTCTCGCGCACCTCGTCGGTGTCCTCGTAGGTGGAGTAGTAATAAGGGGTGTAGGCCTCGAACTCGGCCGCGCAGGTGTCCACGCTCTTGAACACCGCGCCCACTCCGCGAGCCCCGCGGTGCGCTCTTACCCCGGCTTCGGAAGAGCCGAACAGCCGCGCCAGCTCCACGTCGGAGAAGCCGTACCGCTTGGCCTCGCGCAGGTCCTCATCCGAAATGGTCTCAATGCTCTGCCCGGCGAGCAGCTCTTCCATCTCGGTTATCTGGAGGAGGTTGTCCAGGAACCAGGGATCGATCCCCGTCCTCTCGAATATCTCCTCGATGCTCATCCCGCGTTTGAGGGCGCCGTATACCTGGAAGAGCCTGTCGTGGCTCGCCTTCTCGAGCCTCGGCCCGAGTTCGTCCGCGGGCGTCTCGTCCAGCTCGTTCAAGGAATATCGGTCTATCTCGAGCGAGCGCACCGCTTTCTGTACGGCCTCCTTGAAGGTGCGGCCGATGGACATGACCTCGCCCACCGACTTCATCTTGGTGCCCAGCGCCGAGTCGGCGCCGGGGAACTTCTCGAACGCCCAGCGCGGCACCTTGACCACGCAGTAGTCGATGGTGGGCTCGAAGCAGGCGGGCGTCTCACGGGTGATGTCGTTCGGTATCTCGTCCAGCGTGTACCCCACCGCGAGCTTGGCGGCCATCTTGGCGATGGGGAACCCGGTGGCCTTCGAGGCCAGCGCGCTGGACCGCGACACCCTGGGGTTCATCTCGATGACCACCACGTGCCCGGTATCGGGCTCGATGGCGAACTGGATGTTCGAGCCTCCGGTCTCCACCCCGATCTCGCGCATGATGTCGATGCTCGCGTCCCGCAGCATCTGGTACTCGGCGTCGGTGAGGGTCTGGGCGGGCGCGACGGTGATGGAGTCTCCTGTGTGAACACCCATAGGGTCGAAGTTCTCGATGGGGCACACGATGACCACGTTGTCCTTCCTGTCACGCATGACCTCGAGCTCGTACTCCTTCCAGCCCTTGACCGATTTCTCGACCAGTATCTCGGTGATGGGGCTCAGGTCGAGCCCCTGCCGAGCTATCTCCACGAACTCGTCCATGTCGTAGACAAGGCCTCCGCCTCCCCCTCCCAGGGTGAAGCTCGGCCGTATGACCAGGGGGAACCCGAGCCTGGACGCGACCGATTCAGCCTCGATGAGCGAGTAGGCAAAGTCGCTCTCCGGCAGGTCGAGCCCGATGTTGCGCATGGCCTCCTTGAAGAGGTTGCGGTCCTCGGCCTTGCTGATCACCTCGTGCCTTGCCCCTATGAGCTCGACCCCGTACCGCTCGAGCGTGCCGTCCTCGGCGAGCGCTACCGAGACGTTCAAGCCCGTCTGTCCGCCCAGCGTGGGCAGCAGGGCGTCGGGGCGCTCACGTCTTATTATCTCGGCCACCCATTCCGGGGTGATGGGCTCGATGTAGGTGCGGTCGGCGAACTCCGGGTCCGTCATGATGGTGGCCGGGTTACTGTTGACCAGGACCACCTCGAAGCCGTCCTCCTTGAGCACCTTGCAAGCCTGGGTGCCTGAGTAATCGAACTCGCACGCCTGGCCTATCACAATCGGTCCTGAGCCTACTATCAGTATCTTGTTGATGTCTTCCCGGCGCGGCATCGCTAGCCCCGCCTCACCAGGTCGTCAGCCATTCTCAGCGCCACTCCTCCATCAGTTCCAGGAAACGCTCGAATAGGTATCGCGAGTCGTGCGGGCCGGGTGCGGCCTCCGGGTGGTACTGTACCGAGAACGCCCCCACCTCGCGGCAGCGTATGCCCTCCGAGGTGTCGTCGTTCAGGTTCCAGTGCGTGGCCTCCACTTCGCCGAACGGACACGCGGCGAAGGAACCGGTGTCCACCGCGAAGCCGTGGTTCTGGGCGGTTATCTCCACCCGCCCGGTGTCTTTGTGCATGACCGGCTGGTTCGCGCCGCGGTGCCCGAACTTGAGCTTGTAAGTCTTTCCGCCCAGGGCGAGGCCCAGGAGCTGATGGCCCAGGCAGATGCCGAACACCGGCTTCTTTCCCAGCAGCTCGCCAATGGCTTCTATGGCGTACGTCACCGCCGCCGGGTCGCCAGGCCCGTTGGAGAGGAAGACGCCGTCCGGCTTACATTCCAGGACCTCTTCCGCGCTCGTCGCCGCGGGTACCACCGTCACCCTGCAGCCGCGGGCGGCGAGGAGCCGCAGGATGTTCCTCTTTATCCCGAAGTCGTACGCTACGACCTCATAGCGCTTACCCGCCTGAGGGTCGGCGTCCCAGACGTACGAGTCCCCGACCGTGACCTCCTTGACCAGGTCCCTTCCAACGAGGCCGGGGGCGGCCCGCACCTTCGCGAGGAGGCTCTCCGGGTCGAGGTCTCTGCAGCTGATGCCGCCCTCCATTGCCCCCGCGGTGCGGATGTGCATGGTGAGCGCACGGGTGTCTATTCCCTCCAGCCCTACTATGCCGTGCTTTCTGAGAAAATCCTCCAGGGTTCCGTTCGAGCGCCAGTTCGAGGGGATCCTCGAGGACTCCCTGACTATGAACCCGCCCATGTAGATGCGGTCTGACTCGAAGTCGTCGGGGTTCACCCCGTAGTTGCCGATCAGAGGGTAGGTCATCGCCACCATCTGACCGGCGTAGGAGGGGTCGGTCAGTATCTCCTGGTACCCGGCCATGCTGGTGTTGAAGCAGACCTCGCCGAAGAACTCGCCCTCGGCGCCGATGTGTGAACCCTCATAAACAGTGCCGTCGGAAAGGACCAGGATGGCCGGTCTCTTTCCGCTGGAGCCTCGTGCCGCCATCTCTCAGTTCCCCCTGCCCGCGGCGGCACGGGCCTTCTTTGAGGCAGGCTTCCTCTGGCTCGCCTGCTCCGGCCCGGGCAGGGGTTTTCCGCTCTCCGGCCCCATGATGAGCTCGCTGTCCGAGACCACCAGGCGCCCCTGGAACACGGTATGTATGACCTTTCCGTGCACCTTTCTGCCCGCGTATGGGGTGTTCCGGGCGCGGGAGAGGAACCTCAAAGGGTCGACAGTCCACTCCGCGTCGGGATCGAACACCACCAGGTTGGCGGGGGCGCCTTCGCTCACGGTCGCGCTGTACCCCCAGCGATCCATATCCATGATGCGGGCGGGAGCGACGGTCATCTTCGACACCGCGTCCTCCAGGCTCAAGACACCCTTCTCAACCAGCTCGGTGACCACCAGGGCGAGACACGTCTCCAGCCCTATCACCCCGAACTCCGCACGGTCGAATTCGGCCTCTTTCTCGTGCGGGGCGTGGGGCGCGTGATCAGTGGCAATCACGTCTATGGTCCCATCAGACAGACCAATCAGCAGCGCATCGATATCATTGGTGGAGCGGAGAGGTGGGTTCATCTTCAGATTTGTATTATAAGTGGAGAGCATCGACTCATCTAGAGAGAAGTGGTGGGGGGTCACCTCACAGGTAACCGAAAGCCCCCGCTCTTTCGCCCGTCGGACCAGGTCGAGCGACCCCGCGGTCGATATGTGGGCGAGGTGCAGGCTGGCGCCGGTCTTCTCGGCCAGGCAGAGGTCCCTGAAGACCCCGATCTGCTCTGACTCGGGTGGGATTCCCCTCAGGCCCATGAACGTAGAGTAGTAACCCTCGTTCATCTGGCCTCCCTCGGAGAGGCTCTTCTCCTCGCTGTGGGAGATTATGGTCGCACCCATGGTCCGGGCGTACTCCATTGCCCTTCTCATTATCTCCGAATCGACCAGGGGACTGCCGTCGTCACTGAAACCCCGGACCCCGGCCCGACACTTGCCCATCTCACCCATGGGGGCGAGCGTTTCACCTTTTCTGCCCTGGGTTATGGCACCGTGGGGCAGCACCATGCAGAAGCCCTCGTCCACGCCGCGGTCGTAGACGTACTCGGCGACCGATGAGTTGTCGATGGCAGGATCGGTGTTGGGCATGCAGAAGACCGCCGAGAAGCCCCCGGCCGCCGCAGCGCGGCTGCCGCTGCAGACGTCCTCCTTGTACTCCATCCCCGGCTCTCTCAAGTGGGTGTGCAGGTCGATGAAGCCGGGTGCCACAACACACCCGGAGGCGTCTATCACCAGGGCACGCCCGGCGGAGATGCCTTTACCTATCTTCTGCACCACCCCTCCCGACACCAGGATGTCGACCTCGCCTCCCAGCCCCTCCGGGTAGGTCAGGACCATCGCGCCTTTGATGAGCAATCCGCTATCCATAACTGCCCCCAAGAACCTCGTAGAGAACGGCCATGCGCACCGCCACCCCGGCGGCAACCTGGCCGGTTATGACGGACTCGACCTCGTCCGCGACATCTGAAGCTATCTCTACACCCCGGTTCATCGGGCCGGGATGCATGACCAGCGGTTTGCGCTTCAGGCGCGACCACCGCGTCTGTGTCAGCCCGTACTGCAGCGTGTACTCCCGCAGCGAGGGAAACCTCGACTCTTCCACCCGTTCGAGCTGTATGCGCAGGAGGTACAGCACGTCACACCATTCGAGCGCCTCGTCCAGTGAACCAGTGGTGGACGCGCCCATTTCTTCTATGCCCTCAGGAAGGAGAGAGCGCGGGGCGACGAGCAGGACCTCCGCACCCACCTTGACGAGCGCGTGGATGTTACTGCGGGCCACCCGAGAGTGGTCGATGTCCCCCACGATCGCCACCTTCAGCCCCTCGAGGCGGCCGAGCCACTCCCTCATGGCGTACAGGTCGAGGAGTGCCTGCGTGGGGTGCTCGTGCATACCGTCGCCCGCGTTCACCACCGAACAGTCCACCCATTTGGTGAGCATGTGCGGGGCACCCGCGCTCTTGTGCCTGATGACCACAGCGTCCATGCCCATGGCAACTATCGTCTTGGCGGTGTCCTTCAGGCTCTCGCCCTTTGACAGGCTGGAAGTACCGGTGGAGAAGTTGATGACGTCGGCGGAGAGTCTCTTGGCGGCCAGCTCGAAGGACATGCGCGTGCGCGTGCTGGGCTCCAGGAAAAGGTTCACGATGGTCTGACCGCGCAGGGCCGGGACCTTCTTCACGGGCCTGGTTGCGACCTCCGCGAATGAGCGCGCGGAATCGAGCAGGCTCAGGATATCCTCCTTCTCCAGGTCGGTTATCGAAAGCAGGTGCCGGTGTCCGTTCGTCTCTGTTATCATTCCGCCACCTCCTCGCCTATCTCGACCATGTCGACGTAGTCGACCTCGGTCAGAGAGACCTTCACCTTCTCGTTCCCCGAGGTGGGGACGTTCTTGCCCACGTAGTCCGCCCGCACCGGCAGCTCTCTGTGCCCCCGGTCGACCAGGGCGGCGAGCTGAACGGCGCTGGGTCTGCCGAAGTCCATCAGCGCGTCCATTGCTGCGCGGGTTGTCCTGCCGGTGTAGAGCACGTCATCCACGATGACGACCTTCTTGCCGTTGATGTCGAAGTCGATCTGGGTCACGCCTACGTTCGAGGCTGGCCTTGTCGCAATATCGTCGCGGTAGAAGCCGACATCGAGTTCCCCAACAGGGACCCGGCCGCCTTCTATCTGCTCGATGGTGCGCGCGAGCCTCCGGGCCAGGAATACCCCCCTGGTGCGCACTCCCACCAGAGCAATGTCCGCAGAACCCTTGTTCTTCTCGAGTATCTCGTGTGATATCCGCTTGATGATGCGCGCCACGTCGTCCGAGTCGAGCACCTTCGCCCGTGCTTTAAATGCCATGGCTCCTCCAGGTTGGCTCAAGTGGTCGAAAACGACCAGACGATATCAAGAGCCTGGTCGCATAAAAAAACGCCTTCCCTGCATACGGGAAGGTGCTCTGTTCGATCATAATGTTCATTTCCATTCCTTGCTAGCCTCTCAGGACTAGATTAAAGGTCTCTCATAAGATACCACTTGCGCCGGCTGTCCGCAACCGGGTATCTTAATGCTGATCCGGCGGCAGCGTGAGCGAACCAGCTTCCCTGTCGCTGTTCACCCTTCCCAGCACCCCGTTGATGAATTTACCGGAGTCCTCCGTTGAGAACGCCTTCGCGAGCTCCACCGCCTCGTCGATGGTGGCGGCGGTGGGGATGTCGTCCATGAAGAACAGCTCGAAAATGGACATGCGAAGGATGTTGCGGTCCACCGTGGGCATGCGCTCGAGTTCCCACCCTTGAGCGTACCTCGATATGACCTGGTCGATGTCCTCCAGGTTGGCCTGTACGCCGCGCACCAGCTCCACCGTGAAGTCCGCGGGCTGCTCCTCGCCGACCAAGCGCCTGCCGTCCAGCACCTCCTCGAGCGACGAGCGGTTGATATCTATCTCGAAGAGTATCCTGAGCGCGTTCCTGCGGTGCTTGCTGCGTCTGCTGGTGCCCTGCGACAACTTCTAGACCCTCTCGATGTACTTCCCCGAGCGCGTGTCTATCTTGAGCGTATCCCCCTCTTCGACGAAGAGAGGCACCTGCACGGTGAATCCGGTCTCGAGGGTGACCGGCTTGGTGGCGCCGCTGGAGGTATCTCCCTTGAGCCAGGGCTCCGCTTTATCGACCTTCAACTGCACAGCGGCTGGGAGCTCGACGGTAATGGCCCTGCCGCCGCGCACCAGCACCGAGAGCTCCTGGTTCTCAACCAGGAAAGACGATGCCTCGCCGATGACCTCCAGGGGGACCGTGACCTGCTCGTAGTTATCGGTGTCCATGAATACGTAGCTTCCGCCGTCGTTGTAGAGGTACTGCATCTTGTGGTGCTCCAGGACGGCTTCCTCCACCCTCTCGCCAGCCCTGAACGTCTTCTCCACCACCTGGCCGGTCTCCACGTTCTTCAGCCTGGTGCGGACGAACGCTCCGCCCTTGCCCGGCTTTACGTGCTGGAACTCGACGATGCGCATCAGCGCCCCCTCCTGGTCGAGCACCATCCCGTTCCTGAAATCCGCTGTAGTGGCTATTGTCCCTACCTCCATGGTGTCCACGCCGCCCGCGAGCGCCGGCGGCTGCTCAAGCGTCTATATTGACAACTTTACATGATACAACACCGCGCAGGACGGTGGCTTACGGGAAGGTGAGAGTTTGCCCGATAGAAAAATATCTACGAGACCGTTTGACCCCAGGGGTGATGGAATTAGAGCCTGAGCTCACCGAGAAACAGAGCTGGATACGTCGAATACCGCCGGAAGTGCCGATATTCCTCTTTTTCTTCCTCATGACGGTCTTTCTCACCTGGCCGGTGTTTCGCGGCTTCAACAGTTACGTCTACGGCATCCCCGGTGACAACCTGGGCGCCATGTGGGGATGGTGGTGGATACGTAACGCCTCGACTTTCGGGGGGAGCGCTACGTTCTCTCCCCTGATAGGCTACCCGTTCGGACAGTCCTTCCCCGCCGTTCCGGCCGAGTTCATACTCGAATACTTCGCGCGATTCCTGCTCCTCTTCTTCAACCAGACCGTAGTCTATAACCTGCTTATCACCTCGAGCTTCTTCCTCTCCGGCGTCACCATGTACTACCTGGTGCGCTACATCACCCGCGACAAGTGGGCGGCGTTCTTCGGTGGCCTTGCGTACCTTGTCTGCGCCTACCACGCCGTCCACGCCTTTATGTTCGTCAACCTGGCCATGACACAGTGGATGCCGCTCTTCATCCTGGCCCTGCTGGTCTTCCTCAAAAAGCCCGGTCCAAAGAACGCGGCGCTCCTGTGGGCGTCAGGCATCCTCGTCGCCGGCACGTGCATACATTACGCGCTCTTCATGGGGATTTTCACCGTATCGTTCCTGTTCGGGTACTTCCTCTACCGATGGCTGCGCAACAGGCATGAGCCCCGACCAGACGAAGCGGAAGCGGCACGGGCAAAGCTTGCGGGCAGGAAAGCTCTCGCTCTGGGACTTCTGGCCGCGTTCGGAATCATAGTAGTCATCATACCCATATTCACCATCAGCAATCAGAGCGGCAATCGAGTGGGTGAATTTCCGACAAGGCCTACCCAGGGAGGCGTCCGAGACCTCGAGATAACAGAAGCCGGTTCGGCCTCTCCACTTGCCTACGTAATACCTGAAGGCAGGAACTTCCTGTCAGGCCGTCTTGCCTCAAGTCCGGCCGCTCGCTTACTCAACATGTGGGAGAACTCTTTGTACCTGGGATTCTCCCTCTTCGCACTGGCCATCTTCGCGATTGCTATAGCGCTACGTCGAGAGAAGCGCGGTGACGCTTGCATACTCTCTCTACAGGATAGTGAATCGTGCGTATCTGATACCTCAACAGTTGCGAGGTTCCGCCTGGCACGGGACGAAAAGAGTATCACCTGGGGACTCATTGTCGCCGCTGCAGCAGGTTTTATCATATCAATGCCGCCATATATCGATTTCGGAACGGTGAGGGTTCCGCTCCCGAGCATGATAATGCGCTATTTCGCTCCATGGCTGCGCTGGTACATGCGGGCGGGAGTCATAGTCATAATCTGCTTTATTCTTCTCGCGAGCGTAGGCCTGTCCCTGTTGAGAAGAAGCGTAAAGAATACAGTCGGTGATGCACTTGCTGTTGGCGCAATCATTGTAATGGTGCTCGGAATGCTCATTGTCCCGCCTTTCAAGTATTTCGAACTCTCAGGAGAACTCCCACCAATCTTCCAGAAGGTCGCAGCAGTCAGTGATGCTCGGGGCGTCGTAATATACCCCGCGTTCGAGCCTGGCTTCTTCAGTGCGCAGAGGTTCCTCTATTACCAGCAGTCTTTTCAGAAACCGATGCTTAACGGTGGTTGGGACAACTCCGATGGGGAGGCCATGCGCAGGACCATCTACAACCCTTACAACCCTGCCACGCCGGGAATCCTCAGCAGTCTTGGGATCAGCCATGTCGTCTACCTCGACAGGATGTTCGAGAAATATGAGGGCACGGAAAAGGCTCCCGTGGAGGTACGCTCGCTGCCACCTGGTATCGAGCTGGAAGCGCAAGCAACGTATAACGACGACTTCGGCAGCGGCTACATCTTCCGGGTGACCGCCCCAAAGGCTCCCCTCGTGCCGGTGTATCTCGGTGACATAACGACGCCTCATATCGATGAGGGAAGGGTTACGGTGCGCCTCATGGAGGCTGAGGGCACTATTAAACTCGTCAATTATTCAGGGAAGAACGTCGAGGCCGAAGTCGGCATACCGTTGACAAATATAGCCCTTTCCCATGAGATCTCTCTTCTTGTCAATGGAGAATTGGTTTTTTCGGGCAAACTCACCGACAAGGAATCAACAGTGATAACCATCCAGAGCCTCCTTGTGCCTCCCGAGGGTGTGGATCTTAGAATAGTAGTCAACGGTCCTGGAATAGAACTGGATAGAGGCGAGCAGGAGTTGTTCGGCACCATCAGCGGAACGCTCAAGGTGGGTGACGTATCAATAACCCCGTTACAGTGATAAGTGTTTGACCTGGAGTGGATTCCACTCCTGGATCGAGGGAAGGGTGATGGAGGGGCTCTCTCTCATAATCCCAGCCTACAACGAGGCCGACAGGATATACGAGACCGTGCGCGAGTCGGTGCGCTCGATGGAAGCGCTCAACATGGACTACGAGATAATCGTGGTCGACGACGGGAGCACCGACGGCACGGCACGGGTACTGGAACGTGTGGAATCCGAGTTCCCGAAAGTCACCCATGTGAGCCTCCCCGAGAACGAAGGCAAGGGTTACGCCACGAGGAGGGGTTTCCAGGCATCGACAAAAAACCTGGTCTGCCTGTTGGACGCGGACCTAGACATCCACCCGTACCAGGTGCAGCACCTCCTCCGGGAGATGCAGAGGACAGGGGTCGATGTCGTGGTCGGGAGCAAGAGACACCCGGCATCCACCCTCGAGTACCCGCGTTCCAGGCGGTTTTACAGCACTGTCTACTACTACCTTCTCGTGCTGCTTTTTCACCTGCCCCTCAAGGACACGCAAACCGGTATCAAGCTCTTTAAGAGGGAAGTGCTGACCAGCGTCTTCCCTCGTATCGTGAGCATGTGCTACGTTATGGACCTGGAACTGCTGCTCGTCGCGAACTTCCTCGGATACCATATCGCCGAAGCGCCCGTGAAGATCTCTTTTCAAAGGGAGTACGGCCGCATCACCTGGGAGGATATCCGAGGGATACTGGTCGATACAATGTCCCTCTTCTACAGGTTCTACGTCCTCGGTTACTACGGCTCGCCCCTGAAACCGGTCGTCGACTACGAGCCGAGGATATCCATTGTCGTCCCGACGAGGGATATCGACTGGATGATCGAGGAGTGCGTAGCGAAATGCGGTGAGCTCAACTACTCCGAGTACGATATAAGACTGGTTCCGGATAGAGCGGCCGAAATAGACCTGCCCCGGCCGGGAAGCCGGGTCATTGCGAGCGGGCAGGTCGGTCCCGCGATCAAGAGAAACCTTGCCGTGGAAGATTCCACGGCCGAAATAATCGCTTTCATCGACGGGGACGCCTTCCCTGAATACGACTGGCTCAGGAACGCCGTGCCGTACTTCGAGGATGAGTCAATAGCAGCGGTCGGAGGCCCGGCGATCACGCCCAATCGTGACAACCGGAGGCAGCATGCAGGGGGAGCGGTTTTCTCCGCGACGATGGTCTCCGGAAACACGCGGTACCGGTACCGCCCCCACGCCTTAAGGGAGGTGGACGATTACCCTACCGTGAACCTGCTGGTGCGGAAGTCGGATTTCGAAGCCGTGGGGGGGTTTCATACTGAGTTCTGGCCCGGCGAGGACACCGTCCTCTGTCACAAGCTGACTCAAGACCTCACTAAACGCATAGTATATGTACCGAACGTCCTCGTCTATCATCACCGCAGGGCCTTGTTCGTCCCCCACCTCCGGCAGGTCTACTCCTACGCCGTGCACCGCGGTTTCTTCGTTAAGAAGTTCCCAGAGACTTCCAGAAAACCGCTGTTCTTCGTTCCCACTCTGTTCGTCCTGGCACTCCTTGCCGGCCTTGCCGCGAGCTTCTTCAGCACTGTCTTCCTGATCGCCTATCTCTCCGCTGTCGGTTTATATCTTTCGCTCGTCTTGGTCTCGTCCATCAAGACGCTCAGCCTGAGTACCAATTTTCTGGTCTTTCCGGGGATAATCGCGACGCACATCACCTACGGTGTCGGCTTCCTGGTGGGACTTCTATCCAGTAAGATGAAAGAGCAATGAAGGTCGCCATCTCGTATCCACCGCTAGGAGGTGAAAAGCACCCCACCCTGGGGCAGAACCGCCAGTTCCAGTGGTTCCACAATCCCTCCTTCATCTACCCCATGGTACCCGCCTGGGCTGCCACCATGCTCAAAGAGGCCGGTCACGAGGTCCGCTGGAACGACGCCGTCTCCATGCGGTGGAGTGAAGACCGCTTCTGGGATTACATCAAGGCAGAGCGCCCCGACCTTATCGCCATGGAGACCAAGACGCCGGTCGTCAAACAACACTGGGAGATAATCCGCAGCATCAAGGATGAACTTCCGGATACGCTGACGGTTCTGTTCGGCGACCACGTTACCGCTCTCCCCGCTGAATCGATGAAATCCTGCCCCGTCGACTACGTGCTCACGGGAGGTGACTACGATTTCCTGCTGGTAAACCTCCTTGAGCACCTCGAGCGCGGGTTACCGCTCGACCCGGGCGTCTGGCACAGAGAGAACGGAGATATCGAGAACACCGGCGTGTTCACTCTCGAGCGCGATCTGGATAGATTGCCGGAGATAGACCGCGAGCTCACCATGTGGAAACTTTACGGCGAGCACCTCTTCAAGAAGAGGCCTCACACCTACACCATGGCCGGCCGCGACTGCTGGTACGGAAAGTGCACCTTCTGCTCATGGACCACCCTTTACCCGCGCTACCGCGTCCGCAGCCCGCAGAACCTGCTTCGTGAGATAACTAACCTGGTGGAACGATACGGGGTGCGCGAAATATTCGACGACACCGGCACCTTCCCCGCCGGAGGCTGGCTGGACGAGTTCTGCCGGGGCATGGTGGAGAGCGGTCTGCACCAGCGCGTGCAGGTTTCGTGCAACGCCCGCGTAGGCGCGCTCTCACAGGAGAGGTTCAACAGCATGGCCGGGGCGGGTTTCCGCCTGCTGAAGTTCGGGCTGGAGTCCGCGAACCAGGTGACGCTGGACCGCCTGGACAAGGGGACCAAGGTCGAACAGATATCTGAGAGCTGCAGGATGGCCAAGCGTGCGGGGCTGACCGTACACCTGACCACCATGGTCGGCTACCCCTGGGAGACCGAGGACGATGCGCGCCGGACGGTCGAGCTGGCGAGGGACCTCCTCGCCGAAGGGGCCGCCGACATGCTCCAAGCGACCATCGTCATCCCCTACCCCGGCACCCCGCTCTTCGAAGAAGCTAAACGTGAGGGCTGGCTGCTGTCGGAGGACTGGGAGCGCTACGATATGAGCGGGCCGGTGCTGAATAGCCCCATTCCCCCGGATGTGCTGAAGCGTCTGACCCAGGGGCTTTACACGGCTTTCGCCTCCCCTCGTTTCATAGGCCGCACCCTGATATCGATAAGGAGCCTCGACGACCTGAAGTTCGTCGCCCGGGCAGGGAAGGCTGTACTCGGTCATTTGAGAGACTTCACGTTTAGAAGCAAGTAGACGCCTGTCGGAGCGTAGATTGTGAAAGCGACTGAGATCATCCATAGAGTCAGATGCCCGGATTGCGGAAATGAGAGATTAGAAGTCCACGTATCAACTGCCGGCCGCGATGAATTCCGCATAGCCTGTGCGAACTGCGGTCTGTCAATGAGTGTATCAGGTAATATCCTCGATTCTGATCCAGCAGGTGATTCTCAGCTTCCAGTGTGGGAAGCACACTACAGAAGCGAGGACCAGGAGCCACTCCTGAGGGCTCTGGAGGCGGGCTTCTCTGACCGGCGCATTCTCGAGGCTCATTATCCCCTCGTAAGGCTTCTGGGCAAGATTCCCTGTCCGCTCAGATCCAGCATAGAACTCGGGTGCGGATCTGGAGCTTTCTCCCTGGTGCTAAAGAAGCTCGGTCTCGTGGAGGAAGTAACGCTTCTCGATTATTCGATAGCGTCCCTGACAACTGCACAAGAGCTGTTTAAACATTTCGATATGGAGTGTGATCTGGTCCACTCGACCATAGGGGAAGCTCCATTCAGAGCTAAGGCATTCGAGTTGGCCCTTTCGGCTGGAGTAATCGAACATTATCGTTCCAGGGCCGCGCGTTACTCATGCATGTCTAAACATCTCGAGCTCGCGAGTTACGCTTTCCTTCAGGCCCCGGTCTCCTCTCCGTTCTACTGGTTATCTCGAACGGTCTACACGGCAATGAACAGGGGCTGGCCGTTCGGTTTCGAGAGACCCGTTGGCATCTTCGAGATGCACCGGCTGGCCCGAAGAACAGGAGCGCGTGTGATAGGTCATGACCATCAGTACTTCACAAGCTTTCCGCTTTTCACGAGGCTTCATTGGCTCCCCATGCCGGGCTGGTACACGATTCCATTTGCCAATGAGGTGGCGATTCTCGCAAGGAGTCAGCGATGAGTGATGAAGGTCGTGCCGGGGGCAGTGGCATCCTTCCCGGCAATATGAAAGTGCTCATCCTCGCAAACGGGTTCACCGCATTCCCCCAACCATCTGGAGGCATGAAACACTTTCTCAAGCTTGCCGAGCACTGGCTCATGGAGGGTCAGGTGCTTTCGGTGATGACAACAGTGACTGGCAGGAGGAACTGTATAGCCGAGGGGTTCTCCGGTCCGTTTCTCCTTCTTCCCGGCACAATTGCAGATCATCTTCCGATAGCCGCGATGTACCTGCTGAGAGCCTTCAAGGCCGTCTTCCACCTGCCCTGGCACAGCGGTCAACACCTTCTCTACGGTTCCTCTGACATGATCTGCGATGTGTTCCCCGCCTTCATCTTTCGCTCGATAAAGAGACGTTCCAGCCTCTGGGTAAACTGCGTATTTCACCTGATACCATCCCCCCGTTCTAGAGCCGGGTCAAGGTTGATGAACTACCTCTCACACCTGGGGCAGGGAGTAAGCTTGTTCCTGATAAAACAGCGGGCGGACGTAATCATCGTAGATAATGAGATGCTGAAGGACCAGCTCCTCCGGAAGGAGGTAGCGCCAGGTAGACTACTTATCGCCGAAATGGGCACTGATATACCTCCGAACGAGGCTATTGAAGGACTCCATTATGATGCATGCTTTCTGGGGCGACTGCACCGGTCGAAAGGTGTGTTCGACCTTGTTCGAATATGGGGAAAGGTGTGCGAAGTCAAGAACGGAAGCACTCTCGCCATAGTAGGAACAGGTCCGGTAACTATTATGACGGAACTGCGCAATGAGATAGCGCGTCATGGCCTGGAGGATTCTATCGAGCTCCTGGGATACGTCACGCCAGAAATGCTCGATGGGATCCTCTCCTCTTGTGAGGTATTCGTCTTCCCCAGTTACGAGGAGGGGTTCGGCATCTCCATCCTCGAGGCTATGGCTCACGGACTTCCCGTTGTGACGTACGAACTCCCTCACTACAGGACCATCTTCGATGATGTACCTGCTTATGTGCCCTCCGGTGATACCATGGTGTTCTCTGACGCGGTCCTGGGACTTCTTGAAGATGATGACCTCAGGACTGAGAAAGCCCGCTTGTCCGAGTCATTGGCTTCAAGATATTCCTGGGCGGAGACATCTCTGCGAGAGGCCCGGGCCATCGTCTCGCGGTTATCTTCAGGCGCGGGTCGGGATAGATAATAGCCAGGCGTTTGCCTGCTCGCTACTGGACCCCGGAGCCGGAATCTCCTGGAGTCATTCACCATTAATAAACAAGCATATTATTGTCTGCCCCAGACCCGGGAACAACTCTGCGGCGCGCTTGAGCCTCAGGTGAGGCAGATTGACCTGGTCAGAAACACAACGAACAGTCTCGAAGCCGTGATGAGCCAGCAGGCTCACGAGGGAGTCCCTTGTGAAATACCGTATATGACCGGCTGGTTGCATGCCGTCATATGAAAAGAACAATGCCACTTCCATATAAACAGGTCTTCCGAGCAGGTACATGATCCGCCGGCCCAGGGAAAGCATGTTTGGCGTGGTCATTATCAGTCGCCCACCGGGCTCCAGTATCCGCTTGAGCTCTGATATGAAGAACTCCGTGTCATACATATGCTCGATTATCTCTCCTGCGAATACGAAATCGAACTCGTCATCAGGGTAATCGATCCCCCGGTTGAGGTCGGCCTGCTGGAAGTGTATGCCTCTCCGCTCCACCAGTTCCCCAAGTGAATCAGCGATATCGATACCGTGCATCTCGCACGCGGGCCCCAACCGCCGCATTATCTGTTCGGCTACTTCCCCATTGAAACACGCTACATCCAAAGCCTTTACCAGACCTCCGGAGGGCTCTATAAGAGACAGAACTGTCCTGATCCTGATGTCATCAGAGTAGTCGATCGCCCTCCCTTTGGAGGGGTCATAACTCTCTCTCAGGAACCTCTCGGCATCGGTCACAGCCGCAACCCCCGATCCACTTCGGTCAATCTCTACTGCCTCCAGCGCGAACGGTCTTGCTGTTTCGGTCTCAGGAGCCCCGTAAGGATGCCGTATCCGTAGACACCCAGTGTGATGAGGCAGGCGGGTGGGTGTAGTGCCCACGCGGGGTCCGGCACCCTCCTGTATCCCTTGATTGCCTGGCTGACAAGCGGCAGCACAAGCACACAGTAGAGCAGGAACCGCACCAGACCAGAGGTTTTCTGCCTGTCCCACGGGTACGATCTCTGCCCTTGGGACCGGAAGTAGCTCCAGTCGCGAACGCGACGGAGCTGTTTTCTGGTGAGCGTCCCCAGTCCGCTGCCGTAGATATGGACGATCCCGGTTCTGACCTTCGCGTATCTCTGGTGCCCGAGTTCTACGAGCTTTGGGACGACATCGATATCGAAGAAGTACTCGCCTGCCTCGAGTTCATAAAGCAGGTCCTTCCTGACCATGAATCCGTTGGCGCCCATAGTCGGTGTGAAACCAGGCTCCAGTTCCACTTCGAGGTACCCTTCTTTCTCCCGCGTCTTTATCTCGAGCCCCGTCCACGTGCCTGAAAGGCGACTCAGCCTGTCGTAGTTGCCCAGGAAGTAACAGAGCGGGTCGTTCATGCCCAGTAGCGCGCAGTACCGTGTGAGCGGGGGGTCCTCTTTTCTGTAGGTGAATTCGATCGGCTCGCTCCCCGCTATCTCCGGATCGTCGAAAGGCGCTGTCATGACCTTGAGCCAGTCACTGCCTTCAAGGATGTTGTCGCTGTCTATGAGCGCGATGATCTCGCCGGAGGCCTCGGCGATTCCGCGCGCTTTCCCGGCCTCACCGGTCCTGAGCGGATTCTCGACCACCCGGCACCCCCGGTCCAAGGCGATCTTCACTGTATCATCGGTGGACCCCCCATCAGAGACGATCACCTCCATGCTCTCGCGCGGGTATTCCTGGCTGAATATCGAATCCAGGCAGGTCGCGAGGGCATCGGCGCAATTGAGCGTCGGAATGACGATGCTTACGAAGCGAAACCCTCCGGACATTCAGATTCACCCCCCGCCGGAACAAGAATCATAAGTTGCCTGGCCAGGCCTTGCTTCTATGAACATCGTCACGAACGAGCCCGGGCCCGGACGGATGCCCCAGCTCTCATACTCGCGCCGTCGTCTCTCCTCGAGGAAGTCGGCGAAAGGCATCTCGCGCCTGAAGAGCCACTTGAACAGGTACAGCCAGATCATAGAGACCTGCTCCCACAACCCCCCGGCAAAAACCGCCTTATCCACTTTGAAACCTGATTTTGAAAGGATGCGCTCCACCTGGGGCAGATTATAGTGACGGTGTCCGAAGAAGAACGCCGGGTCGAGCGCGCATGAGAGAACACTCCTGTACGGCACCGAGATGAGTAGTCTTCCTCCCGGCTGCAGCAGATCGTGCAGCCCTTGGAGAAACCGGACCTCGCCACCCCGCGGAAGGTGCTCCACGAAGTCGAACGCGCAGGCGGTATCGAACTTCCCCAGGCTCGTAAGGTCGCCCGTCGCATCGATTACCTGGATCTCGGCATCCGGCAGACGGAGGCTTACAGCCTCGGCAAGTGCTGCCGACCTCTCTATTCCCACCACGCGGGGGCAGCCGGCCGATAGGGCATACTCCTCGAACCACCCCGCTCCACATGCCACATCCAGGACCGCCTCTCCTTCTAGGTCACCGGCCATCGAGCACAGGAATGTCCATCTGCCTGTGACCCTCTGCCCTATCAGATCGCGGTCCTTCATATAAAGCCCCTGTTTATCTTGGAACAAAGTAATAGTAACATCCGGAAAGAGCAAATATCCGCGCGCCGTGATGGGAATTGTCGTGGTCCCCTATAGTGTTCGATCGTTGCAACTGTCGAGAAAGGTGTGAGGCCCAAGTTGGAAGGAAGGCTCGAAAGGCTGAGGCTCCTCTTCGACGATGCCGGATTCGACTGTATGCTGGTCACAAAGGCCGAGAACGTCCGGTATCTCTGCGGCTTCCGCGGAAGCAGCGGCGCGGCACTTGTCACTCTCGACGAGAGCATCCTCATCACCGATGGGCGGTACAGGGAGCAGGCTTCAAGGGAAACCACGGATTGGGATGTGCGTATTCACACCTCGGGGATCGCCGAAGCGGTCGCGAAGATGGTTCCCCGTAACACCAGGTGCGGCTTCGAGGTGACGGTGAGCTTCGAGCTGTACAGGCGGCTAGTCGACTCGGCCGGCGACTCGTTCAGCCTCGACCCGGTGGAGGGTGCCGTAGAAAGCCTTCGGGCATTGAAAGACTCGGGCGAGATACAACTCATGAAGGCTGCGATACAGTGTGCTTCGGCCGCCTTCGAGGAGGCCTCGGGAATGTTTGCCGAGGGTGCCGTGGAGAGGCGCCTGGCCGCGGAGCTCGACTACCGCATGGTGCTGGCCGGGGCGGACGGACCGGCTTTCGACACGGTGGTGGCTTCCGGACCCAACTCGTCCCTACCGCACTCCCCGCTGACCGACCGCCGGCTAGAGGCTGGTGACCTGGTCGTCGTCGACTTCGGCGCCGTAAAGGACGGCTACCGCTCAGATACTACGAGAACGTTGCTGATAAACTCGAGCGGCACCGATGATGTACGGAAATCCGAGGCGCTCTCCGCGGTCAAAGCCGCCCGCGAAGCCGCGCTTGAAGCGCTCACACCCGGTGTGAAGGCCCTTAATGTCGACGCCGCGGCCCGCGACAGGCTTGCCGAGCTCGGCCTCGTGGAACACTTCACCCACTCCCTGGGCCACGGCGTCGGGCTGGAGACTCACGAGAAACCGACCCTTTCGGCTGTGTCCGATGACACTCTCGAGCCGGGTATGGTTTTCACGATAGAGCCGGGGGTCTATATCGAAGGCCTTGGCGGGGTAAGGATCGAAGACATAGTACTCATGACACCTGACGGTCCGGAGATCCTGACTTAGAGCGAAAACCCCTCCAGACCGGTATCTTGGGAAGCGGCCATATCCCGACTATGAACGCCACTGCTGCCGCGGGCAGCAGTCTCCTGACGAGCAGGTCGTAGAAGAAACCCTTGTAGAACACCCCCGCAGGAGTCTCGATGTACGGCGACATCCTGAACACATCCAGCCTGGTAACGATTCCAGCACGGTACAGGAGCTGGATGAGCAGTTCACCTACAACCAGTGCCAGCACAGCCATTGCGGCCGCCAGCACGGCGACCCCGAGGTCGTGCATGACGCCAAGCGATAGCACTACACCTGTTGCTATCACGGCCGCCGCCACGATCGAAAAGACCATGAGCCTTCTGTGAGCGAGGAGGACCATGGCGAACCACAGGACGAGACCGGAAAACGTGACCGCTGCAAGCCTCGAGATGGCTCTCGAGACAGGCGGAAGCTCCTCCGCCCCCGTTGTAGAGAGCTCGAACGGGACCCGTGCCCCCAACGCCTCCCCGAGCCCGCGCGCCTTGTCCTTTGCGCTGGAGGCGGTGGGAAGCCTTGCCTTCAGCCTCTCGCTCCAGGCTCTCTTCGGCTCTTTTTCGGCTCCCCTTTCCGAGGCCAGCCTCTCGATGTTCTTCTTGTGACACTGTGGGCAGCACTGCCCAGCGCCCCTGATGGGGAAACAGACACGGCAGTACTCCCTTCCGCACTCGAGGCATACCACCATGGTATCGAGCTCCGGGTGCGCGGGGCATCTCTTCTCGGACATCAGGAAGGTTGTCCCTTAGAAATAGAGGGAGTGGTCATCTTACTCTCCGCCCGGTGCACTGTCCGGCGCGCCGGGAACGCTCTCGGCAGGCTCACTCCCCTCAGGCACCTCGAGCTCGAGACCCACTCTGTCTATCTCCAGCGCCAGCTCCTGCTTGACCGCTTCGGTCTGCTTGACGGCAGCCTCGGCGATGGCCTGCAGGTCCGCGGTGGGCTTGCCCGAGCGGGCCGCTTCGTATAGGTCAATGTTAGCCTCGAGCTGGTCGACGATGCTCGTGAGGTAGAAGAGCGTGAGCGAATGCAGTCTTCGAAGGTCTGCCGGGGGGTACAGCAGAGCGATCTCGTCGAACGTCGAGTCGACGTACTTGACGCGCTTCTGGACCAGCTCCATGATACCGGCGATATCGTTCTTCTGAGCGAGCTCGTTGCCCTTTTTATCATCAGCCGCCACACGTTTCTCGAACGCGGCCATTATCTCGAGCCACTCTGAGCGGTACTCCTTCTGCTTATCTTCAACGCTGTCACAACCTGCCAACCCCAGGAAGGAACCGACGAGAACTACGCAAGCGAGGGCGAAGATCAAGAGCAAGCGTTCGGGACAGGACCGTTTGATTGCCACCAGTGATACCTCCCTTCCATCAGACGAATCATACCAGAGCCGCGTGGATGTGACCGTTCTCACTTTCATCGCGATACTACGACAAAGTGAGAGGCCGACCCTCGAGCCGGCCTCTCAATTCTCCAGCCGAAATGACGCTTGCTCAGATCTCCTTCCAGTTCAGTATCCTCACCGGCTCGGTCCACGCCTGCGCGGGCAGAGGCCACCTGGACCACTTGAATGTCAAGTTGGTGATGAAGCTCATGTCCGTGAACGTGAACTTGTTTCCTGCGGTGAATGAACCGTACAGCGTGTTGCCGCCCACAATGGAGAACGTCAGGTCGTTCAGGCTGATATTCCTTTTCGCCCAGAAATGGAAGTGGGAATCGGATCTCTCAAAGAGCGTGACACCATTTGCCTGTCGTATGATGTCACGGCCGGCGCAAATATTCAGTTTGTTGCTTGTATTGATGAACCAGTTCGTGTCAGAGGCGTTAAGGAGCACGTCTCCCCTGCCGGCGATAGTGCCTTCAAACTGCTGGCTGAGGTTCTGCCAGTTCAACTTGATTATCCTGATAGTCTTGCTCGTGTCACCGTTGTAAACGGTCTCGTTTGAGCTATACGGCAGTGTATCGTCCCAGTGGATATCGATATAGCCGTCGTTCGCGTCTCCGTAGTCACCGCCCGTGCCGACAGGCTCGGCAGCAGCCCTGTCCCATATTATATGGGCGGGCCCAGGGCTCACCGCGGCGAGGCTCGCGCCGCAAGTAGGACAGTTCGACGGGAAGTTAGGCGGAAGGTCGCCGTCTCCCTCGACGGCCCTGCGGCAGTTGGGGCACTTCTTAATATTAGGGCCGTTCACCAGGTCGTCCTGCGCCGCCTGGGCCTGGAAGTAGCTCCAGTTGGGTTCCACCAGATCAACAGGCTTGGTCAAGCCCGCTTCGCTGAGGACATCCACCGTAGGAGCCGTCGGCTTGGGCGTGTACGGCGTCGTCACCGAACCGTGGTTTATCCAGGTTATGAGGGGTATCCAGTTCCAGTAGACGGCCCCCGTGGACCGGACGTTGCCTACGTTGCTGTACGCAAACAGAATCTGCCAGTCGACGCCGGTGCCTCCACCACCCTCCCCGATCACATTATTCCCCGCATAGATGTCTCCTGTGTTCACGTAGGCAGCGGTAGCATTGGCTGAGACTTTTCCACGTGAAGTTATCGCACCCGTATCAATTGAACCCAAAGTGGTAGTAAGGACCACGCCGTCACCGTTGGTGTGCTGGCCCGCGTTTATCGAGGCCGTTCTGATTGAGCCGATAGAGCTGTTGACGTTGGTCTTGCGGCCGCTCCAGATGTTTCCTACCAGAGTTGACTGGCCGATCCCGACCGAGCCGGAGATGCTTACATCTTGCCCCGCCTTTATCCCACCATCAAGGACCCCCGACTGATTGACACCGAGCAGCAGAGTGTTCGAAAAGTTGGCGCTCCCGAAGCTGTTGAAAGTGACATCCTTGTACGCTACGAGGTGGCCTTTGCCGGCTGCGCCGTCAGCGTATATCCTCAGTCCGCCCACTGAAAACCCGACGTTGATATTGATGCTGTTGCTCCCGACCTCGTCGCGATTGAGCCCTGCGACCACGTTGCCTTTCCTTATGTTGATATTGCCCACGTTTACTGTGTTGGAGAAAGCGACGCTGTTAGTGGCAACGACGTTCCCGTAGATGTTGGCCGTGGCAGCGAGCGAGACCGGTATGTTTATGTTGCCCTTGGTGTATATCGCGCCCTTCGGGTAGCGACCCTGGTCAGGCGTATACCCGTCAAAGGTCCAGGTCCCGGTCCAGTAGCGGTTCCCGGGCCAGGTGCCGTTACCGCCCTCCTCGCTGTAACCGTTGTAGATGAGGTAGTCGAACGATGCATCGTACTCGGTGTTGATAGGCCCGGTAACAACCCTTGCCTCTATGGTACGCTCGGCGGTGGTGCCGCCCTGCGTTACGGTCCCGGTCGATCTTATGACCTTGTGAGTCGCCAGTATCCTCTCGTTCGTGGGGGATGTGCGCTCGCTCTGCCACAGCGTCACGGTGTAACTGCCGCCGCCGAACGACTCCGTCTTGCCGTTGATATCACCCGCCGGCCACTGAGGAGTATTGCCGGAAACCATGTAGAAGTTGTTGGCGCCGCAACTGGAGCAGAGCGTTTCGTCGAGCTGCATCTGGACCGTGGCCCTGTTGATGCCGGCCTCCGCAATGGCATAAGCCTGGTCCATCAGCTTGGTACGCAGGGACAGGTTGAACTCGTTGATTCCCACGACAACGAGGCCAACACCTATGGCCGAGGCGATTACCAGGACGAAGAGCGACATGATCATTATGTAGCCTGATTCGTCCTTCGCCATCTTCCCGTGTCTGAAATCCCAGATATGACTCATCGTACTTCTCACCTTGCTCTCGGAGATGTCATCAGGATTCACTCCTCACGGACGAGCGCTCTCAGGAATACGTCCTGGTGGAAGTTCCTGGTGACGTCACCCTTCTCCAGGGTCATGACTATCCGTACCATGCCGACCTCATCGTTGATATCACTTCCCGTGTAAGTGCGTGTCGGATTGTACGGATCGCTTCCGCCCGGTGTCACACCGCTCTGGAAGTAATAGAACTGTAGCCTGGTCACGTTCGAGCAGAGCTTCGGTGTAGCGGCTCCCGTGGCGACGTATGTGCCACCAGGCTCGGTGACGTTTATCTTGGCCTGCGACCCGTATCGGATGAGCTCGACCATCTCGGCCTGCGTATAGTTGTCCACGTCCGCCAGGTCCCCCTGGGTCTTCTCGTTCGCGTCGTC
>JAGUWJ010000114.1 GCA_020062425.1 Actinomycetota bacterium
ACAGGCCCTGGGCAAGGATGCTCAATGAGCTTGCCCATCTGCCGAAGGTTGTTTAGAGATGCCGGAGGTGTTCCGCCTACTAAACGTTGACAGCAACCTTTCCGTGGACAGGGTGGCGACCCGAAACCGTCGCTGATATACTTGTCCCTCTACCCTGTAAGGAGGAGAAGATGGCGAAGGGGAATCCTGACAAGCATCGAGTTCTCGACCGTTTGAAGAACGCCGACGAGCACAGCCTCATGGTGGTCAACCCCATGAGTAAAAAGGGCGCGGAAAAGGCTTCCAACGTGCGGCGCATGGCTCGCAGGGAGGGAGTGGACCTCGAAGAGACCTCCACCGATCATCCAGACGATATCGGCTCGACCATCGAGTTCTGGTCAAAGAGGTTCGGAGGCTCGCGCGTGATACTCGTAGTGGGGGGCGACGGCGCCATCAACCAGGTCATAAACAACATCATGCTCTCGAAGTCGAACAAGAACGTGGTGCTGGCTCCGGTGCCCGCCGGCACGGCCAACGACTTCTGCCGAAGCATGAAGCTGACCAGCATCGAGGCCAGCCTGGAGGCCCTCGCCGATTTCAAGGTGCGCACCATCGACATCATCAAGATCGACATAACCAGCACCAAAGACCAGGTCAGGTACTGCAGCAACATCATCGGGGTGGGTCTCGACGCGGACCTCGCCCGCCGTTCTCAGAAGTACAAGAAGTGGGGCGTGCCGGGGTACTGGTACGCTTCTCTGAAGCACGCGGCAGTTCTTCTCTTCAAAGGTATCCCGGAGTACAACGTCCGCCTCAAGGCGGTCGGCCTCGAGTACGAGGGGCCGTGCATCGGCCTCATGATAGCCAACATCAACCAGTACGCCCGCACCTTCAAGATCGCGCCGGGCGCGCAGCCAGACGACGGTAAGCTGTATGTCACCATCGCCAAGCCGATGATGATGCCGAAAGCGTTCCTGGCCGCGATGTCCATCCAGTTCGGGATGCACGACAGGTTCAAGCAGGTGAGCACTTTCACCTGCGAAGAGGTCGAGCTCGAGATAATGGATGATCTCTACTCCCAGGAGGACGGGGAGGTCTTCTTCTTCCCCAGGGGCACAAAACTGCACATCACGCTGGAGCGGCAGGCCTTGAACGTCACCACGCCGACCGGCGTCAGCGAAAAAGCCTGAGCCTGCATGAGCAGCGAGCCTCGCACTCTCAACGTCCTTTTCGTGTGCTCCGGGAACATCATGAGGAGCGTGGTCTCAGAGGCACTTCTCGCCGTGCTCGCGAGGGAATTCCTGGGGGATGCCAGTGGTCTGCTCGCGGCGGAGTCATGCGGACTGGAGGCCGATCCCGACTCTCCGCCTCACGACGAGGCTCTACGCGCACTGGAGCACCTGGGAATCCCCGGGCCCTCAACAAGGTCAGCCCGCATCGATCTCGAGAAGATAAATAAAGCGGACCTGGTGGTCACCATGACGCGCCAGCAGACCTACGTGCTCGGCAGCCGGTTTCCGGAGCGCATGGGCAAGTACTTCTCTATCATCGAACTGAACGGGAGCATCGAGACCCTGCTGGAGTGGCGGCGCTCCGATATGGACAGCCGGGACTGGGTCAGAGCCGCCGATGAGCTCGAGCCTGAGGAGCTGGGAAGGGGTTTGGAGCTCGCGGCTATGCGGCTCACCGAAGCTTTCCGGCCGTTCCTGCGGCCGCTTCCGGGGGTGCCTCTCAACATCGCCGAACTCCTCAGGCACTTCTCGCCGTGCTTCCACCAGGTGAGCGGGGTGCACGACCCTATAGGAGGCGCTCCGGAAGAGACCCTCAAGTGTGCCGACCTGCTCGAGGCTGAGGTCACGAGGATGGTCCGCGGTCTGCTGGCACTGGCGTGCGTGGAGCTCGAGCACAACCTGAACTGAACTCCCGTTGGGTTTCTGTTGGGGTCAGGCACTAATGGTAGTATTGCCAGGTCTTAGCAAAACTTTCGGTTAAGGGTCCGTCCCCAACAGAAGTCCCAACGGAAATTCAGAGGTTCTTGAGGAGGGCTTTCATGGCGCGGAGCGCCTTGCCCCTGTGGCTTATCTCGTTCTTCTCCTCCAGCGTCAGCTCAGCCATGGAGCGCTCGAATCCGTCCGGCTGGAAGATGGGGTCGTAGCCGAACCCTCCCGTACCCCGCCGCTCAGTGAGGATTCTCCCGCCGCACTCGCCTTTCGAGAGCAGCGTCACGCCGTCCGGCAGCGCCAGCGCCACCACACACAGGAAACGGGCGGTGCGCAACTCATGCGGCACATCCTTCATCTCGGACAGCAGGCGGTCCATGTTGCGCTCGGCATCCCCCTCCGGCCCCGCGTATCGCGACGAATGAACGCCAGGGTTCCCACCAAGCGCGTCCACCAACAGGCCCGAGTCATCGGAGAGGGCGGGCAACCCCGCATGCTCCCTGGCCGCAACAGCCTTGATGACCGCGTTCTCTTCCAGCGTCTGCCCTGATTCCTCTGGTTCGGGCAAGCCAGGCAGATCGCGAAAGGTGAGCAGTTGGCTTCCGGGCGCTCTCAGGACATCCTCGATCTCTCTTATCTTGCCGGGGTTCCTGGTTGCTATGACTATCTTCAGCAACTGAGCTCCGTTGTGCCTGTCAGCGGTCCCCTCGTCATCCCGAGAGCACCAACTTCTGGTGCTCGATGAGGCTCACGATGCCTGAAAGTCCGAGGTCGATCATGGCGTCGAGGTCCGGACGCGAGAACGCCTTTCCCTCGGCGGTCCCCTGTATCTCAATTATCTCGGCGGAATCGTTTGCGACTATGTTGAGGTCGACGTCGGCGTGGACGTCCTCCTCGAAGCACAGGTCCAGGCACGGAACGCCGCTCACCATCCCCACGCTGATGGCCGCAAGGTGACCCAGCGCCGGATCCCTCTCGATTACCCCTTCGTCCATCATGGTGGTAAAGGCATCCCGGAGAGCCACGTACGCCCCGGTTATGGATGCGGTCCTTGTGCCACCGTCCGCCTCCAGCACATCGCAGTCCACCCAGAAAGTGCTATCGGGGAACGCCGCGAGATCGGTCACCGCGCGCAGCGACCTGCCTATGAGCCGTTGTATCTCCATGGTGCGCCCGCCCTGGCGGCCCAGCACGGCCTCCCTCTTGCTCCTCTCGGGGGTCGAGCGGGGAAGCATCGAGTACTCCGCCGTCACCCAGCCCGAGCCGGATCCTTTCAGGAACCCCGGCACGTTCTGCTCGAAGGTGACGGTGCAAACCACTCGCGTTCTGCCCAGCTCTATCAGCACGGAGCCCTCCGCGTGCGGGATATAGTTCCTGGTTATGCTGACCGGCCGCATCTGGTCCGGCTGCCTCCTGTCGGTCCTTATCAACTTGTCCCCCTTTATCAGGTCGCGCACGGGTAAGGCCCTACATACAATGTCAGACCCTCCTCCGCGAGCTCCACCGGCCCTTCAAAGACCTCCCGCGCGTCCGCCGCTGCGCGTTCCGGGTCGAGCGTCGGCCACACGTGGGTCAGCAACAACCTCCCCGCACCGGCATCCGCCGCGATCTCGCCTGCCTCAATAGCCGAGAGGTGCCCGGGAGGTTTCTGGGCCACTTCGCTGGTGAACGTGGCCTCGCATATCAGCAGGTCTACTCCCTGGGCCAGCGCCTTGAGGCCGTCACACACCTCTGAATCTCCCGAGTAACAGAGCGTCCTTTCATCTGCGGTAACTCTAAAACCGTAGGACTCCTCCATGTGGCTGACCGCCCCGGCGTGCACCTCGAAAGACCCCACCTCGAAGACACCCCCGTCAGCCAGTTCCCGCATCTCCATGCACCCCATGAACATGGGGCGGCTCGGCTCCGAGATCATACTGCTGATGAACTCACCCGCTCCCGGCGGTGCCAGCACGGGCAGGGGCGGCAGCACTTCCTCCCAGAACCGCCTTGCCGTGAAGAGGCCGTAGATATCCACGTAGTGGTCGTAGTGAAGGTGAGACAACGCCAGCCCGTCCACCTCGTCCGGCCCTATGTACTTCAGCAGGTTCGAGAGCACTCCCGATCCTATGTCCAGCACCAGCGAGTCGCCGTCGTTCTGCAGCAGGAAACCGCTGCAGGCCTTTCCCGCACCCGGGTAACCGCCCGATGAGCCCAGCACCACCACCCTAAGACTCATCTTTCTCTCCCAGCAGGGACTCCAGCACGGGATGGCTTTCAAGGTCGACCTGCACGACCCCCCGCACCTCAGGGCCCAGGAACGTCCTGCCGAGCTCCGCGCACTTGTCCACGTCACCGGTGGTGAGGAAGACGTGCCTTCCCGGGGGGTCCTCCCTGAGCCAGCCCAACCGTTCGAGGATATCCCGCACCTCGACGGCTGTCTCGTCGGCGCTGCTGATGAGTGACACTTCCGGCCCCGTGACCTCCTTCAGCAGCCCTTCCAGCAGAGGGTAGTGGGTGCAGCCCATTATCAGGGTGTCGATGCCGGCGTCCAGCATCGGCTCGAGGTAACCCAGCGCCACCTCGTATATATGGTCGCCGTTCACCTCTCCCCTCTCCACGAAATCCACGAACTCGGGACACGCCTGGCTGAACACCGCGACCCGGTCGTCGATGCGAGCCAGGGCGTCCTCGTAAGAGCCACTGCCGATGGTGCACCTGGTGCCGATCACCCCGATGTTCATGCGCTTCGAGCGCCTGACTGCCGCCCGGGCTCCCGGGTGGATGACTCCGACTATCGGGATGTCGTAGTCGCGCTGGGCTTCCTCCAGCACCGCCGCGGTGGCGCTGTTGCAGGCGATCACCACCAGCTTGACGCCGAATCCCAGCAGGTAGTCGATTATCTCCCACGAGAACCGACGGACCTCCTCGATGTCCCGAGGGCCGTAAGGGCCGCGGGCGTCGTCTCCGAGGTAGATGATGTCCTCGTCGGGCATGAGGTCGATGACCGACCTCATCACCGTGAGGCCCCCTACGCC
The DNA here is from genome assembly GCA_020062425.1 of Actinomycetota bacterium. GTDB lineage: Bacteria > Actinomycetota > Geothermincolia > Fen-727 > Anoxymicrobiaceae > JAGUWJ01. The sequence goes on from JAGUWJ010000114.1 coordinate 4,937, forward strand.
ACTGTCGAACATGCCAATGGGTCTGTCTTTCATGTCCCTCCGCGCGCCTGAATCCGAATCGGAACTGTCAAGAGTCTATTATTGCCCAGAACCCGTCAATAACGCGAACGTTACAGACTTCTGTCGGGCAGTGGAATGATACGGACTCGAGACTGTATCCTACTGTCAAGATGAGTCGGCCATCTGGTGGTGCGGGACGCTTTCCGGAGGTGTTGCAGTGAGAAAGGTAGTCATCGCGGGAAACGAGCTGTGCAGGACCCCTGTCGAGCTTCTGATGAGCCCGATGTTCGAGCGTGTGCTCGACTCGTACGTATCCTCTCTAACAGAGCGGGGTTCGCGGGAGTTCGACTTCCTGATCGAGCAAGGCCTCGCCCGCCTCTCTTCGGACGACGGCACGCTCGACATGACGGTGATGAAGGAGATGCTGGTGGCTCTTGTCGACAGCACCCCCGGGGAGATCGCCCGCGGGACCGAGGGGTTCTCCTTCCTGCTGGAGCACAGCACGGAGATCTACTACCTCGTTGAGAACCTGTACGACTACTGGCGGAAGGTCGAGAGGTTCCTGGTATTCGAGGAGGACTATCGCTCCAGCAAGGAGAAGACCCGCGACTACCACGACTGGTTCAGGAGGACGACCGGCGATTTCGAGGAGCTGGTTCGTGAGACGTACAGGAGGCTAGCGAACAACCTGTCGGGATCCCTCTTCAAGGTGTACCGGCAGCTCCCGAGCGGCGTGGGCGCGGGACTGCTGGTTGAGACGATACCGTGGGAGATACCGGGCAAAAGCTACGCGTGCCTTGAAGGCGTCCGCTTCATTCAGCTGGTTATTATCGAGCCTCCGCTCATCTACTACCCCCGTCTGAACTACCGCCGGGGACAGTTCGCGCCCGTGAACAGGAATCCGCTCGAGGGTATGGACATCAACCCGGAGGAGTGGTTCTGCTTCCCCGCCAGGGTCGGGCTGCTCAAGTGCTACATCTATTTCCACTCGGAATACTTGCCGCTGGGAGTGAGCCTCTCCAACCTCTTCGAGCTGGCCTCGGGCGAGGATGAGCTGAGAGAAAAGCCCGACTGCGTTCTGGTGTTCGGGGCCGGGGGGCCTTCAGCGAACAGGACCACCGAGTACTTCGAGGACGAGGAAAACGATATCGTGGTGGGGCTCGTCACCGGTGGCGAGGAGATAGATTACTTCGGGTACCTCAAGAAGATGACCCTGACGCTTCATAACATCACCATGATCAACAGGGGCTGGTTCCCGATCCACGGAGCGATGGTGAACATCTCGCTGAAGACCGGGCGGTCGGCGAACGTTGTAATAGTGGGAGATACCGGTACCGGAAAATCCGAGTCGATAGAGGCCTTCCGCTCGATAGCCGAGGAATACATAAGCGACATGGAGGTGATCTTCGACGACATGGGCGTGTTGAGGATCTGCGAAGACGGGAGGATACGCGCCTACGGCACCGAAATCGGGGCGTTCGTGCGCCTGGACGACCTCGCCCCGGGCTACGCATACTCGGAAGTGGACCGCTCCATATTCATGAACCCCCAGCTCACCAACGCCAGGGTGGTCATACCGATTACGATGTACGACAGGGTGGTGCGCGGCCACCAGGTCGATCTCTTCCTCTACGCCAACAACTACGAGGAAGTCGATGAGGAGCACCCGGCGGTGGAGCTGTTCGAAACGGCCTACGACGCTCTTCCCGTCTTCGAGAGCGGGGCCAGGTTAGCCAAGGGGACCACAGATGAGCGGGGCCTCGTCCATTCGTACTTCGCGAATCCGTTCGGCGCCGTACAGAAGAAGAAGGCGCACCGCGAGATATCGGTCAGGTATTTCGAGCGCATGCTGGAGTCGGGGACGCGGTTAGGCCAGATGAGAACCAGGCTCGGAGTAGAGGGGTACGAGTTCAAGGGGCCCCAGGAAGCCGCCAGGGTGATCTTCGAGCTGATCAACACCTGACGTCCCAGCGCTCGGCGGGGACCTTCCCCCCGTGAGAAAAGCCCCCCTGACGGGGGTTCGACTCCCCGTCCCAGGAGGCATCTGTCTCATGGTGGAGGCGGGGGGAGTCGAACCCCCGTCCAGGAGAGCTTCAGCCGTGGCATCTACGAGCGTGTCCCGCGGTTTATATCTCGCGGTCGGTCCGGCCCGCGGGCGGCCTCGCCGTCGCCAGTTCCGGAAAGAATTCGCTCCGGTGCCGTCGGAACCCCGACGCCGGTGCTATCCTGCTAACGTCGCCCTACCCGAGGCCGCAGGCCTCACCCGGGGGACGTGACCGCTTTAAGCAGCCAGAGCCAATTCAGAATCGGCGTTTGGTTTTTCCAGCAGTTTAACGAGTTGTTGGAGCTCGACTCGCGCCAGGGCCTACGATCACTCCTGTCGAAACCGTATCGCCCCCACGAAATGCTATGTTTTCAACGTACGTGCGGCATGCCGCAGGCCGACCCGTCCGGCCTCCTAGCGCTCAGCCCGTGAACTGCCCCGGTAACGGACGGCGCGCTCCATCTCACGATCGGCGTCGCGCTTCGCTATCTCGACCCTCTTGTCGTGCTTGCGCTTGCCGCGGGCAAGGCCCAACTCGACCTTAGCCCTTCCATCTTTAATGTACAACCGCAGCGGCACCAGTGTATAGCCCCTCTCGGCTATCTGGCCCGTCAAACGCTTGATCTCGTCCTTATGGAGCAGCAGCTTGCGCGGCCGCGTGGGGTCGTGCCCGAAATGCGATGCCTTCACGTACTCGGAGACGTTCATGGCATACAGCCACGCCTCCCCGCCTTCCACCACCGCGTAAGATTCCCGCAGGGAGGCCTTCCCTTCCCTTATGGACTTGATCTCGCTCCCGACGAGCACCAGGCCGGCCTCGAAGCGATCCTCTATCTCGTAATCCCTGAGCGCCTTGCGGTTGGTAGCCTTGACCTGGACACCCGGTTTCTCAGTGTGCTTGACCATCCTCAGAGTATAGCACTGCCCCACTACAGGCCATGGTGTCGCCGGGCGAGGGCACTCGTTTCCATCTTACTGATCTAGCCGATCGAGTGCAGGGCGATCTTCTGATCTATCTTGCCCTTGGGATAAAAGGAGGGCTCGGGGCTGTTTATCTGCGAAGCCTCCGCAGTCCTCGACCAGTACGACCAGGTTGTGCCGCCAGGCGAGGACAGCTCGCAGATGAACACCCCGAGACCTCTACCTCACTTACGCCGCAAGCAGGAACACCTCACCCGTGGGCGGCTTGCCCTCGACGAGGTTGCTCAGCACCTCTTTGGCTTTGTCGAGCTGCATCTGCTCGGTCTTTTCCTGGTCGTCCTTGATCTCGGCGACCTTGATTCTGGGCTCGAGGCCCGCGTTATCCACCGAGTCCCCGTTAGGCAGGAAGTACAGCGCGACGGTCAGCTTGGCCGCGCCCCCGTTCTCGAGTTCGTAGACCTTCTGCACCGATCCCTTGCCGTACGTCTTCGACCCGACCAGCACAGCCCGGTCCAGGTCCCTCAGGGCCCCCGCGGTTATCTCCGAAGAGCTCGCGCTCCCCCCGTTGGTCAACACGACAAGCGGCAGGTCCGTCTCCTGGCCGCCCTTGGCGTACTCGGTCACCTTTTTCTCGCCCTTGGTCCGGTAGGACACCACCGGTGAACCCTCCGGCACGAAGACGCTGGTCACGTTCACCGCCTCGTCCAGCAGGCCGCCGGGGTTGTTGCGCAGGTCGAGGATGAAACCTTTGGCCCCCTTCTGCTGGAGGTCCCGGACCCCCGAGCGAACCTTCTCTCCTACCCCGTCGTTGAACTCGAACAGGCGCAGGACCCCGATGTCACCGTCTATCATCTCCGACTCGAAGTCGGGGATGTCTATCTTCTCCCTGGTGATCTCGAACTCCATGGGCTTGCCCTTGCGTTCGACATCCAGCTTGACCTTGGTTCCCTTTTGCCCCCTGATGCGCAGGACCACCGAGTCGAGGGCCTCGCCCTTGGTGTCCTCACCGTCGACGGCCATTATCACGTCACCGGACTTGATGCCCGCGCGGTCGGCGGGCGACCCTTTGATAACGGTGACCACTTTTGGCCTGTCCAGCTTCTCGTCCAGGCGCAGGGTGAAACCGACACCGTAGAAACTACCGCTCAAGTCTTCGGACAACCTCTTGTTGGCGTTGGGGGTCAGGTAGCCGCTGTGCTGGTCGTCAAGCGCCTTGATGAGTGCGGTAAGGCCGGTGTTCAAGAGCTTGTCCGGGTCGGTCACGCCCTTGTCCTGCTTCTCTTTGACAGCCTTTTCCGCTGCCGCGGTTATCTTCTCCTCGGAGAAGCTCCGGTAGTAGTAGTTCCTGATGTTGAACAGCGCGTCCTTGTAGGCCGGCGATGACGCCAGTTCGAAGCTCTCAGCCTCTTTCTCCTTGAAGACCAGCCGGTCTATTACCACGCCGGCGACGAGTAGCGCGGCGATGAGCAGGACGACTATCGATACCCCTATCGCAACCTTCTTCCGCCTGGACATCCCCTCCGGGGGCAGCGGGGAAAGGTCGTAGGAGCCGCCGTCAAAGTCCGCGGGCCTGCCCGCCGTTCCGTTCTCTTCCATCCAACCCATCCTTTTGCTCGACGAGGCACTGACTTATGATAATCGGAATACCATCGAAATGATATGACGGAGCGTATGGCTCTGCAGTTCGCGCGGTTGATGCCGCCGGCACCTACACCTCGATGTATCTACGCAAGGCCAGCGCGCTTCCCGCGGCGCCGATGATGATGCCTATCAGGATGAGCAGGAACGACAGCAGGGTGATGTAACCACCGGTTACAAGGCCCTCGATACCCGCCGCGTTACCGAACCGCTGGATGAGCGTCGAGTGCAGTATCACCATCACCAGGATGCCAACCATCGCCCCCAGGAATCCCTCGATGACGCCCTCCATCATGAACGGCCAGCGGATGAACCAGTTGGTCGCCCCGACCAGTTTCATGATGCCTATCTCCTTGCGGCGGGAGTAGATGGCCATGCGGATGGTTATCGAGACCAGCGCTATGGCAACGATGCCGAAGGCTATTACCACCACGAAGCCGATCTTCTGGACCACCCCCGTGACGCGCAAGACTTTCTCCACGACGTCTTTCTCGTTCTTTATCTCCGGCTTGCCGGCGTTGTCCTTGCTGACCTCCGGCCTGGTCTCCAGTTTCTTGGCGACCGCCGCGTTGAACTTTGGATCTTTCATGCGCACCCGGAAAGACGCGGGCAGCGGGTTGCCCTCGATCTCCTCTATCATCTCCGGCTGGTCCTCAAACATCTCCTTGTACTCCTCGAGGGCCTCTTCCTTGGAGATGTATTTGACGCTCTTGACCTCGTCCATCTTCTGGACGAACGACTGCATACTGGCCCGCTCCTCGACGGTGATATCGTCCCTCAGGAACACCCGTATCTCGTCAACACGCTCCTTCATGTCGGCCGCTATCCCGTTGCCGGCGTGGACCAACATGCTGACAATCCCGAGTATGATGAGAGACAGGCTGGTCACCATTATCGCGGCCACGGTCAGCGCCATGTTCCGGCGCATGCTCGATGATGATTCTTTGAGGAAGTACTTGAAATTAACTGCCATATCCGTATACACCTCTCGCCTGGTCACGGATGACCCGGCCGTCTCTGAGTTCGACGACGCGCTTCTTGAACGTGTTCACGATGTCCTGGTCGTGGGTGGCCATGATGACCGTGGTGCCGGTGTTGTTGATCCTCTCCAGCAGCTTGACTATGCCCATGGACATCGAAGGGTCGAGGTTCCCGGTTGGCTCGTCCGCCAGCAGGATCGGAGGGCGGTTGACGAACGCACGCGCAATGGAAACGCGCTGCTGCTCGCCGCCTGACATCTCGTCCGGGTACGCGTCCAGCTTGTGGCTCAAGCCCACCAGGCGCAGTACCTCCGGGACGTAAGTCTCGATGATGCGCCTCGGCCGCCCGGTGACCTCGAGCGCGTAAGATACGTTCTCGTACACCGTCTTCTGGGGCAGGAGCTTGAAGTCCTGGAACACGCAGCCGACCTTGCGCCTGAGGTACGGTATCTTCCACTTCTTGATGTCGCCGAGGTGGGTGTCCGCTATGTACACCTGCCCGTTCGTGGGCTCCTCCTCCTTGAGCAGGAGCTTTATGAACGTGGACTTACCCGAGCCGCTCGGTCCGACAATGAAGACGAACTCCTTTTTGTCTATATCCACCGTTACGTCATCCAGGGCGTAGATATTGCCCTGGTACACCTTTGTAACTCTCCTGAACTTGATCAAGCCCTATCCCTCCAGTGTTAATTATGTCAATTATTGTTGGTAATGATCTTTGTTTCCCTTATTATCAATTATTGAGAACCGTCTGATAAATGATATTACATATGTTAATTATTGTTATATATTGTGACTTCCTTCTCGGGAGTTTTCTGGGCGTACCTTCCCGCCGGTTACCAGACTCCTCCGTCCGACACCCCGCCCCATGCGGCAGGGCGAGAAATGCTATAGATAATTGGCTCAAGAGAACTCTATCTCCTTCCTCCCGCGCCGACGCAGGAACGAGAGCACCGTGGCGGAGTCCCTGTTGACGATGAGCTCTTCCCCGATGCCCACCTCATCCACCAGCTCCAGTGCCTGGTCGAAGACCCCCACCAGCAGGGCGTCGTGCGCGTCACTCCCCACACAGATGGCAGCCCCTCGAGCCTTCGCTTCCTGTACGATACGCAGGCAGTTGTCGCGGCTTCCCTTTCTGACAGTGGTGAAGGAGGAGTTGTTCACCTCAAGCAGCACGTTGTTGGACGCTGCAGCGCGGACCACCGTTCCGTAGTCGAGCGGGTAGAGCGGGTTCCCGGGGTGCACGATGACGTCCACC
>JAGUWJ010000132.1 GCA_020062425.1 Actinomycetota bacterium
CACTTCGGTGGGGACGTAGAGGAGCCCCGCGTCGTTCGACTCGCTGTGCATCTCGAAGGGGACGTGCCTGTCCAGCCAGTGGTACACCGTCTGCTCGTCACGCGAATGGATGGCCACGCTCACCAGGTACCTGCCCTCCAGCATGGGCAGTGACTTCAGGTCGAACTGGATGAACCCCTCACCGTCCAGTGTCCCCAGGTCCATCCCCTTCAGTTTGGTATTGGTGCCGTACGCTGTGAAGCCGCGGTAGTCGTCGATGGAGAACCCGAACACCGGGTCCTCGGTCGGCTCGTTGGCCCGGTACGCCACCCGTATCTTCATGGACTGACCCGTATCGAAATGGGTGGCAGGCTCATCAAACTCGTCCAGCAGGGCCACCCCCGAGATCTCCATGCGGCGGTTGCCCCTCTCGGAGCCCTCCTCCTCGGTCTCCATCGCCTGGTGGTAATAGTTGACCACGGTCCTGGGGTTGCCCATCTTCACTATCCGCCCCTGCTCGAGCATCACCACGTTGCTGCAGATCTCCTTTGTGAGTTCCACGTTGTGGGTGACGAAGACGATGGTCTTGCCCTCGTCCTGTATCTCCTGTATGCGCTCCAGGCACTTGCGCTGGAACGCCTCGTCGCCCACCGCCAGGACCTCGTCGATGAGCAGTATGTCGGGGTCGACGTTGATGGCCACCGCGAAGCCGAGCCTGACGTGCATGCCGCTGGAGTAGTTGCGCACGTGGTTGTCTATGAACCGCTCCAGCTCGGCGAAAGCCACGATGTCGTCGAACCTCCTGTCCACCTCTTTCCTGGAAAAGCCGAGTATGGAGGCGTTCAGGTAGATGTTCTCGCGGCCGGTGAGGTCGGGCTGGAAGCCCGCTCCCAGTTCCAGCAAGGCGGCGATGCTCCCGTTGGTCACTATACGGCCGGAGGTGGGATAGAGGATCTTGGTGATGCACTTCAAGAGGGTGGACTTGCCGGAGCCGTTAGCCCCGATGATACCGAGCGTCTCGCCCTCCTCGACATCGAATGTCACGTTCTCCAGCGCCCAGAACTTCTCGTAGCCGCGGCGGCGGAAGAACAGTACTTTCTCCTTCAGGCTCTTCACGTTCTCGTGGTAGAGCTTGAACATCTTGGAGACGTCCTGTATCTCGATCGCGTTCATCTAAGGCCCTTTAAATCTGCTCGGCAAAGCCGCGCTCGCTCCTGGTGAAGTAGTAATACGATGTGAAGAGCAGAAAAAGGCTCAGCACAACCGTGTATATGATGCCCCAGGGAGCCACGTAAGCGGCCTCGGGGCCGTAGTGGTAGGGATTGTAGATTATGTACTGCCAGAGAAGAACGATGTTGGCCATGGGGTTCAACAGGTACAGGCTGGTGTACCTGCCGGCAACGCTGGTGAGTGTGCCCATGGTGTATACGATGGGCGTCAGCCAGAACCAGGCCATGGTGGCCACCTCGACGAAGTGCTGGACGTCCCTCAGGTAAACGTTGGCCGCCGAGACGAACAGCGCCATCCCCAGCGCGAAAACGATCTCCAGAAGGAGGACCACCGGGAACAGCAGCAGGTATATTGAGAAATGCCAGCGGATGATGATCAGAAAACCGAAGAACACCAGCATCTGCATCAGGAAGTGGAATATGTTCGCCCCGACCGCGGCGATCGGCAGGACCTCCCGTGGGAAATACACCTTCTTGACCAGCCCCGGGTTCGAGACCACGGAACCGACGGACTGCGTGAGCGAACTCACGAAGAAGAGCCATGGAAGCAGGCCGCTCATCAGGTACACCGCGAACCAGCTCATGCCGCCGCCCCGCGCCAGTATGGCGAACACCAGGCTGAAAACGGCCAGCATTATCATGGGGGTGATGAAAGACCATACGAACCCCAGCACCGACCGCTTGTATTTTACCTTGAGCTCCTTCACGGTCATGTTCCACAGGAGCTCGCGATGGACCCAGAGGTCCTTCAGCTTTTCGATCATCTAAAAGAGGCTTTCTCCAAAACCGTGCCGGAATCCGCCTGCCAACCGCTAAATTCTACCAGAACCCCAGCCGCTCGAAGCTCCCGGGGAAAGGGCGCTCCGCCTGCGCTCTTCACCCCTTGAACCGGAAGCGCACCAGCGTCCAGATGGCCTCCAGGCCGTCCCGCGCCCGTATCTTCTTCCCCGCCTCCACCGTGCGGGCCTTGTACTTGATGGGGACCTCGACCAGCCGGTAACCGCCGCGCAGCGTCTTGGCAGTCACCTCGGGGCAGAACTCGAACCTCTCGCACTGGAGGTCGAACGAACGGAGCAGGCCGGTGCGGAAAGCCTTGTAGCAGGTGGCCTCGTCGGTGACCCGCCTCGCGAAGAGCAGTGTCGCCGTCCAGGCCAGGACCTTGTTCGCGACCCAGTTCAGAAAAGCCATGTTCTCGTGAGAGCCCTTGAAACGGCTTCCATAGACGGCGTCCGCCTCCCCGTGGACGATGGGTTTTATCAACCGGGGAAAATCCGCGGGGTCATACTCGAGGTCGGCGTCCTGGATGACCACGATATCGCCGGTGACGTGCTCCAGGCCGGTCCGGATGGCAGCCCCCTTGCCCCTGTTGGCCTGGTGGGTGAGGATGACCGTGTCCGGCTCCTCACGGTAAGCAGAGAGTCGCTTCGAGGTGCCGTCGGTGGAGGCGTCGTCCACTATTACCAGTTCAAGCTCCACCTCGCCGAGGTCCACCGCGCGCACCCCGCGGATTACATCATCGATGGTGTCTTCCTCGTTATGCACCGGTATCAGAACCGACAGTATCAAGCCCGACCTTCTTCTTCCTCGCCAGTATCTTCCTGGCCAGCAAGGCCAGGAACCAGGCCGCGACCAGCGCGGCGGTCACGAGGGATACTAACATACCGGCAAGCAGGCTGTCGGGCCGGAAACGGAACTCCACCTCGCGCTGGCCGCCTTTGAGCATGACGCCGCGGAACATGAGGTCGGTCCTCAAGGTTTCGACCTTCTTCCCGTCCACGTACGCCTCCCAGCCCGGGTAATCTATCTCCGATACCACCAGCAGCCCTTTGCATGACCTTTCGGTCTCGAGGCTCAGCCTGTGCACCGAGCGAGACGACACGCGGACCTTCCCCCTGACGGCCGGCAGGAGGACCGACGCCTCAACGACATCCGCAGGGTCGGCCGCCTCGAAGGCCCGCGGGTACACCACCAGCGCCTTCTCCCGCAGGCCATCGCCCCTGGTCTTCACAAGGTACTCGTACACATCCCGGTTGGTCTCGAAGGCCAAGCTGTCGCTCATCCAGGCGCGCGGCATGACGGTCCTGTTGCTGTACACGCGCACGCCGTCCCTGACGGCGACCTCGTCGAACTTGCCTCTGGCCAGCACCGGGGGGATGCGCCCTCGCGTCAGGAGATACTCCACGTTCATGACATCGAGCAGTTCGGACCTTATGCCGCCCTCGTAGAACAGCCCCACCTGCACCCCCGGCGCCTGCTGGGGCGCCATGAGCCCGCGGTAGAGGTAGTAATCATCCAGCACCAGGGAGTCGTCTCCGGACGCTTTCTCCAGGCCGTACACCGCGCCGTTGTCGAGCGAGGGGTACATCGTGTTGGCGTCGGTCTCCACGCGGAACACGCCCGGCAGGCGAGCCACGTACTCGCTCGCTCGCCTGTCGCCGTACAGGTCGTCCGCTTCGACGGGAGTCATGATCCAGGTGACGTTCATCAGCACCAGGTCGAGAGCGACCAGCATGACCATCCCCAGCGACAGCCAGGTCGGACCGGTCTCGAGCTTGCCCGCAGTGAGGAGCAGGCCGGCGAAGGTCACGATGAGCGCCGTGGGAATTATCATTGCCTTGAAGGCCGCGCGGTTCTCCAACTCTCTCCCGGGCCCCCTAAGCGCAAGGAAGATCGAGAGCGCGAGCGCGAGCGCGAGGACCAGGGCCATCAGTACCAATGCCAGCCTGGCCGCGGAGCGGTACCGGACGAGGCTTTTCTCCCTGATGGACTTCACCAGGTGATCGGCACCCAGACCGGCGAGCAGCGCCGAGGCGAAGGCGAAGATCACCAGGACCCGGGCGGGGTCCCTGAACCGGTTGACGAAGAGGCCCAGCTTGAAGAGCGCCGTCCAGAGATAGCCGCCGGGCCCGATCGCCAGTACCAGAGAGAGTCCCGCCGTGACCCAGAGAAACACTGCGAAGCCGCGGGGCTTCTTGAGAAGCGCGATGACGCCCAGCGCTCCTCCCACTATGCCGCAATACCCGTACGTCTCCCACATCAGCCAGCCGCCCGTGTAGCCCTCCGGGGTCGAGCCGAAGAAGTGAGGGAATACCAGGTTGACCGCCTGCCACCTGGGCAGGCTGGCGGTGACCGCTACGTCGTAAGGGACCTTCGACCTGGTGGAAAGGCCTATGAGCTCGTAAGTGGGGATGAGCTGCACCGCTGCCAGGCCCGCCCCCACAGCCACCGCGGCGGCGAGCGCCGCGAGGCC
>JAGUWJ010000095.1 GCA_020062425.1 Actinomycetota bacterium
AGCTCGAGCCGGGCCGGCGATTTCTGGGTGTTTCTCGCGGTGTGCGGGGCTTTCCTTCTGGTGCTGCTGATAGCGGCCGGCGTGGCCAGGGCCCTTGCCAGGCCCCCGGCGCCGCCGTTTCCCTAGGGCCGGACCGAAATGCGCGCGGCTATTCGTCGGAGAAGAACTCCCTGTTCTTCCAGAGCCGGGAAAGGGTGGCCGCCCCCAGGCTGCCGGTCCAGAGGTGGATGAAAAGCATGGTGGCGCGGTCCGGGTCGAGCGGCCAGTACTTCCCGTTCTCCAGTGAGTAAAGGATGTCCATGCAGGACAGGAATATCAGCGCGCTGCCCGCTGCCGCGCCGGAGAAGAATCCCTTGCGGTTCAACCGCAGGATGTTCCGTGACGCGACCAGCGCGCAGGCGATCATCCAGGAATCCGCAAGGGGGAAAGCTCTCTCGAACGACTGGTCCTGTTCGGTCTCGGCGGCCTTGATCTTCCCGGTGAAGAACATCACCCAGAACAGCGCGGTCATGACGCCGGTGATGCCCAGCAGACCGGACAGCATCGTAAGCGGGAACGGCCTCTTCGCTTCAGTCATCTCGCACCTCCAGGGCCTACTCCATACGTGAGGGATATCAAGGTCCGACAACAGGCCTCTATGGTATATTCTATCCGAGATAGAGACTATACCCGGACAGGAGGTTGGCAGTGGAAGAAGCCGGCGCCCTTACCGCTCGAGAACTCTGGAACCCGTCACCTGAACTCCCACCCAGGGTATCCCAGCTTCGGGACGAGTATGTGGACATAGCGGGACGGGACCACTTCCGCAACGAGATAATGCCCTTCACTACCGGGACGGAATGGGATACCGTGTGGTCTCCGTGCCTCTGGGGCGTGGTGCCCGACCTGTTCCCGTTCCACAAGGCGTTCATGGAATCCCTGCCCATGATGGCCACGAAGGTGGATCTCCCGGGGGATTTCTGGGACAAGCCACTGGTAGTCCGGGCGGCGATCTTCTTCAGCGAGGTGGTCAGGAACTACCTTCCGGTGCAGATACTCGAAGGCGAGCTCATCGTGGGCGGCCATTTCAACGTGGCTCTCTCCAGGGCCCAGAACAGGAAAGAAGCCCGCTCCTGGCGGCGGGCGACCATGAAGTGGATGAAGGAGATGGACTTCCTCAACTCTCACGGGATGGGCAACGCCGGCGCCACTCCAGGCCACCTGATACCCGATTACCCGCGAGCCCTGGAGCTGGGCTTCAAGGGGCTGGTCGAGTACTTCCGCGGCCTCGGGGAGAAGGCGGAGAGCCGTCAGCAGAAGGAGATGCTGGAGGCGCTGGTAATCTGCTGCGAGGGGGCACGCGACCTCATCAGGCGTTATGCTTCGGAGGCGAGAAGGCTCGCCGGGGAATGCGGGGACGAAGAGCGCGCCGGAGAGCTGCTGGAAATGGCCCGCATATGCGACAAGGTCTCCTGGGAGCCGCCCGAGACATTCCACGAGGCCCTTCAGGCGCTCTGGTTCGTGCACATGCTGGTCATGGTGCAGGAGTCGTACCCGGGGCCCGGCCTATCACCCGGGCGCATTGACCAGTACCTCTACCGGTACTTCATAGGGGATATTGAATCTGGCAGGCTGGACAGGCAGCGCGCCCGCGAGTTGCTGGACTGTTTCTGGATAAAGCCCAACTACGCGTACGATTTCATGTACAAGGTCGGCCGCACCCGCGGAATAACCAGCGGCTACGGGCAGCTGATCACCATAGGGGGGCACGGAGCGGAAGGAGAGGATACGTCCAACGAACTGACCTGGCTGATACTGGACGTTATCGAGGAGATGAACCTCCTTGAGCCCAAGCCGAACGTCAGGCTGCACAACGGCACGCCGCCGGAGCTGATGAAGAGGGTCGCGGGCATGATCGCCGGCGCACAGGGCGCACCTTTCCTGCTCAACTTCGACGAAGCATCAGAAGCTGCACTGCGCTGGCAGGGCCTGCCCGAAGAGGACATCTGGGACTACGCGCCGGTCGGATGCCTTGAGAACACCCTGCAGGGCAACGACCGCTCAGGCACGGTCGACGTGAACGTCAACCTCGCGAAGGCGGTGGAGCTGACACTGTTCGACGGCAAGGACCAGGCGACCGGCGACAGGTGCGGGCCCCGCACCGGCGACCCGTGCCGGTTCGGGTCCTGGGACGATTTCAAGAGAGCTTTCGAGACCCAGCTCGAGGCCATGCTGAAGCGGTTCATGGAGGTCTACGACCTCAGTGATTCGATCAGGTCGCGCTTCGAGCCGACGCCGTACCTTTCGGCTCTGGTGAAAGGCTGCGCGGAGTCCGGCCGGGACGTCACAAATGCGGGGCCGGAGCACAACTTCGTCACCGTGGAGGGGGTTGCATTCGCCACCGCCGCGGACTCCCTCTCGGCGGTGAGGAAACTGGTGTACGAGGACGGAGCGGTCACCATGGACGAGCTCATCCAGGCCATAGAGGACAACTTCGAGGGGCACGAGAAGCTGAGGCAGACGCTGCTGAACCGGGCGCCGAAGTACGGGAACGACGATGACTACGCCGACGATGTGGCGCGTTACCTGTCGAGGTTCTGGACCGAGGAGGTCTTCAGGCACAGGACCTCCACCGGGAGGCGTTACAGGGGTGGGTACCTGTCATGGAACTACTGGATTGCGTACGCTCCGAGTACAGCAGCCACACCCGACGGTCGAAGGCGTGGGACTTACCTGTCCAACGGCCTGTGCCCCGTGGCCGGCGCCGACAGGAGCGGGCCCACCGCGGTGGCGCTCTCACTCGGCAAGCTTGGCCTGGAGAGCGCGCCCAACGGGGACTCCCACACAATATCGTTCAACCCCTCCCTGCTCAGAGGAGAGGAAAGGGTGGACAAGCTCGCGGCGTACCTGCGGGGCTACGGTGAGAAGGGTGGCACCGCCCTCCAGGTGAACGTCATCGACCCAGAAACGCTGAATGAGGCGCAACGCCACCCGAGCGACTACACCAACCTCCTGGTAAGGGTCACCGGATACAACGCATACTTCGTCATGCTGGGACGTGAGATTCAGAACGAGATAATCGCCCGTGAGTCGCATGAGCTGTAGCGAACCCGAAGGCCGGGGAGGTGACCCGCAGCAGACCGGGGTCGTCTTCAACATCCAGAGGTTTTCCATCGAGGACGGGCCGGGTATCAGGACCACCGTGTTCATGAAAGGGTGCCCCATGCGCTGCGTCTGGTGCCACAACCCGGAGGGCATCGCCTTCGAGCGCCAGCTGATGTGGTTCGACGTCCGCTGCATAGGGGCGAGGGACTGCTTGGAGGCGTGCCCCAACGGCGCTCTCGAGCTGGGCAGGTCGGGAATGACGATCGACCGCGAACGTTGCGACGCCTGCGGCAGGTGCGCGGACGCCTGCCCCGCGCGTGCGCTTGAGCTGGTGGGGAAGGATTACACCCCCCATGAAGCTTTCCAGGAGGTGTACCGCGACGAGGCTTTCTACCGGAACTCCGGAGGCGGGGTGACGGTATCGGGGGGAGAACCCAGCATGCAACCTCGTTTCGTGGCGGAGCTGCTCAGGCTGAGCAAGGAGGCTGGTCTCCACACCGCGCTCGATACGTGCGGCTTCGCCAGCGGAACAGTGCTGGAGAAGCTGCTGGAGTCCGCGGACATGGTGCTGCTGGACCTCAAGCATATGGATCCCGCAAAGCACCTCGAGCTGACCGGCGTGGAGCTCGAACCCGTCCTCGAGAACGCGCGCATGGTGTCCTCGAGCGGCAGGCCGGTATGGGTCAGGACTCCGGTGGTCCCCGGCTGTACGGACTCGGCTGAGAACATCGCTTCCATCGGGAGGTTCATCGCGGAGGAGCTTCCCAGCGTGGAGAGGTGGGACCTGCTCGCCTTCAACAACACCTGCGGCTCCAAGTACTCCCGCCTGGACATGACCTGGGAGCTCGAGGGTGTGCCCCTGCTCTCGGCGGAGGCGATGGAGGCCCTTGCCGAAAAGGCACGAGCTGCCGGAGTGCCCGAGGTGTGCTGGTCTGGGACCACCCGGTCCTCGTAGCGGCGGCGTAATAAAGGAGGGATCGCAAGTGGAACTCGTAAAGGATGCGGAGAGTCTTGCGGTGGAGCTCGACCGGCACGCGTCGGCGCTATACGAGGTGGAGGAGGCGGCCAAGTTCCTGGCCACGGTGTCCGCGGACGGCATCCCCAACGTGGTGCTGGTGGTCAGCCAGATCCCGGCCGGCAGTGGCGAGGTGGCGTTCGGCGAGTTCATGATGGTCAAGACCAAGGCCAACCTGGACCAGAATCCGAGGATCGCCAGCATCGTTATCACTGACAAGCTGGAGATGGCGGGATTCAAGGCGGAGGTACAGGGCTGGACCGAGAGCGGCCCCTACATCGAGAAGATCAACAACATTGGTTTCTTCCGCTACAACGCCTATGCCGGGATACGGAACGTAGCGGTGGCCCGTGTCGTCGAGGTGCTCCCGCTCCCGAAGAGCTTGCCCATGGCAAAGGTCGGGGTGGAGTTCCTCGCCATGCGCACCCTGGCATTAGCCGGCAGCGGGCCTGATGCGGGCGGGGTGAAGATACCCGGGCCGGTAAGGGCGAAGTTCAACAGCATAATGTCAGTCAAAGTGATCGCATATGCGGGCGAAGACGGCTTTCCCGACGTGGTCCACATCTTCGGCGTTCTGGCGCGGGCGCCAGGTGAGATGCTGTTCAAGGTCTCGCCGTACAACGAGAGGGTGAGGCAGCTCGAACGGGGCGCCCGGATCGCCGCGAACGCCCTGACCATGGACCTGATGACGTACCAGGTGAAGGGAAGGCTGGAACGCTTCGAGAAGAGGCTTGGAGTAGAGGTCGGGGTAGTCGCCCTGGATGAGGCGTATTCGTGCATGCCACCGCTGGTGGGCGACAGGATAATCTGAGAAGGGGATGCGTTTGGCAGAAGTCCCTTCCCTGGAAGAGGTAAGGTCGTTCGCGAGGGAGAAAGTGCTCTCCACTCTGGAGCAGCGTTACGCGGATGGCGTGTTCTCCAGGACGCTATGGAACGAGATGGGAAAGCTCGGCCTTCTCGGGATCACTGTCCCGGAGCAGTACGGAGGCTCAGGCGGGACGCCCCGCGAACTGGCCGTGTCCGTTCGGGAGTTCGCCAAGCATGGATGCGACCTGGGACTCACCCTTTCCTGGATAACCCACCTGGCCCTATGCGTGAAGTCCATCGAGGAGCACGGTACCGAGCGGCAGAAGAGCGAGTACCTCCCCGGGCTCACCGCCGGGACCATGGTGGGGGCCGTCGCCGTGTCGGAACCGGCTACCGGCGCTCACCCCGGGGGCATAAACACCACCGCCCGCAGGTCCGGCTCAGGGTTCGTCATCGACGGCGCAAAGATATACATAACGGACGGTCCCGTCGCGGACTTGCTGATAGTGGTAGCGGTGACGGGCCGGGAGCAAGGCGAGCGCAAGGAGCTTTCCGCGTTCCTGGTGGAGTCAGGACCGGAGAGCTTCGAGGCGCGGACCATGGACCTCAATTTCCTGCGGACCTCACCGCACGGCGAGCTCTCCTTCGACGGGGTGGGCGTCGGCGATGAAGCGATGCTGGGGCGCCCCGGAGACGCTCACTCGAAGCAGGGGAAGGCCTCTTTCGCACGGGAGCGGACGCTGGCGCTTTCCGCTCTCGCGGGAACGTTCGAGGCCTGTGCGGAAGAGTTGAGAGGCGGACTGGAGGAACATGGTGACGAGGCGCTCGGCCTGGAGGGATCAGAAGCCTTCTCCTGGATACATCACCTCTCAGCGCTCGAGGCGTACCGTTCGCTGTCGATGATGCTTGTCGAAGCCGCGTTCGAAGGTGGGGAGGAGTGGCTCGACCTGAGGGGCCTGCTGATATACATGGGCATCTCGTACGCGAAATGGGGGCAGTGGGTTAGCGACCTTGCCGAGTCGAGGCAGCTCGCCGGACGATTCCCGCTGAACCTCATGACAAAGGACATCAGGCTCGCCAGCGTCGGTGAAGGTCTGTTGATGAAGGAGGGGCGAAGGCGCTACCTGTGATGAACATGGTCCGTCAGGGTCCGGACACCTCGACCTCGACACCTGGTCTTGTCTCCGGGAGTCCCGTGAAATAACCCTGGATGAGGTACCTCCCCGGGCTCAGGCCGGCAGCGGGCAGCGCAGCTTTGAAGACTCTTCCCTCCCCGGGTTCCAGCGACAAAGGCTGAAGCGCTTGCGCGAAAACCATGCCCTCGGACCACCGCCACACCTCGGGGCCCTTTGCCTCGAAAGCGACGAACTCGAAGACCTGCGCGCTGGGCAGCACGAAGTCGCGCGGCTCACCGGAGACGTTCCTTACCTCCAGCGTCAGGGAGAAAGAGCCCTCCTGCCCGGTCGTTGCCGGCTGAACCTTGAGAGTCACCGAGAAACCCTGCTGTTCACTTACGCTGGACCTTGAAGAGGCGCCGGGCTCCGGGCGCTCTTCCGACGGGCCAGCCGCGCAGCCGGCCGCGACATGGGCGGTCAGGAAAAGCAAGGCGAGCATGACGACCTTTCTCATCCGCGACCTCCGAACAGGAACTCCTCGAGGTGCGCGTTCACCAAATCGGGCCGTTCCCGCTGGACCAAGTGGCTTCGGTAAGGCACGCACCGGAACTCTGTCCAATTCTACAACGTGATGGACGAGATGTGCTCCGGGCAGAACCTACCGGCCTTATCCCTCGTTATAACGTGTGGAGGTATACGTGATATGAAAAAGCTGGGTGAGCTTCTCTTGACAGCCGTGGCGCTGGTGGGCCTGACCGAGGCTTTCAGGTTCTCCCTGAGGGGTCGCGTCGGCAGGTCCCTCCCGGGGGTTCCCGGGGTATCGGCGTCCCGTCCCAGGATGGATCGCCGCGCGAAGGAACTCCAGCGCGAGATGGTGGTCTGGCTGGCGACCACCGATGGGGTCGGACCCGAGACTGTGCTTTAGCTTCAGCGCCCCCCGGTTCCCACAAGAACGCGCCCGACAATGCGGTGTATATCGCAACTGCACCCGCCGTGCCCTCCCGCACCGCCGAGCATTGCCCGCAGACGTATGGTAGTCTGAGTCCCGTCGAGGGATGCCAGTTTGTCCGTACTGTCTGGGTGAGGGGTGTTGACTTGGCAAGGAGAGACACCAGAGCTCTTGTACTTTCGAGTGCGAAATCGGTGTTCGCCAGGAAAGGTTACCGGGGCACCACCGTCTCGGACATCCTGAAAGATGCGGGTATAGCGAGGGCTACCTTCTACAAGCACTTCTCCAACAAGCGCCAGGTCCTCTTCGAGATAATCACCGGCGTGTTCAGGGCGCTCTACGAAGCCGTCGGCGACATGCTGAGCGTTCAGGACGCGGACCTCCTGGTGCCGAACCTGCGGGCGAGTCTTGCGCTGTCCTACAGGTTATTCCTCCACAACCGCAACGTGATACGTGTCTACTTCCAGGAGCCGTACAGGTCGGATCCCACCTTTTACGCCATATGGGACGATTTCGAGAGGAGGATGCTCGCCCTCTTCACGGAGTTCCTGAACCGAGGGGTATCGGACGGCATCTTCAGGCCGGTGGACACCGGCCTGGTATCCCGCGCCATGTTCCTGGTCTTTCTCCAGGTCCCGTACTCGGACGTGCTGTTCGGCGGCATGGTGGAGATAGACATCGACAACCTGGCCGACGAGATGGTGGGGTTCGTATTGAACGGCCTCTCGGGCGCTCGTACCTGACTGGCCGGCGCCGTGGCCGGGGGCGGCGCCGAGCTCTTCGTGCACGGTTTTCCCTTATGGTATCATCGGTTGCGATCTGGAGGTTGCATTGACCGCACCGGAATATGACCACAAAGAGATAGAGGCGAAGTGGCGCAAGCGCTGGGAGGAAGAGAGCAGCTACGCCGCCGTCGAGGACGCCAGCATTCCCAAGAAATACGTCCTGGTCATGTTCCCTTACCCCAGCGGTCCGGCTCACATGGGACACGTCGCCAACTACTGCCTGGGTGACGTGGTGGCACGCTTCAGCATGCGCAGGGGGTTCAACGTGCTCCATCCGATGGGCTACGACTCTTTCGGGCTCCCGGCAGAGAACGCGGCCATCTCCAGCGGCGTACACCCTGCAGAGTGGACCAGGGAGAACATCGCATTAATCCGCGAGGACTTGAAGAAGCTCGGGTACGCCTACGACTGGACCCGCGAGCTTTCCACCTGCGAGCCGCCTTACTACAAGTGGACCCAGTGGCTGTTCCTGAAGATGTTCGAGAGGGGCCTCGCTTACAAGGCCGACGCCGCGACGAACTGGTGCTCGTCATGCGGGACAGTCCTCGCGAACGAACAGGTGCTCTCGGACGGTTCCTGCGAGAGGTGTGGCACTTTTGTGGATATCCGCTGGCTGAACCAGTGGTTCTTCAGGATAACCGATTACGCCGAGCGGCTGCTCGAGGACGTGGATCTGCTGGAGGAGTGGCCTGAGCGTGTCCTCACAATGCAGCGCAACTGGATAGGCAAGTCGGACGGCGCCGAGGTGGTCTTCACGCTCGAGTCGAGCGGGGAGAAGATAGAGATCTATACCACCAGGCCCGACACCCTCTACGGCGTGACGTTCTTCCTGCTGGCGCCGGAGCACCCGCTGGTGGACCGGCTGGCAAGGGGCACGGCGATAGAGGCCGAGGTGGAGGCTTTCAGGAAGAGGCTCGCCGGGCGCTCGGAGTTCGAGAGGACCGCCATGGAGGCTGAGAAGGACGGAGTGTTCCTGGGGGATCACGTCTTCAATCCCGTGAACGGGGAGAGGGTCCCCGTCTATACGGCCAACTTCGTCCTCAAGGAGTACGGCACGGGGGCGGTCATGGCGGTGCCGGCGCACGACCAGCGCGACTTCGAGTTCGCAGGGAAATACGGGCTCCCCGTCCGCGTGGTCATCCAGCCCCCCGGTGAGACCCTGGCCGCCGGCGACATGGAAGAAGCCTATGAGGGTCCGGGGGTCATGGTAGATTCCGGCGACTTCGACGGCACCGACAGCGAGCAGGGGAAGGCGGCGGTGATCGAGTTGCTGGAGAGTCGGGGCTGGGGACGAGGAGCGGTGAATTACAGGCTGAGGGACTGGCTAGTCTCCAGACAGCGCTATTGGGGCGCCCCGATCCCGATAATCTACTGCGAGCGATGTGGCACCGTTCCCGTGCCGGAGAGCGACCTGCCGGTCATCCTCCCTGAGGACCTCAGCCTCGCCGAGGGCGGCAAGTCCCCGCTGCCCTTGAGCGAATCGTTCTACAAGGCCGCATGCCCGACGTGCGGGGGTGACGCGCGCAGGGAAACCGACACCATGGACACGTTCGTGGATTCGTCGTGGTACTATTTCAGGTACGTGAGCCCCCTGGATGACAGCGCGCCCTTCGATCGTTCCGCAGTCGAGTACTGGATGCCGGTCGACCAGTATATAGGTGGCATCGAGCACGCCATCCTGCACCTTCTGTACTCCAGGTTCTTCACCAAGGTCCTGCGCGACCTGGGGCTGATCGACTTCGAGGAGCCGTTCTCGAACCTCCTCTGCCAGGGCATGATAACCAAGGATGGCGCCAAGATGTCGAAATCGAAGGGCAACGTGGTGACGCCCGGCGATTACATCGAGCGCCTGGGCGCCGATACACTGAGGCTCTATGTGCTGTTCATGGGTCCGCCCGAGCTGAACAAGGACTGGAGCGACCAGGGGGTGGAAGGCGCCCACCGCTTCCTGGGGAGGGTCTGGAGGCTGGTCCACGAGCGGTACCTGCCTCAGAGCAACGGGAACACGGAGGAGGCAGGAGAAAAAGCCTCCAGGCACCGCGCCATGCGCAGCCTCACCCACAGGACCATAGCCATGGTCACAAGAGATGTGGAGCGGTTCGCTTTCAACACCGCGATCAGCTTCATAATGGAGCTGGTGAACGAAATATACCACTACACCTCAGAGGGCCCGCCCGCCCGGGAAGTCCTGGAGGAAGCCGTGTCGAGCGTGCTCAGCCTTCTCGCGCCGTTCGCACCCTTCATCTCCGAGGAGCTCTGGACAGCGGTGGGAGGCGACGGCAGCGTGCACCGCCAGCCGTGGCCTTCTTACGACGAGGAGCTCGCCCGGCCCGAAGAGGTGACGCTTGTAGTTCAGGTCAACGGGAAGGTCAGGGACAGGCTGACCGTGCCCGCGGATTCGAGCGACGAAGAGCTGAGGGGCCTTGCGCTCGAGTGTGAGAACGCCAGGCGGTTCATCGGCGGGAGCGAGATACGCAAGGTCATCGTGGTCCCCGGGAAGCTGGTCAACATAGTCGTCTGAGGCACGGCCCGCCTGCCGGAGAAAGCAACCTCATCATCCAGGGCATTGATTTGCCTGTACTGCTTGTGATATAAATATCAAGCAATGCAGGCATATTCCACACTGAGATCAAGACTCCGACGGATTGTGGACTCACTCGAGGATGCCGCGGAGAGCCTCACCCGGGCTCAACTGGCGGTAGTGCTGGCGCTGGCGGCGGCTATAGCTCTCGGAGGCATATACTCGATGGTCCGGTCGAGGCCGGCCAGGATCGAAGTGGTCGAAGGCGCCGCCGGGAAACGAAGGGCAGCCCCGAGCATAACCGTCCACGTGGCGGGTGCGGTTGCCAGTCCGGGCTTGTACAGGTTGAGCGAGGGCTCCAGGGTATCGGACGCCGTTTCTGAAGCGGGAGGACCCACTCCCGTGGCCGATCTCGGCCAGCTCAACCTGGCGCGCG
>JAGUWJ010000146.1 GCA_020062425.1 Actinomycetota bacterium
AGCGCGGCGACGGGGGGCGGGACGGCAGGCTTCGGCTCTCCGGTGGAGACGCGGTTTCCGTTATTCTTGAAATCATCCTGCGCCATGAGTGCTAAGGCCCTCCTAACCTGGTGCCAATATAATACATCCCGCGCGTGACGGGGCTTTCGTGGATTTTCGTCCAAGTCTGTTCGTTGCTCCCGACTGCATCCCCCGAATGGCTGTTGCCCACAGTACTGTCCCAAGCATACAATCATTGTGGTTATTATCTGGATCACTGAGTGACGCAGGAGGGACTGAGGGTGTTCTCACATCGTATACGTGTGCTTGCAGCACTCCTTGTGCTGATGTTCTTATCTTCCACTGTCCCACTGCTTCTGAGCTCCTCTGAGGCTTGTGCCGACGAGACGACCAAATGGTGCAGCCAGGTGCCGTTCCCTGTCGGCGACGACCTGGTCGATATATCTGCGGCCGATTCTGACAACCTGTGGGCGGTCGGGGGTGTCGGCGGTGGGGTCAGGTCCGCGATAGTGAGGAGCACCGACGGTGGCGACACCTGGTATATCCAGAGCGCAGGGGTTAACGTCCAGCTTCAGGGCGTCGCGGCAGTGAACGCCAGTACGGCATGGGCGGTCGGCGAGAGCGGGACAATACTCAAAACCACCGACGGGGGAGCGACCTGGGTGCAGCAGACATCTCCAACCAGCGAGGTCCTGTACGACATAACGGCAGTCAATTCCCAGACCGCCTGGGCGGTAGGGAACAATCATACGATTCTAAAGACGTCAAACGGCGTCGACTGGGGCGTGCAGACGTCACCGATAAGCGTACCCGGTGATTACTACCTCGGTGTGAGCGCTGCAAGCACTACCAACGTCTGGGCGGTCGACAACAGGGGAATGATAGTAGCCACCGCCAACGGCGTTAACTGGGGTGTGCAGTTGGATCATTCCGACAAACAGGAATTCCTCTTCGCGGTTTGCGCGGTTAACGAGAGCAACGTCTATGTGGCAGGAAAGAGATGGGGGGTCAACCTTGCCTCGATATACAAGACCGACAACGGCGGCAGTGACTGGGAGCTCGCGGATACAGGCACGAACGACTTTAACTTGTATGGCCTTACCGCGACGGATGCGACACACGTGTGGGCTGTCGGCGCCGACGGTTCGGCGGGCGGGGCACTAGTGACAACAAACGGCGTCGATTGGACCGCACAGACCTCTATTGCTCCACGACCTTTGCGGGCGGCGGACAACGCGGAGGGCACCACCTGGGCCGCGGGTAACTCCGGGACCCTCACAAGGACCGAGAACGGCACAGATTGGCAGACCCTTGGCATCTCCTTCGATTACCAGGTTGGGGATATTGACGCGCCGGACGTTAATACAGCATATGTCGCTTGCTCTAAGAGCGGTGCCTACGATGGGCGGGTGTATAAGACCAGCGACGCGGGAGCCAGTTGGACTATGGTTTACGACGTGCCAGGTCAGCCGCTGTACGGGGTCTCATCCCCATCACCCGAAGTTGTCTGGGTCACGGGCATACACGGTATCGTGTATAGAAGTATCGATGGAGGCGAGAACTGGGAGCAGAAATCGCACGGCCTCGCTGACGCCTGGTATTACCTCTCGGCCGTCGACGAGAACACTGCTTGGGCTGTTGGAAACTACGGCGGCGCGAGCGCCAGGATAGCCAAGACAACGGATGGAGGAGACCACTGGACGACACAAGAGTCTCCCGCCGCAACGTCTCTTTGTGACGTTAGTGCCATAGATGCTAACACGGCGTGGGCGGTAGGGCTGAGCGGAGTCATCCTCAAGACCACTAACGGGAGCGACTGGCTCCTTCAGACCTGTCCGACGCCTGATGCAAGCTTCTATGGTGTCAGCGCTGTCGATGCGAAAACGGCTTGGGCCGTTGGAAGTCAGACGACACCCACGGCAACAGGCGTCGTCATCAAGACCGAGGACGGCGCGACCTGGGAAGACCAACCGAGCCCGACCGCCGGTAATATCGGGGGTATATCCGCGTTCGATGAGAACACTGCCTTTGCGGTGGGTGACGGTCTTTTCAAGACAGCTGACGGGGGAGACTCCTGGGAGTCGCAAGTCTCTCCTGTATCGTTCTCAATGGGATGGCGTGGTGTAACCGCACCAGCAAGGGACGCGGCCTGGGCAGCGGGTGAGAACCATGTCCTTCATACACATCTCGTCGCCGATGTCTCTCCCGCCTCCGGACCCGCAGGGACGATGGTGACCATAGACGGCGGTGGATTCGGTGCCGCCCAGGGCGATGGTTTCGTCATGTTCGGAGGTACCCAGGCAAGCGGATTCGGCACCTGGTCGGACAACGAGATACACACCTTCGTCCCGAACGGAGCCCCGGCAGGGCAGTGCCAGTTGAGAGTGCACAACCGCTGGGGCAAGACCATGCCCGTCGATTTCACGGTCGAGCCTCTCGTCGCCCCTCACATCGATTCATTCAGCCCGACATCAGGAGTAATAGGGGACCTGGTAACCATTAAAGGTACCGATTTCGGCCTCGAAACAGACCTGGATGAGCCCATGATATACTTCGGAGCGTGCGGGGTGCGCGCGAGCGAAGCCATCTCGTGGACACCTACGCAAATAGAAGTGCAGGTACCACAAGATGTATACCACGGGCCGATGCCTCTGCTTGTCCAGAGCCATGGATTATCACACGCTACCACTCCCGAGAACTTCACGGTTCGACCCGCGATAACCTCTTTATCTCCAGCCAGCGCGCCCGTTGGTACTGAAATCACCATCAACGGCACTAGCTTCGGTGCCAAGGAGGACAGCTCATACGTGTCGTTCGGCTCCGTGCCCGCCACCGAGTACACTTCATGGGAGTACCCGGACACGAAAATAAAGTGCAAGGTGCCACCCGGGGTGAGCGGCACGGTCCCGGTGACAGTGCACACAGATTGGGGAGACAGCAATTTCAAGATGTTCACTGTTCCTAACCCCGCACCCAATGTGACGGGAATCGCGCCAAACAAAGGCGACCGGGGACAGAGCCTGAACGACGTATCCATCACCGGTAACAGCTTCCGCGACGTGTCCACAACCGTGCGGCTCAAGAGGGGAAGCGAGATCATTGCCGGTAAGGACGTGAGGCGGATCTCCCCGACCAGGATGACCGCTGACTTCGCGATTCCCGATAATGCCACGGCCGCCTCGGGCTGGGACCTCTACGTGAAACACAACGACGACGGCAAAAGCGATACTCTCTACGACTGCTTCACGGTGAACGCTCCCGTGCCCGAGCCACCCGAACCTCCCAAGCCACCCTCCTCCGTCTCCCCCTCCTCAACCTGGTACCTGGCGGAAGGCTCTACCGCCTGGGGGTTCTCCACCTACATCTCTATCATGAACCCAAATAAGAGCGCCGTGACGGCGAGAGTAACCTACATGCCCAAGGGGAGCTCGAACGTCACTCAAGAGATACCGCTTCCCGCTCTCTCACAGACCACCATCACCAACGAGGCCCTTGTCGCAGCCATGGGGGGAGCGAAGGACTTCTCTACGAAAGTGGTTTGCTCAGACAACACGAAAGCGATAGCCGTCGACCGCACCATGAGCTGGAACGCAGGCTCAGGTGAGGAAGCGCACACCAGCGTGGGGGTCACCGCCCCGGCTCAAACCTGGTACCTCCCCGAGGGGAGCACCAACTGGGGGTTCGAGACCTGGTTACTCATCCAGAACCCCAACGGGGATGAGGCCACCTGCTCTGTCACCTACATGATAGAGGGAGAGGGCCCGAAGACAGTCACCAAGACGGTGGGGGCTAACTCCCGCGAGTCCTTCAGCATGTTGGACGACATAGGGGAAGAAGACGCCTCCATAAAGGTCACCTCAGATAAGCCGGTCATCCCGGAGCGGGCCATGTACAGGAACGGAAGGCGTGAAGGCCACGACTCCATCGGCACCACCACGCCTGCAGCCGACTTCTATCTCGCTGAAGGGGCGGTAGGCTACGACGTGGGCTACACCACCTACGTGCTCGTACAGAACCCCAACGATACCCCTACCGATGTCGAGATCACCTACATGACCGGCTCAGGGGAGGTAGAAGGCCCTTCGA
>JAGUWJ010000179.1 GCA_020062425.1 Actinomycetota bacterium
CCCATAGCTGCGTGTAGTCCCGCAGGATATCGCCCTTACGATGTCCATCACCTCCGCCACGAACTCGCTCGTGCCCGTGAAGTCCACCGGGGGTACCGTCCGGGGCGGAATCCCGGCCATGGCGTCTCTCAGGAACTCGCCCAGCTCACCCAGGGTCTCCCGATCCTTGTCCTCCACGTTCTCTCTAATATCTATTCTGACGTCGTCCTTGGTCTCCCTGCACACGCGGCCGGGCAGCTCCGGCAGATCCAGGCGTACCACTCGCCCTTCTTCGAGCCAGACGGGGAAATCGAGGACTCCTACCGCTATGACGGCTGTCGCGGGAGATGCCGGTGCATTTCTATTCATGCGGACCCCCTTCTATAAGTCTCGCGGCCTTGTAGACGGCTTCGGCCACGCTCTCCGGGACTCCGGGGACGGCGCTGAGCTCGTCGAGTGATGCCCGCATGACCTTCTGGGGCGAACCGAGGTGTCGGATCAGCGCCTTCTTCCTGGAAGGTCCAACCCCGGTGATGCCGTCAAGCCAGGAGCTGGAGGTCGACCTCTCCATGAGGTAGCGGTTGTAGGTCACGGCTACGCGGTGGGCTTCGTCCCTTATCCTCTGCAGCAGGAACAGCGCTTCAGAGTTCCTGGCAAGTACGCGCGGTTCAGAGGCTCCGGGCCGGAACACCTCCTCCAGCCGCTTGGCAAGCGCCGCGATCTCCACTCTTTCGAAACCCAGCACCTTCAAGACGTCACGAGCCGCCCCGAGCTGACCAACGCCGCCGTCCAGGAGGACCAGGTCCGGGACTTTGCCCCACGAGGAGGCGCGCTCATCGGACCTCTTGTATTCGGCCTCGGCGGCAAGACGCTTGAACCTGCGGTAGAGGACCTCACGCATCATCCCCACGTCGTCGACCCCCGGGGTGAACTTGATGGTGAACCTTCTGTAATCCCTGCGGGCCGGAAGACCGTCCTGGAAGACGACCAAGGATCCGACTGAAGCGGCGCCGCCGAACGTCGAGATGTCGTAGCACTCGATGCGCAGGGGGTACTTCTCCAGTTCGAGCGCAGCAGCCAGCTCGGCCATAGCGGCTTCGGTGGTCTCCCGGTCCCTGGAACGCTGGAGCTTCGAGCCCTCCAGCGCCAGCCTCGCGTTCGCGCAGGCGAGAGACATCTCGTGGAGCTTTCCACCCCTCCTGGGGATCCGGATGTCAACCCCCGAGCCTCTCTGCGAGGATAGCCATTCCTTGAGCGGGTCGACCTCCTCCTCGACCACCGCGGGCACGATTATCCTGCCCGGTATGGAGCCGGCCTGGTCGTAGTAGCGCTTGAGGAACTCGGACACAAGCTCGTCACTGTCTATCTCGTCGTGCAGGTCGGTGAAAAAGACGAGGTTGCCGAGGTGAAAGCCTCCTCGGTTCTGGGCAACCGCGAAGCAACCCCTGGTCTCGTCTGCAAAGGAGCCGATGACGTCGTAGTCCTCGGTGGACGAGGACAGCGCCCTGTTGTGGCGGATCACCTTTTTCGCGGTATCTATCTGGTTCCTCAGCCGTGCGGCCTCCTCGTACTCCTGGTCTCGCGACGCAGCCCTCATACGCGCGTCGAGCTCCTCCAGGACGTCCGCGTGCCTGCCTTCGAGGAAATCGCAGTACTGCCTCACGTGCCTGGCGTATTCCTCGGGGTCCACGTCTCCCCTGCAAGGACCGAGGCACATCTTCATCTCGTAGTACAGGCACGGGGAGCCCTCCTTGCGGCCGGGAGCCCTGCCGGTGCAGTGGCGCAGGGGAAAGACCTTGGACAGCATCCGTATGGTATTCCGAGCCGCGCGCGCGTTGACGTAAGGACCGTAGTACTTGACCCCCCGCATGCGCCTGCCCCGCGTCAGCGACACCGTAGGGTATTCGTCGGAAACGGTCACTGAGACGTACGGGTAACTCTTGTCGTCCCGCAGCATGACGTTGTAGCGGGGCTTGTAGCGTTTTATCAAGGTCGACTCGAGTATCAGGGCATCGACCTCCGTCCTGCAGACGGTGACCTCCAGGTCATCGATCTCTCCGCGGAGCGCCCTGCCCTTCAGGTCGCCGGGGGCTGCTGAGCGGAAGTAAGAGCGTACCCGGTCGGAGAGCGACTTGGCCTTGCCCACGTAGATGACCTGGTCGTTGCCGTCGCGAAAGACGTAGACCCCGGGTTTGGCCGGCAGGGATTCGAGTTTTGCTTTCAGGCCTTCCTTCATGACTTTCCAACGGATGCGGACTTTGCGGTGAGCACCTTCTTGAGATACCTGCCGGTATAGGAGTGGCGGTTTCGGGCGACCTCCTCGGGAGCCCCGCTGGCGACCAGCTCTCCCCCGCCGCCTCCGCCCTCGGGGCCGAGGTCGATTATGTGATCCGCCACCTTGATCACGTCCATGTTGTGCTCGACCACCACCACGGTGTTCCCACCCTCGACCAGCCTGTCCAGGACCTCTATGAGCTTGCTAATGTCGTCGAAGTGAAGGCCGGTCGTAGGTTCGTCGAGCAGGTAGAGCGTCCTGCCGGTGGACCTCTTGCCGAGCTCCCTGGCGAGCTTCACCCTCTGTGCCTCGCCGCCCGACAGGGTCGGAGCGGGCTGGCCCAGGCGGATGTACCCCAGGCCGACGTCGGAGAGGATCTGCAACTGCCGGCGGACCGCCGGGATGTTCTCGAACAACGACATTGCTTCCTCGACCGTCATCTCGAGGACCTGGTGTATGTTCTTCCCTTTGTAGGTTATCTCCAGGGTCTCACGGTTGAACCTCTTACCCTTGCAGACCTCGCAGGAGACGTAGACGTCCGGGAGGAAGTGCATCTCTATCTTTACCATGCCCTCGCCGTGGCAAGCTTCACACCGGCCTCCCGGAACGTTGAAACTGAAACGCCCCGGTTTGTAGCCGCGTATCTTGGCCTGGGTCGAGCCCGCGAACAACGATCTTATGCCGTCGAACACCTTGGTGTAAGTGGCCGGATTCGACCTCGGGGTCCGCCCGATGGGCGACTGGTCGATGTTGACCACCTTGTCTATCTCCTCCACTCCATCAAGTCCGGAGTGGCGGCCGGGGGGCGTTCGCGATGAAGAGAGCTTCCTCTTCAGGCCGCGGTAGAGGATATCGCTCACCAGCGTGCTCTTTCCCGAGCCGCTCACGCCGGTCACGCAGGTGAAGACGCCCAGAGGGAAGGGGATGTCTATGTTCTTCAGGTTGTGTTCGCTCGCCCCCCTGACGGTGAGGTATCTCCCCGGCGGCGTCCTGCGGAGAGGCGGTATAGGGATGCTCTTTTCGCCTGAGAGGTACCGACCGGTAATGGAACGCTCGCACGTTATTATGTCTCCAACCGAACCGGTCGCGACGATATGACCGCCGTGGATGCCAGCGCCGGGGCCGATGTCGACCACGAAGTCGGCAGCCAGGATGGTGTCCTCGTCATGTTCGACGACTATGACCGTGTTTCCCAGGTCGCGGAGGCGCTTGAGGGTCTCTATTAGCCGGTGGTTGTCGCGTTTGTGCAGCCCGACGCTGGGCTCGTCCAGTATGTACAGTACTCCAACCAGGCCGGAGCCGATCTGTGTGGCGAGCCTTATCCTCTGGGCCTCACCGCCCGCGAGCGTGCCGGCCTGCCGGGACAGCGTGAGGTAGTCCAGCCCGACGTCCACCAGGAACTTGAGGCGGCCTTTCAGCTCCTTCAGAAGCCTCGAGGCGATAGTCTTCCGGCGTTTGTCCAGCTCCAGGTCCTTCAGGAAGCCAAGAGCCTGCTCGATGGTAAGATCGCTGAGCTGTGCGATGTTGAGCCCGCCGACCCTGACCGCGAGCGCCTCCGGACGGAGCCTGGCGCCGCCGCAGTCGGGGCAGGGTCTTACGCTCATGAACATGCCTATCCTCCAGCGCGCGTAATCGGACTCGGTCTCGCGGTGGCGGCGCTCGAGGGTGGGTATGACCCCCTCGTAGCTGGTGTAGTAAGTGCGCTCCCTGTTGCGCGAATCCCTGTGGCGGACCATTATCTCGTTGCCGTCGGCCCCGTATAGGACGATGTTCCGGATACGCTCTTCTAGGTCGCGGAACGGCACGGTCAGGTCGAAGTGGTAATGGTCCGCAAGCGCCTGGAGGACGCTGTAGAAGTGAGTCTGGGTAGCGGCTTCCCAGGGGGCTATAGCGCCCTCGATCAGGCTCCTGCCTGGATCGGGCACCACCAACTCGGGGTCTATCTCATGCCTGTAGCCCAGGCCGCCGCAGGTCTTGCAGGCGCCGTAAGGGCTGTTGAAGGAGAACAGCCGGGGCGAGAGCTCCGGGAAGCTTATGCCGCATCTCACGCAGGCGAACTCCTCGGAGAAGATCTCCCGCCGCCCCTCCTGGTCTTCCACGGCGACCATTCCCTCCCCGAGGTGGAGAGCCGCCTCCACCGACTCCGCAACGCGGGACCTGGAACCCTCCTTGAGAACGAGGCGGTCCACCACGGCCAGGATTTCGTGCTTGCGGTTCTTGTCCAGGGTGATGTCACTTGCGAGGTCCCGCACCTTCCCGTCCACCATCACGCGGACGTAGCCGCGATGCCGCAGGTTCTCGAAGACCGCCAGGTGTTCACCCTTCCGCCCGCTGATGATGGGAGCGAGGATGACTATCCGTGAGCCTTCGGGCATCGCCGTTATCTTATCTGTGATCTGCTGGGGGGTCTGCCGGGAGACCACCCTGCCGCACTGGTAACAGTACGGTGTCCCCACCCGCGCGAAGAGCACCCTGAGATAGTCGTAAATCTCGGTCACCGTGCCCACCGTGGAGCGCGGGTTGCTGGTACCGGCCCTCTGGTCGATGGATATGGCCGGAGAGAGACCCTCGATGAGGTCCACATCGGGCTTGTCCAGCTGGCCCAGGAACTGCCTGGCGTAGGACGAGAGCGATTCGACGTAGCGCCTCTGCCCCTCGGCGTAGATGGTATCGAATGCCAGCGAGGATTTCCCGGACCCGCTGATGCCGGTCATCACTATCAGGCTGTTCCTGGGAAGGTCGAGGTTGACGTCCTTGAGGTTGTGCTCCCTGGCTCCCCGTATCTTGAGTATCTCCTCATTCACCTGGTAGAAGCTCCTCGCTTATGCGCCTGACCTGGTCCCGCAGGAGCGCCGCCTCCTCGAAGCGCAACTCCTCGGCCATCAGCCTCATCTCGTCCTCCATGTTCAGGAGCAGTCGCTGCAGCTCCTCGGGGGGAAGCCCGCGGGCCTTCTCGACAGGGTCGACCGGCTCCTGCCCCTGGGGCGACATGGCCACCTCGAGGATGTCGCGTACTTCCTTCTGTATCGTCTGGGGATCGATATCGTGTTCCAGGTTATAGGCTATCTGGAGCTCGCGCCGCCGCCTGGTCTCCTCCATGGCGGAGCGCATGGCGTCGGAGACGTCGTGCGCGTAGAGGAGAACGGAACCGCCGACGTTCCTGCTGGCCC
>JAGUWJ010000031.1 GCA_020062425.1 Actinomycetota bacterium
CATGCCGTGCACCAGCATCATGTCGTGGAGCGCACGGACGCAAGTCTCCTGGCCGCCGAACGCCGCCGCTGCCACTGAGAGTGCCCCCGCGGGCTTACCCAGGAGAGCCCGCTCGCCCCTCAGGTTGCGGGACTTGTCCCAGAACGACTTCAACTGGCCGCTGACCGTGCCGAAGTACACCGGGCTGGCCATGATGAGGCCGTCGCAGTCGCGCAAGGTGTCGAACGCGTCCGCCAGGGCTTCGATCTCGTGGCAAGTCTCAGGGCACGGGCTTCCGCAGGCGACGCAGTACGGCCGGTCCTGCCCCTCGAGGGCGTCCATCACATGGATGACCTCAGTGCGGGCGCCCAGCTCGGCGCACCTCTTGAGGGCGGCATCCAGCATGGCAGATGTGTTCCCCGCGCGGTTGGGGGAACCGTTAATACCGACAATGAGCATCCTCATCCCCCCGCAATCGATTGTACTACCAGGGTCAGACTTACCCTTGGGGACAGACACCGTAAGGTAAATTCCAGCGCGCTAATTAGACTATCTGGTGAAAATTTACCTTACGGTGTCTGTCCCCAATTGTAAGTCCCCCGGTTCAGTTGTCTTCGAGGGCGGCCTGGGCGGCGGCCAGCCTGGCGATGGGGACCCTGAACGGCGAGCAGGACACGTAGTTCAGCCCTATCTGGTGGCAGAACTTCACCGAGTACGGCTCCCCGCCGTGCTCGCCGCATATGCCCAGCTTGATGTCCGGCCTGGTGCTGCGCCCTCGCTCCACGCCCATCCTCATCAGGTCTCCCACGCCCTCCTGGTCCAGCCTCTGGAAAGGATCGACCTCGTATATTTCTTTTTCGAGGTATGTGGGCAGGAACCCCTTCACGTCGTCGCGGGATATTCCGAATGTCGTCTGCGTGAGGTCGTTGGTCCCAAACGAGAAGAACTCCGCGTTTTCGGCTATCTTGTCCGCCACCACGCAGGCCCTCGGCAGCTCTATCATGGTGCCCACCAGGTATTCGAGCTCGACCCCCTGTGCCTTGATGACCTCGTCCGCCATGCGCACCGACATCTCGCGCGTCACCTTCATCTCACGAGCGGACCCTACCAGGGGGATCATTATCTCGGGCTTCACTTCCACGCCCTCGCGCTTGACCTCGCACGCCGCCTCGATGATGGCGTGCACCTGCATCTCGTATATCTCGGGGTAGGTTATGCCGAGCCGGCAGCCGCGGTGCCCCAGCATGGGGTTGGCCTCCCTGAGGCAGCGGTTCCTCTCCTCGATCTCATCGACCTCCATCCGGCACGCGTTCGCCACGTCCTGGATGTCCTCGATGGTGTGGGGCAGGAACTCGTGCAGGGGCGGGTCCAGCAGCCGGATGGTCACCGGGCGCTCCCCCATCACGCGGAATATTCCAACGAAGTCCTCCTTCTGCATGGGGAACAGCTTCTTGAGCGCCGCCCGGCGCCCCGCCTCGTCGTCGGCCAGTATCATCTGCCGCACCGCCAGGATGCGGTCGCCCCCGAAGAACATGTGCTCGGTACGGCACAGCCCGATGCCCTCCGCCCCGAAGGCGATGGCCTGCTCGGACTGGGCCGGGGTGTCGGCGTTGGTCCTCACGTTGAGCTTGCGGCGCTCGTCCGCCCAGGAGAGGAACTTCTCGAACTCCTGGTACACCTCCGACTCCTCCGGCTTCATGGTCCCCTGGAAGAGGACCTGCTCCACCTCGGAAGGCCGAGTGCTTATCTGACCCAGGTAGACCTCGCCCGCGGTTCCGTCGATGGAGAGCCAGTCACCCTCCTTCACCTGGTGAACGTCCTTGCCCGAACGGATGCGCACCACCCTCTTCTCGTAGTCGATGTCCAACGCCGCGCAGCCCACGATGCAGACCTTGCCCATCTGCCGCGCCACCAGCGCCGCGTGCGACGTCGCCCCGCCGAACTGGGTGAGGAACCCCTCGGCGGCGGCCATCCCCTTGATGTCCTCGGGGCTGGTCTCGTGCCTCACCAACAGCAGCTTGGCGTCCGGATCGGCGGTCTTGCGCTCGTGGGCGTCCGAGGCGAACAGCACCACCTGGCCGGTCGCCGCACCCGGCCCCGCCTTGGTGCCTGTGGCGACCATCCTGCCATCTTTCTGAGCCTTCGCCTTCTCTCCCTGGTCGAAGACCGGCCTCAGGAGGTCGTTCAGCCCCTCGGGCTCGACCCGCGCTATCGCCTCGTCGGGGGTTATGAGGCCTTCGTCCACCATGTCCACCGCTATCTTCACCGCGGCGAACCCGGTCCGCTTGCCGTTGCGCGTCTGCAACATCCAGAGCTTCTTCTCCTGGATGGTGAACTCGAAATCCTGCATGTCGTGGTAGTGCTCGTCCAGCACCTTGCGGATGCGCCCCAGCTCACCGTACGCCTCCGGCAGGTACTCCTCCAGCTGCTCGATGGGGAGCGGCGTCCTGGTGCCCGCCACCACGTCCTCTCCCTGGGCGTTCATGAGGAACTCGCCGAACATGGCGTTCTCGCCCGTGGCCGGGTTGCGCGTGAACCCCACGCCGGTCCCGGAGGTGTCACCTGTGTTCCCGAACACCATGGCCTGAACGTTGACCGCGGTCCCCCAGTCGGAGGGTATGTTGTTCATGCGCCTGTAGGTTACCGCGCGCTCGTTGTCCCACGACCTGAACACCGCGATGATTGCACCCCTCAACTGCTCCTGGGGGTCCTGGGGGAAGTCGATGCCCTTGCGCTTCTTGATCTCGTCCTTGAACCGCGCCACCAGGTCCTTCAGGTCGTCGGCCGAGAGCTCGTTGTCCAGCTCGACCCCGACCTCTTTCTTCTTGGCATCCAGAATGGCGTCGAACGGGTCGCGCTCCTCCTTGCTCTCGGGCTTGAGGTCCAGCACCACGTCGCCGTACATGGAGACGAACCTGCGGTAGGAGTCGTAAGCGAACCGTGGGTTGCCGGTCTTGGCGGCGAGCCCCTCCACCGACCTGTCGTTGAGGCCCAGGTTGAGCACCGTGTCCATCATGCCGGGCATGCTGGCCCGCGCGCCTGACCTTACCGACACCAGCAGGGGGTCGTCCGGGTCGCCGAGCTTCCTGCCCATCTTCTCCTCGAGGGCATCGAGGTGCTTGTCAATCTCATCCTGGAGCCCGGCGGGGTACTCTCCTTTCGCCGAGTAGTAGACGCAGGCCTCGGTGGTTATGGTGAAGCCGGGAGGAACCGGTATGTTCATGCCGGTCATCTCCGCGAGGTTCGCCCCCTTCCCCCCGAGGAGGTTCTTCATGTCCTTGTTGCCCTCTTCAAAATCGTAGACGTACTTGCTGGCCACGACCTTACCCTCCTTGTGACGCTGAAATATCTGCTGGAAGTATATATTATCCAGCCCTGGATGGAACTCCTGCCGGCAGGCCCCTATAAGACTCCGGCGGTTTCAGTCCCAGGAGAGCCGGGAAAAATCTGCGAGTCGGGTGAAGAGTGCCACTACCCTGGAGAGAAGAGACAGCCTGTTGGCCTTGACAGCGGGTTCCTCGGCCATGATGAGTACCTCGTCGAAGAGCCTGTCCACCGGCTCGCAGAGCGGCTCGAGCGCGGCGGCTGCGCCCCTGAAATCGAGCTCGGCGAGCGCGCCAGCTACGTCCTTCTCGACCCGGGCCAGCAGTGAAGCCACCTCCCGCTCGATATCCTCCGAGAAGAGCGATTCGTCGACCTCGCCCGCTTCGTGCCCCTTGGAGAGGTTGTAGCACCGTTCGAACGCTGTATAGAGCCTGGCCAGCAGGCCCGAATCCCGGGCCTCCACCAGCGCATCCAGGCGCCTCCTGGCGGAGAGGGGAGTGTCCCAGTCGGCCGCGAGTGCGGCGTCCACCAGGTCGTAGCGGTAGCCGTTCTCGGTGAAGAAGACCCTCTCACGGCTCTTGAAGAAGTCGGCGAACGCGTCCTCCGCCTCCCTGGTCCAGGAGAAACCGTGGGCCTCGGCCTGCAGCTCGGAAGCCGACGCCTCAACCAGCTCGGACACCGAGAGCGGGATGCCCCTGTCGAGCACTATGAGGATCATCCCCAGCGCCTGACGGCGCAGCGCGTACGGGTCCTCGGAGCCGGTGGGAACGTGCCCCAGCCCGAACGAAGCGGCCAGGTTGTCGGCCTTCTCCGCCAGCGCCAGCAGGGCTCCTTCGGTCGTCTCGGGAAGCGCGTCGCCCATGCGCCGCGGCAGGTACAGCTCGCCCATCGCGCGTGCCACGCGCTCGTCCTCGCCGGTGAGCCTCGCGTATATCGAGCCTACCGTCCCCTGAAGGGCGGGGAACTCGATGACCATGTGGGTCACCAGGTCGCACTTCGATAGTCGGGCGGCTCGTGTCACCCGCTCCAGCAGGCCGTCCTCGTCCTCGATGGCGCGGCAGGCCACTGCGGCGACCCTGGTCAGCCTCTCCGACTTCTCGGCCATGCTGCCCAGCTCAGATTGGTACACCACGTGCTCGAGGTCGCCCAGGCGGTCCGCCAGCGCTCGCTTCAGGTCCTCTTTGAAGAAGAACTCGGCGTCGGCGAGCCTGGCCGCCAGCACGCGCTCGTGCCCGTGCCGTATCGTATCCTCGTGTGCCGGGTCGCCGTTGTGGACCGCGATGAAGCCGGCTTTGAGCGCGCCGGACGCATCCTCCACCGGGAAGTAGCGTTGGTGCTCCTGCATGGCGTGGACCAGCACCTCGCGCGGAAGCTCGAGGAAGCGCTCCTCGAAGCGACCCAGCACCACGCCGGGCCACTCGACCAGCTGAACAACCTCCTCCAGCACCTCGTCGTTGAGCAGGGGGGAGGCGAGCGACTCGGCGGTTACGCGCGAGGCCTCGTGCACGATCGTCTCGAGGCGCGCGCGGTGATCTACTATGACCGACGCCTGTTTCAGGAGGCGCTCGTACTCGTGCGGTGACAGGATGCGCACCTCGCCGTCGGAGAGGTAGCGGTGCCCGAACGTCACGTCCGAACTCCCGATGCCGCCGTAGTGGAAGCTTATAACCTCGCCGTCGAGCAGCGCCACCAGCCAGCGCACCGGCCGGCTGAACCGCTCCTCCCCGGAGCCCCAGCGCATGGACTTCTTGAACCGGAGCGCGCTGACCATCTCCGAGAGCAGGTCCGGCAGCACCTCCACGGCGGGGCGCCCCGGCTCCTCGCTCACCACGAAGACATAGCTACCCTTGTCGGTATCCTTGACCATCAGGTCATCGGCGGACACGCCCTGCGCGGAGGCGAAGCCGAGAGCGGCCTGGGTCCACGAGCCGTCGTCGTTTTGTGCGCGCGAGAGCGGCGGGCCCTTCTTGCTCGATGTCCTGGAGGCGGTCGTCTCGTCCAGCGCTCGCACGTTGAGTGACAGCCGCCGGGGACTCGCCAGCACCCACGACTCCTCGAAGGCGAGGTGGGCTTCGGAAAAGAGCCTGGCTGTGAGGTTCTCGAGCTGCTCGACCGCGGAGTACACCGCTGACGCTGGGAGC
>JAGUWJ010000017.1 GCA_020062425.1 Actinomycetota bacterium
AGCGCCACCGCCAGGCCTCCCTCCGAGAGGTCGTGTGCCGCAGTGACGAGCCCGCGCTGCGCGGCGAGGACCAGCAATCTCTGGAGCCCCTTCTCCGCCTCCCAGTCGAGTGACGGAGGCGACCCGGCTACCTTTCCGTGGAAGACCTTCAGGTATTCGCTGCCGCCCAGCTCGTCGAGGGTTTCTCCCAGCAGCACTACGTGGTCGCCCTCCCGCTCGAAGCGGGACACCACCCTCTTCTCCACGTCCTCCAGCAGGCCCAGCATCCCGATCACAGGTGTGGGATATATCGCCTCGCCGAACGACTCGTTGTAGAAGCTCACGTTTCCGCCGACGACAGGGGTGTCGAGCTGCCTGCAGCCCTCAGCCAGGCCTTCCACCGCCTGGACGAACTGCCAGAAGATCCCGGGCTTTTCCGGGTTGCCGAAGTTCAGGCAGTTCGTCAGCGCCACCGGCATGGCCCCGGTGCAGGCCACGTTCCTGCCACTCTCCGCAACAGCTATCTGGGCCCCCAACGCGGGGTCCAGGTAGCAGTAGCGCCCGTTGCAGTCTGTTGAGAGCGCCAGCCCCTTCTTCGAGTCGGCAAGCCGGAGGACCGCGGCGTCGCACCCGGGGAGGAAGACCGTGTTGAGCCTGACCATGTGGTCGTACTGCTCGAACACCCACCTGCGGCTGCAGATGTTGGGAGAGCCCAACACCCGGAGCAGAGCGGGGCCCAGGTCACCGGGAGGGGCAATGTTGGAGGCGTCCAGGGCCTGGACCTCATCGATGTAGGCGGGCTTCTCCATGTCGCGGTGGTACTCAGGGCCCTGTGCGAGCGCGCTCGCGGGGACGTCCGCTATCACCTCGCCGTCCAGGATGAGCCTCAACCTGTCTCCCTCTGTCACCTTCGCCAGCGGTGTGGCGTCGAGGCCCCACTTCCGGCTTATCTCCAGGACCTCCGGCAGGTCCTCCTCTGAGCAGATGGCGAACATCCGCTCCTGCGATTCGGACATCATTATCTCGACCGGCTCCATGTCGGCCTCGCGGAGCGGCACCTTCGAGACGTCAACGTCCATTCCGCATCCCCCACGCTCAGCGGTCTCACAGGTGGCGCAGGTGAGGCCGGCGCCACCCAGGTCCTGCAGGCCCAGCAGCAGACCCTTGTCCATCAGTTCCAGGCAGACCTCGATCTCCAGCTTCTCGGTGAACGGGTCCCCGACCTGCACACTGGGGCGCTTCTCGGCGGACGTCTCGTCGAACTCCTGCGAGGCCAGTACGCTCACACCACCGATACCGTCACGGCCGGTGCTGGAGCCGAGGAGGACCCCCACGCTCCCTGGTTTCGAGGCACGCCCGAACACCAGGCGCTCTTTGGGCATTACGCCCAGGCACATCACGTTAATCAGCGGGTTCTCTTCGTATGCCTCCTCGAAGTAGAGGTCACCGGCAACCGTTGGGATGCCGAGGCAGTTGCCGTAAGAGGCGATCCCGGCTACCACGCCGTCCACCAGGTAGCGAGTGCGGGGGCTCTCGAGCGAGCCGAACCTCAACGGGTCCAGGCAGGCGATGGGCCGCGCTCCCATGGTGAAGATGTCGCGGACTATGCCCCCCACGCCTGTCGCGGCTCCCTGGAAAGGTTCCACCGCGCTGGGATGATTGTGGCTCTCCAGCTTGAACACCGCCGCCAGGCCGTCGCCGATATCTACCACGCCGGCGTTCTCACCGGGGCCCATCATTATCCTGGGGCCATCCGTGGGCAGCTTCCTTAGCTGCTCCTTGGAGCTCTTGTAACTGCAGTGCTCCGACCACATCACCGAGAACATACCCAGCTCGACCTTGTTGGGCTCACGCCCCAGTATCTCCTCGATGCGCTCGTACTCCTCGCCCGTCAGGCCGAGTTCCTCATAAAGCTCGGGCACGGCTTCACTCCCCAGTCTCATCCGCCGCCCAGCGGCGGGTAGATCGATACCACGTCCTCGGGCTTCAGCCTGGTCCTGTCACCCCTGAGATATCTTATGTTCTTGTTGTTCACCAGGACTATGCTCACCTTGAGATATCTCTCGAGCTTGCCCTCGTACATGCCCGCCAGGTTATCGAGCACCTCACGGACGGTTACCCCGGGAACAACGGTCTGCCGCTCGCCGGTCATCTGCCTGAGAGTGGCGAAGAACTTGACGGTGGGCATAAGTGACTCTCCCACGCGCATACTCCGTGCCGGACGGGCGGAGGGCTTCCGGGGGTGGCCCCGGTCGTTCGCACCCGCTTCCGGACGCGGTGTCCCAACAGGATCGCGAAGTGATTATAACAGTTAGGTACAGCGGGAAAGGCGCTCGCGGTAAGAAAAACGCACCCTCCGGCGGGGACCCTCGGAAGAGCAGGCCGGCAGTCAGTGGGGGACCCGGCCTCGGTCCTCAAAAGCACCCCAGCTGGCACTCGGTTATCTTGATGTCGAGCAGGTCAAGCGCACGGCCCACCAGGGGGATCGGGACCCCGAGCTCCCCCGCGAGAGCCTGCGCTCTCGCGCACGCCAGGCGTCCGTCAACCGCTTCTTTCCTGACCGCCTCCAGAACCTCCTCGGGGATGTCCTCGGGCATCTTTCCTCCCTCGTCACGGGCTAGTGCAAGGTCCAGCACCTTGCCGTAAGCCCTCCGTCTGTCTTTTTCGTCCTCGAGTAGCAAGACCTTCTTCGCACCGGTGGAACCTTTGAGAGCCGCTTCCAGGCTGATCTCACGGCGGCCGCCGGAGCGCGGGCTGACATCCACCAGCACGACGTCGGCGGGTACTGCGCCGGGCCCTTCCGGGACAGTGAAATCCTCACCCCGGGCGTCGAGCAGCATAACGACGAGATCAGCGCCCGCCGCGTCGGCCCCCGAGGGCCGGACGGATATCGTCCAGGAGGCATCGAGTCCGTCCTCCAGGAACCTCATGAGCTCCTCGCCACCCGCCTCCTCGGCGGTGATGATCAGCTTCATCAGCCAGGTCACCTCCGGGGGGCACGCCCGCGCTCACTCGCGCAGGCGTCAGCCGCGGTACGCATGTCCGCCGGGGAGTTGATGTTGAAAAGCATACGTCCTGTCGGATCG
This sequence comes from Actinomycetota bacterium, assembly GCA_020062425.1. Classification (GTDB taxonomy): domain Bacteria; phylum Actinomycetota; class Geothermincolia; order Fen-727; family Anoxymicrobiaceae; genus JAGUWJ01. The sequence goes on from JAGUWJ010000017.1 coordinate 3,066, forward strand.
AAGCGCCCTAGCTCCTCCCAGGGTATCTCGTTAACCGACACTCTATCGAAGAACCGGGTCACCTTGAGATCGCCGGAATCGAGCTGCTCCTCGATGAACGGGCGGCACGACCAGTGATAAGCGGCGTGGAGAGGCTCGAGCCCGTCGGGTGTGCAGGGCACGGCCACCTGGAACCCCTTGAGGCTCTCCATCACGAAGGTCACCCCCTCCCTGTTGATAAATGGCAGGTCGCAGGCAACTATAAAGACCTCATCCGAGCGCGAGGCTGCGAGCCCGCTCAAGATACCGCCGAGGGGGCCGAAGCCCCGGACGGCTTCCTCCACCACCTCTACACCTTCTCCCTCGAACACGGCCAGTGCTCCCACGCGATCGGTGTTGGCCACGATGAGTATCTCCTCGAACAAGCCATGCATGACTTCGATCTGGATATCGATCACGCGACGCCCGGCGACCTCCATGAAAGCCTTGTCACCAGGCATGCGGGTGCTCTCGCCTCCGGCCAGGATGATACCCGTCGGCATCAGGCACCGCCGATCCGTTCCGGATGCGTGTATACGTTGAAACTCTCGCCCCTCAGGAAGCCGACAAGGGTCACACCGGCTTCGCGCCCCATCTCCACCCCCAGGGCGGTCGGCGCCGAGACAGAGCATACCAGGGGGATGCCCGCCCTGGCCGCCTTCAGGACCATCTCGTAGCTCAGGCGGCCCGAAAGGATGAGCCCCTTGTCATCCGGGCTCGTCCCTGACATGAGAAGGTGCCCCAGCACCTTGTCCACCGCGTTGTGCCGCCCCACGTCCTCCTTTACCACTATCATCTCGCCGGTCGAGTCGAACAGCCCCGCTCCGTGGGTCCCGCCGGTCTCCCTGAACACGTACTGCCCGGACAGCAGGAGGTCCGGGACCCGGGTTATCACCCCCGCGGAGAACCGCGTGTCCGATTCGACGCTGACGCCGCTCAGCATCAGCTCACGGTCGAGGTCCGCCGCCCCACATCCCGTCCTGACCACCCTGGCCGCGTCGAACCTGCCCGCATCTCCAACCCCGTCGGCGGTTATCTCCACCAATCCCGCACCGGACGACTGCTCACTTTCATCGCCGGCCGGAGGGTCCTGCTCGCCCGGGCCGTCGCCCTCCGAGCAGTGGCTGATGAGGTTTACCTGGCTCCAGGATGATATCAGCCCTTCACTGAGGCAGAAGCCGGCCGCCAGGAGAACGTCGTCACCGGGGAGCCTCATCAGGTATACGAGCGTCATGCCGTTCAACCGTATCTCGAGCGGCTCCTCGCGGGCGACCACGTCGTCCGCGGGGTAGCCCGACCCCTGGTGGAAGCGCACGATGCTCGTTTCGAACAGAGCGTTCTGCCTGCCGTTCTCCAGTTCCATCATGGGATGAATATACAACAAGGCAGGTGGTTCTCCAATGTGGAGATCTCGAGGCCAATAGAACCCGGCGACCGGATGTAATCCGGACGCTCAGGTCAAGCGGGGGACCATTTCGCCGTTCTCGGTCACCTCTAACACCTTGGTGAGCAGGTCGCTCGGCATGAAAGGTTTCGTTATGTACCCCTGCGCTCCCAGCGACAGTCCCCGCTCGATGTGGCCCTGGCCGGTGCGCGCCGACAGGAAGATTATCGGGATGTGCCTGGTCTTGGGGTCCAGCTTCAGCTTGCGGCATACCTCGTAGCCGTCGATGTCCGGCATCATGATGTCGAGGACTACCACATCGGGCAGTTCCCGCTTGGTCATGATATATCCGCTCATGCCGCTGTAAGCCTCGATTACCTCGGCGCCAGCCATGGTCAGTATCAACCGTAGAGTACTGACCATCTCTTTATCGTCATCAACGACTATCACCTTAGTGCGGTTTTTGAATCGTCTCTTTTCCACTGTTCTCCCTATGGACCTGGATGACCTCAAGCGCTTGTGCCCAGTCGGCGATTGTGCTTTTACATCTAACGGTTGTATCGGCACCCGTATTCACCCGCTTAACTTGACCGTTAAGAATAACGAAAATAGCATGGGTAGAGAAACCAGCCGCCCGGCTTGGTGACCGGACAGCTTTGGAGGATACGTTGGACGATAACATCACCGTTCTTCTGGAGAACGTATCGAAGACCTACCAGATGGGAGAGGTGGAGGTCAGAGCCCTCAAAGATGTGAACCTGACCGTCAGTAAGGGTGAGTTCCTGGTCGCCCTGGGGCCGAGCGGGTCGGGCAAGACGACCATGCTGAACCTCATCGGCGGCATCGACTCCCCCTCCAGCGGCAGGATAGTGGTCGGAGGCCACGACATATCGAAGCTTAACGAGAAGGAGCTCACCGGCTTCAGGCGCGAGTCCGTGGGCTTCATCTTCCAGTTCTTCAACCTGATACCGACCCTGACCGCCATGGAGAACGTGGAGTTCGCCCTGGATCTGGTCCCCAGGGAGAAGAGGGGTTCGGCGCTGGAAGTACTGGAGCAGGTAGGGCTGGGTGACCGCGCCGACCACTTCCCCAGTCAGCTCTCGGGCGGCGAACAGCAGAGGGTGGCCGTTGCCAGGGCCCTGGCCAAGCGGCCGCCGGTGGTGCTCTGCGACGAGCCGACCGGCGAGCTCGATTACGACACGGGGATCATGATCCTGCGCCTGATGCGCGACATCTCCCGGCAGGAGAAGTGTAACTTCCTGATGGTCACCCACAACTCGGCCATCGCCAAGATCGCCGACAAGGTGGTTCACCTCCACAGCGGCGAGATATCGAAGATAGACGTCAACGATAACCCCGAGGACCCCGAGGACCTGGTCTGGTAAGGGGACCCTGCCCGGTGTGCCCGTTTGCGAGCTGTCCTCGTTCTTACCTGCAACCAAGATGTTGCCCTCACGTCACTGCGGAGGCTTCGCAAACGGGCACACCGGGCAGGTCTATTCTTCACCGGGATATCTCGCGTTGTGTGTTCACTGGATTATGAGGAGGGTGTGGCCGGGGATTGTACCGGTCAGCTCGAGGGTGCCGGCGGGGAACTCGATCGCGGTGTGGGCTCTCATCGCCAGAGGCGACAGCCTGCGCGGTCGCAGCCCGCTTGAGACCTTGACCACCTCACCTGACCGCTCGAGGAGGGCGACGTCTATGGCAAAGCTCATCCCGAACGTGTGGACATGACGGCACCTCGGTATTACCAGGGCTTCTCCGGCTTCCATGCCCGGGCGGCCTATCAGCCCGCGGGTGCGCTCGCGGTGGGTGAGGGCGAAGGTGGCCTTCGAGGCCAGGACCAGGCCGTTAGAAGCGTTGACGACGCTGGCTTGCGCGTTCACTCTCTCTCGCGTATGACCTTTGCGGGAACACCTGCGGCGACGGTGTGCTCGGGTATGTCGCAGTTCACCACCGAACCAGCCCCAACCACGGCGCCGTCGCCGATGGTCACACCCCTCAGCACCACCACCATAGCGCCCAGCCAGCAGTCCGCCCCGATGGTCACCGCGCCGTAAGTGCCGTACTGGTCACGCATGGGCTCGCACCTCTCCACGCCGTGGTCGGCGCAGTTGATGTTCACGAAGGGGCCGAACATGGTGTGGTCACCCACGGTGAGGTCGTCGAAAGCGTTGAGGATGTTATAAGGCCCGATGCCGACCCGGTCGCCTATCTTCAGCGTGGCGCGGTTGGCAACGTGCAGGCGCGCGCCGGAGTCGATGGTCACGTTGTCGCCGATGGTTATCCGGCCGTCATCGTTCCCGCGGATCTCGATGGTCCTGGGGACGAACAGGCACCTGCCGATGGAGAGGGAGGAATGGGCCGCGAGCGCCAGGTCAACCCAACCCGATATCCACGCACCCTCACCCAGCGTCACGCCCTTTCTGCGCAGGTACCAGGCGTTGAAGAACACCCTGGGCTCCGTCATCATGAAGTTGAGCATCCTCCAGTACGACGTCACCCGGCTCAACTGCCCCTCCACGTCACCGAGGTCGGCATAAACGACACCCCTGCAAGTCCTGTCAACGCAATACCATACCACGGTAGCCGGTTTCACACTGCATGAGCTCTCCGGCGTCGGCAAAGCTGTAGTACTCGTTTCCCGTTCCGATTATCACGTGGTCGAGCACGGGGATGCCGATGATACGCCCGGCCTCTTCCAGGCGCCCCGTGATTCGCCGGTCCTCATCGGACGGGGTGGGGTCACCACTGGGGTGGTTGTGCGCGAATATCACGCCCGAGGCCGAGTGGCGTATGGCCGGCCTGAAAGCCTCGCGGGGATGCACTATGCTGGCGGTCAGGGTGCCCCTCGATATCACCTCTGCGTTTATCAGCCTGAGCCTCGCGTCCACCATCGCGCAACTGAACACCTCGATGCGCTCATAGGCGAGCCGCGGCCAGAGCGCGCTGTGGACCTCCGCGCTGGAGCCCATCCTCTCTCCGCAGGGCCTGCCTGAGAGCGCCCGTCGCCCGAGCTCGATCGCCGAAGCCACCGCAGCCGCCCGCGCAGGCCCAATGCCTTTTATATCGAGCAGCTCTGAGACGGGGATGTCTACCAGGCCGGTGAGGCCGCCTGCCTTTTCGATGACCAGGCGCGAAGCCCCCTGAGCGGAAATGGAGGGAGGGTCGGAAAAGATGACCGCCGCAAGGAGGCGCTCGTCGCTCCAGAGTGTTAGGCCGCCGGTCTCCCCCGGCCTGCACCCGGGGTCCGGCCTCGACCGCCCGTTATCTTCTTTCCTCAACCAGACCACCCGCCCCGGGACCCCAAGGCAACGCCAACCAGCAATACAAGCAAAATGATTCTAGCACATCAAGAGGACGGAAGTGAAGGGGTATCAGGTCGCGAACTTGAAATGGATGACATCGCCGTCCTGCACCACGTACTCGCGCCCCTCTATACGGAGCGCGCCGGTGTCGCGGGCGGTGGTGAAACACCCGCAGGACACGAAATCATCCTGGTGTACGACCTCGGCCTTGACGAAGCCCTTCTCGAAGTCGGTATGGATCCGCCCGGCGGCGTATGAAGCGGTCGAGCCTGCCGGCACGGGCCATGCCCTGCACTCCCCTGAGTCTATGGAGAAGAAGGTTATCAACCCCAACAGCTCGTAGCTCGCCCTGGCCAGGCGATCGAGGCTCTCCTCCTCTATGCCCATCTCCGCTTCGAACTCGACCGCCTCCTCCGGGTCCAGCTCGGCCAGTTCCGCCTCGATCTCAGCGTTGACCACGAGGACCGGCAGTCCCCTCGGCCCGGCCCAGCTCAACAGTTCGGACTGGAAGCGGGCAGCCTCCTCCGGCGACTCCCCCACGTTCAACACCAGGAGCGTCGGCTTGAGGGTGAGCAGCTCGCACCCCGGGGCGCAGCGCATGACGGTCTCGGCAGCGCCCTCCCGGTCCAGTGAAGCGTCTCCGCTCACCATCTTCTCGACGCGTTCGAGGCCTTCCATGCATGCCATGCACTCCCTGTCGCCGCTTTTCGCGTTCTGCCTGGCCTTGGAAAGCGCTTTAGCGAGTATCTCCAGGTCGGCGAGCCTTAGCTCGGTCTCGATGAGCTCCGCGTCCCGAACGGGGTCGATAGAGCCCGTGACGTGCGCCGCGCTCCCCGACTCGAAAGCCCGAACCACGTGGACCACCGCATCGACGTCGCGGATATTGGCCAGGAAACGGTTGCCCAGACCCTCGCCCTTGCTGGCTCCCTCGACCAGGCCCGCTATGTCAACGAAGCGGACGGTGGCCGGCACGACGCGGGCGCACTCGGCCAGCCCGGCGACCCGGCCGAGGCGGTCGTCAGGCACGGGTACAACGCCCACATTGGGCTCAACGGTGGTGAAGGGATACGGCGCGACCTGTGCACCCGCTCGCGAGAGAGCGTTGAAAAGGGTGGTCTTCCCCGCGTTGGGAAGCCCGACTATCCCCACTCTGAGAGAGCTCAACAGTTACCCGCCTTCCTGGAGAGGTCCCGGCGCTGATAAGCGTACTACAGAGGCTCAGGGCATTGAAGCCCGGGAACGGCTAGTGGCACCTGATATATAATGCGGGGGG
>JAGUWJ010000149.1 GCA_020062425.1 Actinomycetota bacterium
ACCGCATACACCTCCGTGTCTTCCTACACCAGTTCCTGAAGCCTGGCCCTGACCGCCTCAGACTTCTGGACCAGCTTCTCTATCCGGTCCTGCACCTCGGCGTACTTCTTCTTGCCGATGGTGAGATTCGCTACCATGCTGACCAGCGCCGCGCCGATCGCCGCGGCCAGCGCACTGGCGGAGCCCCCACCGGGCTCAGGCGAGCTCGAAGCAAGCTTATCCAGGTAATCGATTATCGGGCCCTTCACATACATCTAGACCTTCACCCCCTGAAAGGCGTTGTCCATTATCGTGGCGACGGCTCGTACCGCGGGGGTATCGTCCCCCAGCTCGATGAGCGGCCTGCCTTCGCTGTCGAGGCGGACCACCTCCAGGTCGTCCGGGATGATACCAGCCAGCTCTATGTCCAGACCGGCGACCTCTTCGGCAAGGGACCCCTCGAACTCGCCGCGCACCCTGGACAGCACCAGGTAGAACCTGCCAACGCCTATCTCCATCTCGCGTGCCAGGTCGCGGATGCGTACGGCGGTGGCGACTCCCCTGTATGAGGGGTCGCTGACCACGAACATGATGTCCACCCCACGGGTGGTGCGGCGGCTCAGGTGCTCCATCCCCGCCTCGTTGTCCACCACCACGTACTCATAGCTCTTGTTGAGCTTGTCGAGGAAGACCCTCAACATGTTGTTTATGGCGCAGTAACACCCCGGTCCCTCCGGCCTTCCCATGCTGACTAGGTCGAAGTCAGGGGTCTCCACCAGGGTCTGCTCTATCTGCATCTCCAGTATGTCCTGCTTAGCCATGCCGGCGGGCAGGGTACCCTTCTGGGTCTTCTCGCTCATCTCTTCCCGTATACTGCCGATGGTGCGCTCCAGCTCGATACCGAGCGCGAGGTCAAGGTTGCTGTTGGAGTCGGCGTCGACGGCCAGTATCGGCTTCATTCCCCTTTCGGCCAGGTACTTCACTATCAGGCTCGCGAACGTCGTCTTCCCCACACCCCCCTTGCCTGAAACAGCGATGACAGTGGTCACGAGCCATCACCGCCTGCCCCGCCCAGCCGTGCGGTCTCGCGGGCTTCCTCGAGCCTCTGCTTCACCGTGGGGAACTGGTCGATATGGGTGTGAGGGAGGAACAGCGCAGAGACGTACTGGTCCATGAACTTAGTGTTGGTCGAAAGCTCCAGGTAGGTCATCATGTTTGCGATGCGGTCCGCCTCGTTTATCAGGTTCTTGGAGAGTGCCATGAGGTAGCTCCCCAGCAGCGAGCCGTTCCCCACGAACTTTATCCTCTCCGTATCGACATCCGGCAGCAGGCCGATGATTATTGCCTTGTCTATCTCCAGGTACCTGCCGAAGGCCCCGGCTATGAGTATCTCCTCGACCATGTCGAGGGTCATGCCGACCTCCTCCAGCAGGATGTGTATGCCGGCGTAGATGGCGGCCTTGGCCCGCATCAGGTTGTCGATGTCGGGATCGGTGATGACGATGTCCCGTGAGGTCCCGCTCTCGTCCGCCCAGGCGAGCACGTACTCCCCGCCCGTCTCGGACTCGCGTATCCTGGGGTTCTTATCGTGGAGCTCGACCTTTATCTTTCCGCGCTCGTCCAGGATGCCGGTGAGGAACAGCTCGGCCAGAGCGTCGATGAGGCCTGAGCCGCATATGCCTATCGGCCTGCGGTTCCCCACGGTGATTATCATGGGTTCGAGCGTCACCTCGTTTATTCGCACCTGCTCGATGGCGCCTCTGGTGGCGCGCATCCCGTGCTTGACCCCTGCCCCCTCGAAAGCGGGTCCCGCCGAACACGAGCACGAGATGAGCCAGTCCTTGTTACCGAGCGCCATCTCGCCGTTGGTGCCTATGTCTATGTAGAGGATGATCTTCTCCGAGTTGAACATGCCGCTCGCCAGCACCCCGGCCACGATGTCGCCACCGACGTAGGAGGCAACGCACGGGGTGCAGCGCATGTAGACGCCGGAGGCGATGCGTATCCCGATGTTGCTTGCCTTGATCCAGGGGAAGAACTGCGCTACCGGGATGTACGGGTCTACCCTTATGTAGCGAGGGTCTATGCCCAGAAGAAGGTGGGTCATTGTGGTATTACCTGAAATGCAGAGGTGCGTAATATTGCAGAACTCCATATTGGTCTGTTCCACCATCTGCTGGATCAGGTTCCACATGGTATTGACGGCGGTCGTCTGAAGCTTGGCCAGGCCGGTGGACCTGGTGGAGTAGATTATCCTCGAGATTATGTCCTCACCGTACGATATCTGCCCGTTGTAGTCGGAAGCCTCAGCGATGACCTTGCCTGTCTGCAGGTCGATGAGCTGGGCCGAGATGGTTGTTGTCCCAAGGTCCACGGCTATAGCCGCCTGCCGCGGTGCCGTGTCATCTTTCTCGATGCGCACGGCTCTGAGCTCCTGACCCCTGTCGAGCACCGTGACCGTCACGTCGAAGCTGGCCGCGCGGATCAGGCCGGGCAGGGCCTGGAGCATAGGGTAATCTATGACAACGTCCTTCAAGCCGGCAAGACGCGACAGCTCGCGCTTGATGCGCTCCGCATCGCTCAAATTGTCTTCCAGGGTCGGCTTGTCCAAAACGAGGTGGAACTTGGTGGTGGGCGGGTTCAGCTCCCACTGCGGCAGGCGCTCTGCCCAGTCCTTGGCGGAGAGAGTGTAACCTTTCAACGGTATGGGGGGCCGCCTTGTGAGCGCGGTCTTGTCGCCGATCTGGGTCTCGATGGGGACGCGTATGTCGGCGTCGCTCTCCAGCGTCGCCGCGCAAGCCAGCACGTAACCCCGCTTCATCTCCTCCTCGGAGAGCTTGACCTGCAGCTTTTGCTTGACGTCACCTTTCTCCACGATGACCCTGCACTTGCCGCAGTAGCCCTCCCCGCCGCAGGAAGCGTTAATATGGACATCGGCCTTCATGGCCGCTCGGAGGACGTTCTCTCCCTTATCGACCTCTATGCAGCGGTCCTCGGGGTAGAAGCAGACCCTGACTTTTTCGTTTTCCATTCCGAACTCGCCTCATACCCCTGGAGGCCGGCTGTAGAGCCGGCCCCCGGGTATTTTCTTGTTTGTCTAGAACAGTCCTACTATCCTGCCGTCCTCAGCAAGGTCCACCTTATTGCCGGCGGGCTCGCTGGGAAGGCCTGGCATGGTCCTCATCTCTCCGCAGAGCGGGTAGAGGAAGCCGGCGCCGATGGTCGGCCTGATGTCCCTGACCGGCAGACGCCACCCGGTCGGACGCCCTTTGAGGTTCGGGTCGTGCGATAGGGATAGGTGGGTCTTTGCCATGCAGAGGGGCAACTTGTCGTAGCCTGCATCCGTGAACTGCTTGATAGCGGCCTCGGCGACGGGTGTGTAATCGACCCCATCCGCCCCGTAGATCTTGGTCGCGATGGTCTCGATCTTTTCCTTTATGGAGGCGTTGATATCGTACAGGTACTTGAAGTCCTTGGGCATCTCACATGCCTTTGCGACAGCTTCGGCAGCTTCCTTGCCGCCCTCGCCGCCCTTGGCCCAGACCTCTATCGGCTCGCAGAAGTCGGCGCCGGCCTTGAGGGCGATGTCCTGCACCATCGCAACTTCCTTGTCGGTGTCGGAGGTACGACGGTTGACTGTTACCACGACGGGGATGCCGAACAGTTTCATGTTCTCGATATGCTTGACCAGGTTCTGGCAGCCCGCCTCGAGAGCCGGCATGTTCTCCGCCGCCTGGAGCTTCTCATCGATCTTCTTGCCCGGGCGGGCCTCGAAAGCACCACCGTGCATCTTGAGCGCCCGGACGGTGCTGGTGATGACCACACAGTCGGGGACGATGCCGTACTTCTCCATTGCCCTTACCTTGATGTCCATCATCTTCTCGGCACCACAGTCAGCGCCGAAGCCGCTCTCGGTCACGACGTAATCGGCAAGCTTCGTAGCTATTGCGTCAGCAACCACGGAGTTGTTTCCCTGGGCGATGTTGGCGAACGGACCCGCGTGCATGAAGCAGGCGTTACCCTCCAGGGTCTGGATGAGGTTCGGCAGGAAAGCGTCCTTGAGCAGTACCGCCATGGAGCCGGCGCACTTGAGGTCGGAGGTGGTGACGGGCTTTCCGTCGTAGGTGTATGCCACCACTATTCGGGCCAACCTCTCCTTGAGGTCGTCCATATCGGAGGCCAGTGCCAGGATAGCCATCACCTCGGACGCGACCGCTATATCGAAGCCGGTCTGGCGGGGGTAGCCGTTCTGCCTGCCGCCCAGTCCGACGACTATCTCGCGGAGCGCGCGGTCGGAGATGTCTATGACGCGTCGCCAGGAGACGGTCATCGGGTCGATGTTTAGAGGGTTCTTGAGAAGGATGCTGGTGTCGATATATGCGGCGCAGAGGTTGTTGGCCGCAGTCACCGCGTGGATGTCGCCGGTGAAGTGGAGGTTCAAGTCCTCCATGGGTACCACCTGGCTGTATCCGCCCCCGGCGGCGCCGCCCTTGATGCCGAATACCGGGCCCATGCTGGGCTCCCGGAGGCAGATGATGGTGTTCTTGCCGATCTTGTTCATGGATTCGGTGAGCCCGATCGATGTGACGGTCTTTCCCTCGCCAAGGGGCGTGGGGGTTATAGCCGTGACGTCGACGTACTTGGCGGTTGGCCTGCCCTTGAGCCGGTCCAGTACGTCGAGATGGACCTTCGCTTTGTACTTGCCGTACAGCTCGAGGTCGTCTTCCTCGAGTCCGATCTTCTTCGCGATCTCCACTATTGGCTGCATTGTCGCGGCCTGTGCGATCTCGAGGTCGCTAGGAACTGCTGCCATTGCCCCTCCTTTTGATAGCCTTGCATCTATGACCCTGGCGGGCCGAAACTAACTGCTTCCGAGAAATAAAGTTGCCAGCTCTTATCGCGGTTTAAGCATCACACCCTTTCAGGTCCGGATTTGGCCAAAGGACGTGTAAACGCCCTCTGAAAATACACACAAATAGGGCCTCCACTAAATTGGAGGCACTCGCGCAGATTATATATAAGCAATACCCTTAATTGCAAGCGAGTTCGTTCGGGGGGAACGAGCGCTGAGTGCCGGGGTCGCCGGGGGGTGCGTCGGGGGGCGTCGTACGAGCCGTTGGTCATACCCTGCATGCCGCGGCATGACACCATAAATGTCCCTTTTCGCCCAGGAAAAGCACATTCATTTGACTGGTAAAAAGGGCTGTGAGAGAGTAATGCCGGTTTTCGCCTGAATCGAGCAGATGTTATAGACCAGGAGGACTGGGAGATGCCTGATAGCAAGTACGACATAGTGGTGATCGGGGCCGGGCCCGGCGGTTACCCGGCGGCAATAAGGTGCGCTCAGAAGGGCGCGAAGGTCGCGTTGGTCGAGAAGGAGAACGTCGGAGGGACATGCCTCAACTGGGGCTGCATTCCAACCAAGGCCCTTCTCGCTTCCACAGAGCTTGTGGCCAAGGCTCGCGAGGCTGAGGAGTTCGGGGTGAAGATAACCGGGGTGGAGCCTGACTGGAGCGCCATACAGGCCAGGAAGCAGAAAGTCACGGACACCCTGGTGGGAGGGATACTCCAGCTGCTCAAGGCAAACGGCATCGACCTGGTCAAAGGCGCCGCCAGCATCAACGCCGACAAGAACGTCTCCGTGGAGACCGCAGACGGCGCGGTCACGCTCGAGACGGACAAGATAATAATCGCCACCGGTTCGGACCCCGCTGAACTCCCCACGTTCGACTTCTCACAGCCGGCGGTGATGACCTCTACCGACGCGCTGACGCTGGACCACGTGCCCGAGAGCCTGATCATCGTGGGGAGCGGGGTCATCGGCAGCGAGTTCGCCTGCATTTTCTCCACGCTGGGGACCAGCATAGTGATGCTGGAGCTGATGGACCGCATGCTGCCGACCGAGGACAGCCGCGTCGCCAAGCAGATGAGAAGCACCTTCCGCAAGCAGGGCATCGACATCCGCACCGAGACCACCGTGGAAGAGGTGCTCGAGTATCGCGACGACGGCATCAAGGTTAAGCTCTCCAGCGGTGACGAGCTGGAGGCCGAGAAACTCCTGGTGTCGATCGGCCGAAAGTTCAACTCAGCAGGGCTCGGGCTGGAGGAGCTGGGAGTGGAGATGGACGATCGTGGGCGCATAATGGTCAACGAGCGCATGGAGACAAACGTGCCCGATGTCTACGCTATCGGCGACGTTGTAGGTGGGATACTGCTGGCCCACACCGCTACGTTCGAGGGGCTGGTGGCGGCCGAGAACGCGACCAGGGGCGACGCCGCCATCGACTACAGCGTGGTGCCGGCGTGCATCTTCACGACCCCCGAGATCGGCAGCGTAGGACTGAACTCGGACAAGGCCGCCGAGCAGGGCATCGAGGTGAACGTTAGCCGTTTCTCGTTCGGGGCGCTGGGGAAGGCACTGGCCATGGGCGAGGACTACGGGTTCGTCCAGCTTGTCATCGACGCCAAGACAGACAAGGTGCTGGGGGCACAGGTGATGGGGCCGCACGCTTCCGACCTGGTTCACGAGGTCGCGGTGGCGATCAAGATGGGTGCGACAGCCGAGGATATCGCATCGACCATCCATGCGCACCCGTCGCTGCCGGAGGCTATCATGGAGGCGGCAGAGGCGTCGCACGGCAAGGCGATACACGTAGCCCCGCCAAAGAAGAGATAATTTCCGGTTAAGGGTCCGTCCCCAACGTAAGTCTTGCGACCAGGGCGGCGACCTCTTCCTCCCGGCCGAACAGGAAGTGGTCGGCGCCGTCCAAGACGGTCACGGCATCGGGTTCCTTCTCCGGCACTGCCGCTGTGAACTCATCCAGCGTCCCCAACGAGCAGAACTGGTCCCGGTCGCCGATCACGTAATGTCTCCGCGCCGGAGATTCAGACAGCCCCGGCGCGAGTGGCCTCCAGTCTACGCCGTCGAGTGGCGGCGCGACCGCCACGCACGATCTTGCCTCGAGCCCGTCCGCCAGCGCGCTCAGGCACATCAAGGCCCCGAACGACCACCCCGCAAGACATAGATCATCGGTTACCCTGTCCTCACGATCAGCCATGAAGGCGAACGCGGCCGCGACGTCGCCTGTCTCCTCCACCCCATTGGTGAACGTTCCCCCGCTCGCCCCCACACCACCGAAATCGAAGCGCAGTACCGCCGACCCGTTGCCGGACAGTTCGGAAGCGATACGCCTGAGCAGGAGCACGTCCATGCATCCGCCCCCGGCCGGATGCGGGTGGCAGAGCAAGACCCCCGGGCCGGTCTCCAGCTCCGGCAGGTGGAGTCGCCCGTCGAGCCCGACAGTGCCCGAAGGACGCTCAGACCTGATGGACACCCTGAGAGGCTTACTTCGCATCTTGATATGATCTCTCTACCGCACTCAGAACTTGACGGTTATGAGCTGCAGCGGGCACGCATCCACGCACAGCCCGCACAGGATACAGCGCTGCTTGTCCAGCTCCAGTTCCCAGCCAGGCCCCTCGACCTTCAGCGCCCCCGGGAGGCACACTGCGGTGCAGGCGCCGCACGAGATGCACTCCGTGTCGTCCAACTCGATGTCGGTGATGGCGTCCTCGACCTCGACGCCCAGCTCTTCGAGGTGTTTCACCGCCTCGCGAATGCGCTTCGCCTGGCCGTCCAGTTCGACCAGCATTCGGCCGATCTCGCCCTCGTGTATCTCGGCTCTCAGGATGTTGGTGATGATGTCGTAGTCCTTTACAAGCATCGCCACCACCGGCCGCTCCACGACCTCGGGAGGGAATGTCAGCACCAGCCTTCTCTTAGCCATCTAGATCCCCTCCTTGGAGCGCACCTCGAGCGGGAGCACCCCGCCCTCGGCGGGCAGCGGTTCCACCGGCGCAGAGAGGAGGAACTTCCCCTCCTCTATCCAGCCCTTGAGGATGCCCGCTATCTCGCGGGCGACCTTGTAGCTGGAGAGCGGCGCGCATCCGACGTTCCTGCCGTCGATCTCGATGGTCCCCTTGCGGAGTTCGCCGTAGTTGACCCTGCCAAGCGGCTGGCGCGCGCGTACCGGCTGGCTGTAGTCGAACACCGAAGTCTCGATGTCACCGTCCGCCACTCCCGTGAAGGCGGCCATCTCCTCGTCCAGTATGGGTATAGGGATCCCCACGCCCACGTACAGTGAGACGCCGTACCGATGGAACCTGGCACCCCTCAAGAACCTCCTGTCCATTCTTTTCAAGTCTCCGATCAGGGCCAGCGCTCCCGCCGGCCCCACAGGCGTACCACCCGGCGAGCGCTCCACGGTAGGCTTGTGCTGGGTACCCTGCCACGAGACGAACCCTTCGCCCCCACCGAGGAATATCCGTGTTCCCAGCCCGATGGTGCGGTAGTAAGGGTCGTTCAACAGGGGGCTCAACTGCCCCGCGCTGCAGTATGTCGCGTTTCCGTACTTAGGGAGCAGCACACCCATGTACGTGTATATGGTGTGGTCGGAACCGTTGGTCGCGCAGGCGTAGTTCTGGTATGAGTTCCGCGGGTTGAACAGGTAAGCCTGGTTCACGGTGTCCCTGTTGACCCAGGTCTCTATCTCCCGAAGGGGGTAACAGTCGGTGCCGTACGCGGTCGCCCTCAGTTTCACCCACCTGCCGTCGACCAGGTCCTCTATGACGTGGGCGCCGCCGTATAGCATGCCCTCGCTGTCGGAGAGCGCGGTCGCTCCTATGTAAGCGTCCACTGCGGCCAGGTCGGCGCACACCGGCACGTCGTTCATCCATACCTTGCTCATCTTGATGGGAGGATCGCTGTGACCGAAGTTGACGAACGCTCCCGAAGAGCACATAGGCCCGAAAGTCCCCGTTGTGACGACGTCGACTTTCTGAGCCGCCTTCTTCGCCCCTTCGGACTTCACCAGCTCGGTCATCTCGTCGGCGCTCAGCACGACCGCCTCACCTTTCCTGATGCGCTGGTTTATCTCCTCAAAGGTCTTGGCCACAATACTCACCTCCTCGATTCGATGCATCCTTCCTTAATAACGAACAAAGCCCTCCGCCCGCTGGGGACGAAAGGCCATGCCTCCGTGGTACCACCCCGCTTCACGCGCACCTCGCGATGCGCGCCTCTTCGGGTACGCCCGCTCCTCGCGGGATATACCCTAGCCCTGTTACGGGGGCTTCCGCCCGGTTCTACTCGAAGGCCGCGCGCGAGCCGACCCTCTTTCTTCCGGGAGCTCAGGGGTCATGTTCGAGAAGGCCCGCGACGCCGGCTCACACCGTCCCGGCTCGCTCTTGCCCGGCTTCTCCTCTACTCCTCCCCCTCATCGCTTCACAAAGGTATTTGTTTTTCAAACAGGTGCTTCAGTGTCAACTAACTTAGCAGTGCACGATGCGGGTGTCAAGAAGATGTGCTGGTTCACTACATGGTGGACACTCGCCCCTTATCCTTGCTCATCTGGTTCCAGGACTGCAAGTATTCGGCAGGCGTCTTGTATCCAAGCGCCTGGTGGGGCCGTACGTGGTTGTAGGTGTGGTTCCACTCCGAGGCTATCTCGTTCAGCTCGGCAACAGAGTAG
>JAGUWJ010000033.1 GCA_020062425.1 Actinomycetota bacterium
AGTTCTCGGCGGTGCACCCCTCGGCGAGGTACCAGGTGTCCGAGGCTCCCGTGACGCCCACCGAGTCGTGGGCCCAGGTGCGCGAAGTCTGCTGCGGAGCGGGCCCGGGAGGCTCGGGCTCTGGTGGGGCGGAGCCCTTGAACCGGTTGTAAGCCACGTTCAACAGCGGCACGAACTCGGCCGTAGCCTTACTGTTACCCGCCGAGGACGGGTGGTCGTCGCCGGAAGGGTACTGAAGGACGTTAGAACCTCCGTCGGTCTTGTGCTGGACTGCCCCGTTCCACCAGCGGTGGTGGTTCCCCGTCTCGCTCCCCAGGTCGTTCACATCCGGATTTCCCCCGTTCGACGTGAGCACGTTGTAGAAGTCGAAGACGAACACGTTGTCGTAGGGGTAACCGTCCAGCCAGTCGTTCACAAGCCAGTTGTTGAACGCCCGGTCGGTAGCGGGCTCGCTCAGCGACTGCATGGGTGGAGCGGTCACTACTATGAAGAGCTTGTCCGGGCGCGAGCGGAAGTACTCGAGGATGTCGATGTAGATGCCCTTGCAGTTCGCGACCGTGAGGGGGCCGGAGTTTCCCGCCAGCGGGTTGGACCCTATGGAGGGCACCGGGTCGCCTATGCCGCCGGTCACGTCCGAGTTGGGGTAACAGGACTTGAACATGATTATCTCGTTCTCGCCGCCGGGGTCGGATGCCGTGCGGGAGTAGCTTGAGTTCTGACCGGATTCGGCGTAGAGGGCCGAGGTGTAGGCGCTGCTGGAGGGTCCACGGAACCACGTCCACCAGTGGCCGATATCGGTGCTGTCCCCTATGGAGTCGGGCCCCCAGCCGTAGTTGGTGTCGCTCACGAAGTAGTTGTTCTCAGCGAGGCTCGCTCCCAGGTCCCCGTTTCCGTCCTCGAGCCAGTTCTGGCCGCACGAGTGATGGATGAAGACGAGCTTCCGTGCCTCACCCGCTGGTGCGTTGGGGTTGTCCGCCGCAAGCCTTCGGTCAGCCCCGCCCGCGGAAGCGCTCGCCGGGAGGAGCGCGGCGACGAGGACGACCGAGATGAGGACGGCTGACAGTGCGGGGGTTCTCTTCGACATGATCTCACTTCCTTGGTGAGGGTGACTCATACTATTGTATCGAAATGCAGGAGCCCCGTGTTGAGCGCGCGGGCCTCAGTACTTTATCCACTCGGGCTCCCAGCGCCCGGTCGCACGGCCGGTGACTACCCGCAAGAGACGCCGCCTGGCCCCGGAGGGCAGATGCCGCGACAGGACCAGGGCGTCCAGGGCGCGCTCCGCGGCCCTTGAGAGGACGGGGCTCTTCATGGAGTCGATGCGCCCGTAGGTGAACGCCAGCGTGTGGAAACTGCTCTTCACCGCATCGGACTCCCACGAATCGTCGGTCGATCTGAGCGGAGACTTTACGGCAAAGATCGAATCAGCCCTGCCCCCCTCGATGAGGCCTTGCTCTTCACACAGGGCATAGAGCTCCGTCCCAGGGTAGGGTATGAAAGTGGAGACCTGTATGGTGTCGGGGTGGCACAGCCCGTTGAGCTTCACCGTGTCCAGCACCATGGATGCGTCCTCTAGGGGAAGGCCGACCATATTGGTGGAGACGGTCTTCAGCCCCGCTTCACGGCACGCAGCGAACGCCTCCACTATCTTCCGGTTGCTCATGTGGCGGTTCAGCACCTTCTCCCTCAACCAGGGGTTGCCGCTCTCTATGCCCATGCAGACCACCGTGCAGCCCATTTCCGCCAGCCCGAGGGCCATCTCGCGGTCGAGAAAGTTCACCCGCGAGTTGCAGATGAACGGCATCTTTACCCTGTCCCGGTAAAGCTCGGAAAGGCGTCTGAACCACTCCCGATCCACGGTCAGGATATCGTCGTCGAAGCGTATGAACTCTATCCTCGAGTCCGTCGGCACCATCGACTCGATCTCCTCCACAACGTTCTCAGGGCTGCGGAAGCGCACGTAATCCTCCGGGTTGGGGTACGCGCTCTTCTGAGCGTGGTTGGAACAGTAGGAGCAGTTGAACGGGCACCCGCGTGACGCCATCAGGGTGCCCCTGGGGTGCTGGTCGTCGCAGAAAAGCGCGGGGTCGAACAGCGAGCGGTCCGGGAACGGCAGCGAGTCAAGGTCCGTGCGGAGCGGCCTCGCAGGGTTTCTTACCAGGCGCTCCCCGTCCATGGTCCACAACCCCGGGATCCCCGAGGCGTCCTCTCCCGTCTCGAGGGCGTGGCAGAGCTCAAGCAGGGTCTCCTCGGCCTCGCCCCTGGCGGCGTAGTCTATGCCCGGCGTGCGGACCACTTCCTCCGGCGCGATGGTGGGGTGGACCCCGCCGCACACAGTGGCGAGCCCCATCTCCTCGCGGAGCCAGCCCGACATGCGCGCGACGTGCCTGAACATGTGGGTTGTGCTCGAAAACCCGATGAGGTCGGGTGACTCCCGCCGGACCCTCTCGATGAGCCATTCCCGTTCAGGCGGCTCCACCACGTGTATCAGCGAGGTGTCGTGGCCCGCTTCCTTCAGCACCGCGGAGAGGTAAGCGATCCCCAGGTATATCCTGCCCTCGGGAAGGAAGCTTCCGTCTTCGTACTGGAAGAAGTCGGGGTAGATGAACGTGACCTTCAAAGATACCGCCCGAGACTAGTGGCGCAGGTACATCAGCGCCCTTATCATGTCCTCCCTGAGCCGCTCGTTGCTCGATACCACGGCGAGCAGCGGCCTCATCAGCGAGGTCCTGTTGCCCCACCTGATGCTTTGCAGGCCGAGGTGGAAATAGTGCTGGTACCTCAGGGCGAGCTTTCGCCTGAACGAGTCCTCCGCCGGGTCATGGTGGAAGCCCCTTCCCGACATGCGGCTTTCCAGGATATGCTCGGCCGCCATCTCGCCGCTCTCCAGCGCGTAGGTTATACCTTCCCCGCTCACCGGGTTGGTCATGCCGGCCGCGTCCCCCACCAGTATCATGCCCGGGCACTCGACCTTGCTGCCCAGTCCGACGCGCAGCAGCGCCCCCCTCAGGGGGGAGATCGGTTCCGCCCGCCTGAGCTTGGGAGCCACGTGCGGCGTATCGGTGATGAGCCTTTCGAAGTAGTCGTGGAGGTTTATCCTGTCGCGGCGCATGTGGTAGAGCATCGCTCCCACCCCCACGTTCGCCACCCCGTCTCGCGTCACGGGGAACACCCATCCGGAGCCGGGGCTCACCGCGCTCTCGGGGTAGACCTCCAGGAAATCACCGATGTCCTCCACGCCCTCGAAATACTGCCTTATTGATACACCCAGGAATGCCGGGTCGTTCACCAGCAGTCCCATCGCCCTGCCCAACGTGGAGTGAGGGCCGTCGGCGCCGACCACAACGCTCGCCCCGAACTCACGCTCTTCGCCGCCCTCGACGGTGCGCACGCCGACCACCCGGCCGTCTTCCACCAG
>JAGUWJ010000110.1 GCA_020062425.1 Actinomycetota bacterium
CACCTGCGGCGGCCGCGGGACGGTGATAGCCAACCCCTGCCCGACCTGCAAGGGGGCCGGCTTCCTTCACAAGCCGAAGAAGATACGGGTGAAGATACCCCCGGGCGTGGGCGACGGTTCCCGGATACGGTTCAAGGGCAAGGGAGAGCCCGGCCAGGGCGGAGGGCCGCCGGGCGACCTCTACGTGGTGGCGAAAGTGGAGAAGCACCCCTACCTGGGGCGCAGCAACTCCAACATCACGCTCGAGCTCCCGGTGAGTTTCGCCGAGGCCGCGCTGGGGACTCAGGTCGAGGTCCCCACAGTGGACGGCAGGGTCAAGCTGAAGATCCCGGCCGGCACCCAGAGCGGGATGAAGTTCAGGCTCAAGGGGAAGGGAGCGCCGAAGTTAAAGGGCAAGGGCAAGGGCGACATGATAGTCACGGTCAGGGTGGTGGTGCCCACCAGGCCGGGCAAGGAGGAGCGCGAGGCCATCCGCAGGCTGGAAGAGCTGGAGGCGCAGGACGTCCGGGATTTCCTGAAATGACGGTTGCCCCGCGCCCGGGCGGGGCGGGGCGCAGCAGGTGAGTTGAATGGGCAAAGAAGAGAACGAAGGACTCTACATAATAAGCGTGGCGGCCAGGCTCGCCGCGGTGCACCCGCAGACCCTGCGCCTCTATGAGCGTAAGGGCCTGCTCTGCCCGCAGCGGACGGCCAAGAACAGGCGGCGTTACTCAGACGCCGACATCGAGCGCCTGGTGCGCATACAGGAGCTGACCCAGGTCGAGGGGCTCAACCTCTCCGGCGTGAGGAAGGTCCTCGACATGGAGGACGAGATAAGCTCGCTCAGGGCCAGGCTCGCCGCCATGGAGCAGGAGGTCGACGAGACCAGGCGCAGGCTGATGGAACAGCTCTCCCAGATGAAGAAGCAGGTGGCCCTGAGCACCCGCCCCCCCACTACCATCGCCGTGCGGAGGGCTGCCCGGGGCAGGGGGCGCTAGACATCCGGTCTGGTAATCTTTCAGACTTACTGCTATAGTCTTTTCTCGATGCGAAAATATATAGTGCAAGAAGGCGGAGTCTCGGGAGACGTTTCCCGGGCTTTTTTTGTACGGGGGGAGGTGACAAGGATTGAAGATATACGTGGGTAACCTCAGCTATTCTACGAGCGAGGAAGACGTGAGGGCGGCATTCAGCCAGTTCGGAACCGTTGATTCGGCGGACGTGATCATGGATCGCAACACCGGCAGGTCAAAGGGCTTCGGCTTCGTCGAGATGAGCAACGACGACGAGGCGAAAGCGGCGATAGAAGGCCTGAACGGAAAAGAGCTCGACGGCCGGAGCCTCAACGTGAACGAAGCGAGGCCAAGGCCGGAACGCAGAGAGCGTTACGACAGGTACTGAGAACCGAGGCATTTCCTCGAGCGCACGACCAGTGTTATCTCCCCGGGATGCAGTCTGACGGACGGCCCTGCCCTGGCGCGGGGCCGTAAACGCTCTTCTCGAACGGGGAAGCGGTACCGACGAGCGAAGAGGTAACAGATGCCCTCGAAGTACGACGTCATAATAGTGGGAGCCGGACCCGCCGGCATATTCTGTGCGCTGGAGCTTACCCGCAACTCGGAGCTGAAGGTCCTCATCATCGACAAGGGCGAGGGCCTGGAAAAGCGGAAGTGCCCGGCGCCGGACGCGCCCTGCAGGCACTGTCAGCCCTGCGCCAACCTGAGCGGCTGGGGCGGCGCGGGTGCCTACAGCGACGGCAAGCTCACCCTGTCCAGCCAGATCGGCGGCTGGCTTTCCGAACTCATCTCCGAGAAGAAGGTGAACAGGCTCATCGAGCAGGTGGACCGCACTTACGTAGAGTTCGGCGCCACCGACCGGACCTTCGGAGACGACGAAGAGAAGGTGGGCGATATCTCCAGTGCCGCGCTCAAGACCGACCTGCTTCTCATCCCTTCAAGGGTGCGTCACATGGGCACCGATTTCTGCCCGAAGGTGCTGGCGGCGATGCACGGCGAGGTCTCCCGCGGCGCCGACATCGCCATGAAGACCGAGGTCGAGCGCATCAGGACCAGGGACGGCCGCGCGACGGGCGTCACCTGCGGCGGCGGGAAAAGGTACGACTGCACCTACCTGGTCGTCGCCCCCGGACGCAGCGGGGCCGAGTGGTTCGACAAGGCGGCCGAAAAGCTGGGCCTCTCGCGCAACAACAATATGGTGGACGTGGGGGTGCGGATCGAGGTGCCCTCGGTGGTTATGTCCCCCCTCACCGACGCGCTCTACGAGCCCAAGCTCATCTACTACTCCAAGGCGTCCGAGGACCGGGTGCGCACCTTCTGCATGAACCCGGACGGCGAGGTCATAAAGGAGTACTACGACGAGGTCCTCACCGTGAACGGGCATTCCTTCGCCGAGAAGAAGACCGGCAACACCAACTTCGCCCTGCTGGTGGACAAGAGGTTCACCGAGCCGTTCAGGGAGCCCATCGCATACGGTAAGTACATCGCCCGCCTGGCAAACCTGCTGGGCGACGGCATAATCGTCCAGCGCTTGGGTGACCTGCTCACGGGCAGGCGCTCCAACCCGAGGAGGATGGAGCGGAGCACGGTGACCCCCACCCTCGCGGACGCCACCCCGGGGGACTTGAGCCTGGTGCTCCCATTCAGGTACCTCTCCGACATCCTGGAGATGCTCTCCGCGCTGGACAACCTGGCCCCCGGCGTCTTCTCCCGCAACACGCTGCTCTACGGCGTGGAGGTCAAGTTCTACAGCTCACGGCTGAAGGTCTCGTCCTCTCTCGAGAGCGAGCTGAGCGGCATGTTCGCCGCGGGCGACGGCGTGGGCCTCACCCGCGGGCTGGTCCAGGCGTCCGCTTCCGGCATCCTGGCCGCGCAGTCCATATTGAAGCGCGAGAAAAAGAGAGACTGAAGCGGCCTTTTCCGGCCTATCTGCGTGTTATAGTAGTTGGCTGTAAGGCGGTCTGATATCTCAGAGCGGGTGGTGAGTTTGCCGGGGACGGTGATACTGGGCGCCCAGTGGGGCGACGAGGGCAAGGGCAAGATTACGGACCTCATGGCCGACCGCATGGACATGGTGGTCCGCTTCGCCGGGGGCAACAACGCGGGGCACACCGTGGTCTGCGGCGACGACGAGTTCAAGCTGCACCTGATGCCCTCGGGCATCCTTTATCAACACATCATAGCGGTGATAGGAAACGGCGTGGTGGTGAACCCCCAGGTCCTTCTGGGGGAGATGGACGACCTGGCCTCGCGGGGCATCTCGTCGTCCAGCCTCAAGATAAGCTGTAACGCCCACCTGGTGATGCCCTACGACATGGCGTTCGACCGCATCGGCGAGGTGAGCCTGGGGAGCGCCAAGCTGGGCACCACCCACCGCGGTATCGGCCCCACCTACGCCGACAAGGCGGACCGCCTGGGCCTCAGGGTGCAGGACCTCCTCGACGAGAAGATATTCCGCACCAAGCTCGAGTCGGCGCTGGAGCGCAAGAACGCTATACTGGTCAAGGCTTTCGGCCAGGAGCCGTTCAGCGTGGACGAGATAACCGCCGAGTACATGGATTACGCCGAAAGGCTGGCCCCGCACATAGAAGACACCTCGCTCCTCATCTACGAGGCTCTCCATGGGGGCGGGAAGGTGCTCTTCGAGGGAGCGCAGGGCACGCTCCTCGACATTGACCACGGGACATACCCGTTCGTGACCTCGTCTTCACCGACCATTGGAGGGGTCTTCACCGGCACCGGCGTCGGCCCCGGGCACATCCGCAGGATACTGGGTGTCACCAAGGCGTACACCACCCGCGTGGGCTACGGTCCGTTCCCCACCGAGCAGCAGAACGAGGTGGGGGAGCTGCTGGGGTCGCGGGGCGTCGAGTTCGGCACTACCACCGGCAGGAAGCGCCGCTGCGGCTGGCTGGACGCGGTCCTGCTCCGCTACGCGGCAAGGGTCAACGGCCTCACCGGCATAGCGCTCACCAAGCTCGACGTGCTCTCGGCGTTCGACCGCCTGAAGGTGTGCGTGGGCTACTCGTACCAGGGGAAGATCTACCACGACTTCCCGCCGCACCAGACCATATTTCACAAGTGCGAGCCGGAGTACATGGAGCTGCCGGGGTGGGAGACGGACATAAGCGAAGTGACCGTGATGGAGGACCTCCCGGCGGAGGCGCACAAGTACGTGGAGTTCGTCGAGCAGGCCTCCGGCGTCCCGGTGGAGATTATCTCGGTGGGGCCCAAGCGGACCCAGACCATCTGGGCGCGGGAGGAGGCCGCCCCGCCTGTCATAGAGGAGGGGCCTTACCTCTACCGCGAGGATTTCGATACGCCGGATGCCGGCTGAGCGCCGGCGGGCTCCGCGGGCGGTGCCGCCAGACGGCGGGGCGCGATGATTCTGGGGGCTGATCCATGAGAGTGATGATCGTAGGGGGAGGCGGAAGGGAGCACGCGCTCGCCTGGAAGCTAAGCACCAGCCCCGATACGAGCGACATCGTCTTCGTGCCGGGGAACGGCGGGATGGCCGGGATGGGCGAGTGCATAAAGGCCGACATCGGCGACCCGGAGGCGGTGGCGGCCCTGGCGCGGGAGCGCGAAATAGACCTCACCGTGGTGGGTCCCGAGGCACCGCTGGTGGCCGGGCTGGTGGACGTCTTCACCGCGAAAGGCCTGCGGGTGTTCGGGCCTTCACATGAGGCCGCGCTGGTCGAGGGGAGCAAGAGCTTCGCCAAGAGGCTCATGGAGGACTACGGCGTCCCCACCGCGGTCGCGTCCGTCTTCAATTCCTACGAGCCGGCGAAAGCGCACATAGAGCAGAGGTCCGCCCCCATGGTGGTCAAGGCCGACGGGCTGGCCGCCGGAAAGGGCGTGGTGGTGGCGAAAGACACCGAGGCGGCGCTCGCAGCGCTCGACGACTGCATGGTGAAGGGGGTCTTCGGAGACGCGGGCTCAACGGTCCTGGTCGAGGATTTCATAGAGGGCCCGGAGGTCTCGATACTGTCGCTCTCAGACGGGAGCGCGGTGGCGCACATGGTGCCCTCGCAGGACCACAAGCGCGCGCTCGACGGCGACGAGGGGCCCAACACCGGTGGGATGGGGGCTTACAGCCCGGTCCCGCTGCTCGACCCCGACACCGAGTCTTACATCCACGACGCGGTGATGAAGCGGACCGTCCAGGCTCTCTCTGATGAAGGCATCACGTACCGGGGCGTGCTCTACGGGGGGCTGATGCTCACCGCGGAAGGTCCCATGGTGCTGGAGTTCAACGTGCGCTTCGGCGACCCCGAGACGCAGGCGGTCCTGCCGCGCATGAAGAGCGACCTGGTGAGCGCGCTCCAGGCCACCATCGACGGGACCGTGGCCGACCTCACCATGGAGTGGTCGAGCGACTACTGCGTGTGCGTGGTGGTGGCCTCTGGCGGGTACCCCGGTGAGTACCAGACCGGCATCCCCATCTCGGGGCTCAAGGCCGCGTCGAGCGATTCGAACGTTCGTATATTCCATGCCGGCACCGCCGTCGAGGACGGCAAGGTCGTGACCTCTGGCGGCAGGGTGCTGAACGTGGTAGGACTGGGCAGTGACTTCGCGCAGGCCAGGGGGGTGGCCTACGAGGCGGTGGAGAGGATCAGCTTCGAGGGGATGCACTACCGCACCGATATCGGACACCGGGCGATGACCTAGCAGACGGGGGGCGCGATGGAGACAATCAAGGTACTCATCATCACGGGAAGCGAGAGCGACCTGCCCAGGATGGAACAGTGCCGCGACATGCTTGCCGAGTTCGGCGTGCCTTGCGCGCTGGAGGTGGCGAGCGCTCACCGCTCGCCGGACAAGGTGGTGGAGCTCATCAGAGAGTCGGAAGCGGCGGGCGCGCAGGTGATCGTGGCCGGCGCCGGCATGAGCGCGGCGCTGCCAGGGGTGGTGGCCTCCTATACGGACCTGCCGGTGATAGGCGTCCCGCTCGACTCGGGAATGCCCGG
>JAGUWJ010000205.1 GCA_020062425.1 Actinomycetota bacterium
GCGAGTGCGATCACCGGTGCCATGGAAGAGGTGCTGAGCGGTGCTCCCCTCGTCAATCTTGAGTATATATGCATCTGTGATAATATTTCTTTGCAGCCGCTGGAAGAGCTGACCGGTGAGGTCCTGGTGGCGCTTGCCGCCCGCGTCGGGCGCGCGAGACTGATAGACAACCTTGTTATCGATATCGAGTGAGGAAATGGATCAGATATACAGGTACATGCTCAAGTGTAAGATTCACCGCGCTGTGGTGACCGACGCGGACATCCACTACACCGGCAGCATAACCATAGACAAGACGCTAATGGAACTCGCCGACCTCGTTCCCTACGAGCAGGTCAACGTATGGGACCTGGACAACGGCAGCCGGCTGGTGACCTACGTGATCGAGGGGGAGCGGGATTCCGGGGAGATATGCATGAACGGGGCCGCCGCGAGGCTGGTGCACAAGGGTGACAGGGTCATCATCTCCTCCTTCGTCTCCGTCCCCGAGGCGCAGGCCGCCTCCTACAGACCCAAGATCATCTTCGTGGACGAGAGCAACCGCCCGGAGATGATCGAGGATCACCTTACCGCGGACGACTTCTGTTGAACTTCCGTTCCGGCCGGGGAACGAGGTCGATCGTGAGGTGCCGATGACGCATCACGAAGCCAAAGTAGGCCATCTCCAGCCGATCGACGAACTCCTGCTCGACGACGAAGCTATCGCCGAACAGGTGATGAAGGTCAAGCAGGACCGCAACGCGGTGATACTGGTCCACAACTACCAGAGACCCGAGGTGCAGGACATCGCCGACTTGACCGGAGATTCCCTGGGGCTTTCCCGCGAGGCGGCAAGGACGGAGGCTGACGTCATCGTCTTCTGCGGGGTGCACTTCATGGCGGAGACCGCCTACATCCTGAGTCCCGAAAAGGTGGTGCTCCTGCCCGAGATGTCGGCGGGCTGCCCCATGGCCGACATGGCGACCGCCGAAGAGGTCCTCAAAGTGAGGGAGGAGCACCCGGGCGCGACGGTGGTCAGCTACGTCAACACGTCGGCCGCGGTAAAAGCGGTGAGCGACTACTGCTGCACCAGCGCAAACGCGGCGCAGGTCTTGGAGGCCGTCGAGGGAGACGAGATACTCTTTGTCCCCGACCGCAACCTCGCCGTGTACGCAGCTTCCTACGTGGACAAGAAGGTAATACCGTGGGACGGGTTCTGCCCGACACACGAGTACATCACGAAGGAGCAGGTGGAGCAGTCCCTCGAGGAGCATCCCGAGGCGGAGGTTATCGCTCACCCCGAGTGCCGGAGCGAGGTCCTGGAGATGGCTCACCACGTGCGCAGCACGTCGGGAATGCTCGACACCGTCGTGCTGTCTCCCGCGCGGGAGTTCATAGTTGCGACCGAGTCCGGCATGCTGTACCCCTTGAGCCGGGTGGCTCCGGACAAGAAGTTCTACCCTGTGGCGGGCGAGCCCATCTGCCCGAACATGAAACTGACCACCCTTTCCAAAGTCCTCTGGGCGCTTCAGACCCTGGAGCCGAGGGTGACCGTTCCCGAGGATACGAGGGTGCGGGCCCTGCGCGCGGTCGAAAGGATGATTGCCCTGGGATGATCCCTCGACATCTGCTCTCTTTCAACACCAAGAGACTGCCGACAGTTGAGTGCGACGTGCTGGTGGCCGGAAGCGGGGTCGCCGGTCTATCGGCCGCGCTCCGGCTCTCGCGGTTCTGCAAGGTGCTGCTGGTGACCAAGTCCGATCTCCAGGCTTCGACAACCAGGGTGGCCCAGGGTGGTATCGCCGCGGTCATCGACGAACACGACTCAAAGGCGGCGCACGTCAACGATACCCTGGTGGCCGGGGCCGGGCTTTCCGACCCCGAGGCATGCGAGGTGCTGGTGGACGAGGGTCCGGACCGTGTCCGCGAGCTCCTCGATCAGTACCACGCCCGGTTCGACTGCACGGGAGGGGTGCTGGACCTGGCGACAGAGGGAGGTCACTCTCACGCCAGGGTCGTGCACGCAAGAGGCGACGCGACCGGCTCCGAGGTCGAGAGCGCCCTCGGCCAGGCCCTGGTCAGGGAACCGCAAGTCCAGGTGATGGAGCACTCCTTCGTGGTCGACCTCCTGCTCGCCGGCGGCTCCTGCAGGGGAGCACTGGTCCGCGACAGGTCCCGCAAGGAGCTGGTCACAGTGCGCTCGAAGGCCACGGTCCTGGCATCGGGGGGCATGGGGGAGGTCTACCTGGTGACCACGAATCCGCCGATATGCACGGGTGACGGGGTAGCGATGTCCTTCAGGGCGGGCGCACGCGTGAGCGACGTGGAGTTTGTGCAGTTCCATCCCACCGCTCTCCACATACCCGAGGAGCCCAAGTTCCTCATCAGCGAGGCCATACGGGGCGAAGGGGCCCTGCTGGTGGATTTCGACGGCGTGCGGGTGATGGAGGGCCAGCATCCTCTCGAAGAGCTCGCGCCGCGCGACATCGTAGTGGCCCGCATGGTGGAGGTGATGAAGGAGCAGGAGGTCAACCACCTGTACCTGGACGTCCGCCATCTCGACCCCGACGAGGTGAAGCGGAGGTTTCCCACCATCCACGAGCACTGTCTTCAGGCAGGAATCGACATCGCCCGCCAGAGGATACCGGTGTCCCCGGCGGCGCACTACATGAGCGGCGGCGTGGTGACCGATCTCTGGGGGCGGACGGACATCCCCAGGCTCTACGCCTGCGGCGAGGTGGCCTGTACAGGGGTCCACGGGGCGAACCGGCTGGCGTCCAACTCGCTTCTGGAGGGGCTGGTCTTCGCCCGCAGGATCGCGCAGGATATCGAGCACCTGCTGCGCAGGAGGCAGCCCACCACCGTGCCGGAGTGGTCGTACGAGCTGGAGACATCCGGTCCCAGGGTGCGCGAGAAGCTCCTCAGGGGCAGTTTGCGCGAGGTGATGCGGGACAACGTGGGGATGCTGCGCAGCGAGAGGAGCCTCAGGGAGGCCGACCTCTTCCTGGAGGAGAACACTCGCGTACTCCAGACGGCCTACCGCAGCACCAGCGGCATGGAACTCAAGAATATGTTCCTGCTGGCACGGTTGATAACGCGTGCCGCCTCCGAGAGGCTGGAGAGCAGGGGCTGCCACAGGCGCCGTGACTACCCCGACCCCGACGAGTGGAACTGGCGCAGGCACATCGACCTTCGGCTGAAAGACGGCGTCATGACCTGCGAGACCAGGCCCCAACCTTCGAAGACGGCGCGCGAGCTCCGGCTCACAAGAGTCCAGGAGGCATGAACCGGATGGAGATAGCCGAAAAGGCCGAGGGAATAATAAGGTTGGCGCTCGCGGAGGACATGGGAGCTGACGGCGACGTAACGACATCGGCGGTCTGCCCGCCGGACGCAACCGGCAGGGGTGTGATCGTGACGAGGGTTCCCTGTAGGGTCGCGGGACAGCCCGTCGCCGCGAAGGTCTTCGAGCTCTCAGGGGGCGCAACGTACTCTATCCTGGTGGAAGACGGGACCGACGCGTCGCCCGGCACCGAGTTGGCCCGGGTGGAAGGGCCGCTCGCATCTATCCTGGGCGGAGAGCGCACCGCGCTCAACTTCCTCGCCCGACTCTCGGGTATCGCAACCGTCACGGCGCGGCTGGTATCGATAGCCCAGCCGTACGGAGTCGCCATCATGGACACACGCAAGACCACCCCCGGCATGAGGATCCTCGAGAAGTACGCGGTCCGCCTCGGCGGCGGGACCAATCACAGGCAGGGGCTTTTCGACGGCGTCATCATCAAGGATAATCACATCGCCGCAGCGGGAGGGCTCGATATCGCGGTGCGGAGAGCCCGCAACTCGCTCCAGGAGCGGTTTCCCATCGAGGTGGAGGCCGCGGACCTGGCCCATGTAAGGGAGGCCCTCGATTCCGGTGCTGACGTGATCATGCTCGACAACATGGCGCCCGAGCTCGTGGGGAAGGCATCGGCGCTCGTCGCCGGAAGGGCCGGCATCGAGGTATCCGGAGGGGTCACCCCCGAGAACATCACCACCTATCTCGGGCAGGGGATGGACTCGATCTCCATCGGGTTCATCACCCATTCAGCGCAGGCGGTGGACCTTTCGCTGGAGCTGGAGGTAGAGAATTGAAACCGATGACCGCGGAGGGGGAGGTGCCCAAGCGATGCTGTTAGGTATCGACGTCGGCAACACGCAGACCGTGATAGGCGTCTTTCTGGAGGGAGAACTCAAGGAACACTGGCGCGTCTCGACCGAGAGGGAGCGAACCGCGGACGAGATCGCCCTCACCCTGGGCGGGTTCCTGGCCTTCGTGGGCAGAAGCCTGCAGCAGGTCGACGGGTTGATAATCTCCTCCGTGGTGCCGGAGATGACCAGGGCGCTGGCGCACATGGCCGAGGACATCCTGGAGCTGGAGCCCCTGGTGGTGGACAGCGATACTGACACCGGAGTGCCGGTGCTCTACGAGGACCCCAAGCAGGTAGGCGCCGACAGGCTCGTGAACGCCGTGGCGGCCATCCACAGGTATGGGGCGCCTTGCGTGGTGGTCGACTTCGGGACCGCTACGACGTGGGACGCCATCGACCGCGAGGGGAGGTACGTCGGGGGCACCATCGCGCCGGGGGTGGAGATCTCCGCCGGCGCGCTCTTCAGGCAGGCGGCGCGCCTGGCCAGGGTCGAGCTCGTGGCCCCTGAAGGCGCCATAGGAAGGAACACCGTGGAATCCGTGCAGTCGGGGATAATCAACGGGACCGCCGGCCAGGTAGACCGCCTGGTGGAGCTGTTCAGGGAAGAGCTGGGGGAAGACGCAAAGGTGATCGCCACGGGGGGGCTGGCAGAGGTGGTCGTGGGCAGATGCCGCACCATCGATGTGCTCGACCCGCTGCTCACGCTGGAGGGTCTGAGGCTGATTTACGAGAGGGGCCGGGGCCCCGTTTGAGAGGGTCGCCAAGGTATCTGTCCAGAAAACAGCCACATAACTATTTGACAGCAAAAGTCTTCTCGATGTGATATACTCTCCGCGGACCAGCCACCCGGGTGTCTGGGCCGCGGTGCCATATGTAACTATGGCACTTTTTATTGTCAGGCTTTCCGCGCGAAGAGGGGAACAGCATGAGCGAAACCGCTGAAGAGGTCGAGAAGACCGAGGTCACTTCCTCCTCCGCCGAAGACATGCTCGAGATGATCCTCATGAAAGAAGACGAGGTCAAGCAGCGTGTCCAGAGAGCAGAGAACGAGGCTCAGCGGATGGTTGAAGAGGCGAAACTCGACGCGGCTCACGTCAAACGGGAATCGGTCAACGAGGACATCGGCGCTGAGATAAGAGAAAAAGAGCTCGCGAAGGCGGCAGTGGAAGCCGAGAAGGTCAAGCGCGACTGTGAGGCTGAGGCCGCGGAGATGAGGAAAAAGGGCATGGAGCGCGTCGATGAGGCGATCCGTATCGTACTCGAAGGGGTGCTCCCACCGCGCGACTGATATCTCTGTCATTTACGGGGGGAAGGATCTGAGATGATCGAGAGAATGGCCAAGGTAGAGATCCTCGGGCTGAAGGACGTCGCTATCGACGCCATCGACGTCATCCACGACCTGGGGACTCTCCACATTGAGGACCTGTCCGAGAGGGTCGGGCAGATGGAGAACAAGCGGGTCACACGCATGGAGATGGACCCCAAGTTCGCCGACCACGAGGCCACGCTCAACAATCTCCGCTCCAAGGTCGGGGACATGATAAGGGAGCTGTCGCCCGACGTGGACGAGCTCTCTCAGGAAGACATCAGGAGAGAGTACAAGGCCCTGTGGAGCGACAACGTCGAGACCATGATAGCCCGCATGGAGAAGATGCTCTCGGAGGTCGAGAGGGACACCCGCGACACGGTGGATCGCAAGGCGGACCTGATGGTCGAGCTGTCCCGCCTCGAGAAGTACGCACCGATAATGTCCAAGGTACAGCCGCTCGCCGAGCGGGTGGCGCGCATGCAGGACATGGCGTCCATCGCCCTTATCATCGAGCGCAAGTACAAGGCCATCCTCAACTACCTGAACGAAGAGATAAGCAAGCTGACCGACGGTGAGTGCGAGATCGTCGCCTCCGACGTCGACGAAGAGTCGACCGCCGCCCTTATCGTCTTCAACCGCCGCTATCTCAAGCAGGTGCACGACTTCCTGGCGGTCCAGGACGTGAACCAGGTGCGGCTGCCCTCCGATCTCGCCAAGAAGCCCATAGACGAGGCGGTGGCCGAGGTCCGGGCGAGGATCGCCCAGATCCCGGCGGAACTCGATGAGATAGACTCTAAGCTCTCCCAGGTCACGGAGAAGTACTCGGTCAAGCTGGTAGCCTCACGCAACGCCATCCACGACCGGCTGGAAGCCATGGATGCGGTGCCCAACTTCGCCCAGACCGACCAGGTGTTCATAATCAGCGGCTGGCTGCCGGAGTCCGAGGTGCCCGCCATGGAGGGCGCTCTCACCGAGAAGTTCGGAAGCAAAGTGGTGATGACCGTCACCGACATCCGCGAGGAGCACGACGCGGAGGAAGCCCCGGTGACCTTGCGGAACATCCCCTTCGTCAGGTACTTCGAGATAATCTACATGCTGAACAAGTACCCCCGTTACGGGACGGTCGACCCCACAGTGGTGTTTGCCATATTCTTCCCCATCTTCTTCGGCCTCATGGTGGGAGACATGGGTTACGGTCTCATCATCATGATTCTGGGCTGGATAGTGCATCGCAAGATGGCCGATAAACCGCTGGCCAACATGGCCGGGTTCGTGATGACGGTAGGCGGCGCCTTCGCCATCTTCTTCGGCGCCCTTTACCTGGAGTTCTTCGGCAACGCCCTCATGAAGTGGCTGGGCCTCATCGAGGAGACGGCTAGCGGAGCCGAGGAGGTAAAGTATCTGATCGGGAGCAGCGAATCGATCATCAGGTATCCCATGGACCGGCTGGAGGGTTTCACGCTGTTCCTGGGCATCTGCCTGATAATCGGGTTCATTCACATGGGCATCGGACTGGTGATCGGCATCGTCAACGGGATACGAGAGAAGAACACCAAGCACGCACTCGAGAAGGGCGGCCTGCTGGTCTGCCTCACCGGCTTCATGCTGGTGCTGGGCAAGTTCGGCTTCGAGTGGTGGCCCAGCGCGCTGATAATCGTGGGCGCTCTCATGTTCATCGGCGGAATCGTCATGGGGGGTATCGGCGCCGGCATGGGCGGCGTTGTCGAATCGGTGGTGGGCGTGGGCAACATCTTCTCTTACGCGCGTCTCATCGCCATCGGCCTGGCCTCCGTTATCATGGCAAACGTCGCTAACGACCTGGCCGGCGAGCAGTTCAAGAGTGGGATCGTCGGTGTGGTGATCGGTGTATTGGTGCTGGTGCTCCTGCACGCTCTGAACATCGTGATAGGCATGTTCAGCCCTTCGATACACGCCTTGCGTCTGCACCTTGTCGAGAGTTTCGGCAAATTTTTTGAACCTGCAAAGTACCGTTATGAACCGTTCAGAAAAACTGGGGGTGAAGAGTAGTGGAGGAAGCTGTAAAGATTGGGATGATAGCCATCAGCGCCGCACTCGCTATAGGACTGTCGGCTATAGCTACAGCGATGGCTCAGTCACGCATCGGAGCTGCCATGGCCGGTGCTATCGCGGAGAGGCCTGAGCTGGTGGGCAGCGCCATCATCCTGGTGGCTATCCCTGAGACCATGGTTATCCTTGGCTTCGTTGTGGCGTTCATCATCACGGGCCTCAAAGAGGGATAGGCTTTGGCACTTGAAGATATCCTTCGGGCTCTCGAGGAGAAAGCGGCGAGCCGGATAGAAGCAATTCAATCTGAAGCCCAGCAAAGGGTGGCGGAGATAGCTTCCGAGGTAGAGAAGGACGCGGCCCGCCTCAGGCGCCAGAGGTTGAAGAAGGTCGAAGACGCCGTTCGCAGCGAAGCCGCGGCTACCGTCTATTCCGCGACTCTCAAAGCGAAAAACGAGCTGATAAGGGCTCAGGAAGAGACGGTCGACGAAGCATTTCAGATGGCCGAGGAGAAGCTTGCCGAACTGCATCGGGAGGCTGAGTATCCAAGGACCCTGGAGACCCTTCTCGACGAGGTCCTTGAGTTCTTCCCGGGAGAGGTCATAATCGACGTCCGTAGCGACGACCGGCCGCTGGTAGAGAAGATGATGGGGGCCCGAAACAGGCCTTACCGCATCTCCGATAGCCCGCTGGAGGCCTCGGGCGGACTGGTCGCCCGCTCTCCTGATGGTGTCGTCGTCGTGTTCAATACCTTCGAGTCTCGCCTGGAGAGAGCCAGGGACAAGCTGCGACTGGCAATCTCGAACGCCCTCTTCAGAGCCCAGGGCGACAACTGATAATAACCGGACTGTGGGGTAGGAGAAAGTGGCGAAAGTCGACCTCTCCGATTACGGATATGTAAACGCGCGCGTACGTGGTATGCGCTCACACCTTCTTACGAAGGACTTCTTCATGCGCCTGGTTGAGACTCCCGATTTCGAATCCCTGCATTCGATGCTGGAGCAGACCATCTACCGCCGTGAAGTGAACGAGGCTGTCCTCATGGACCCGGAAAGGCCGGACTACGACCAGGCGCTTAACCTGAACCTGATCGCCGCGTTCAGGAAGATACTCGACGCTACAGGGGGCGAAGCCCACAGGCTCACTGGAATACTGCTTGCAAAGTACGACCTGTTGAACGTGAAGACGATCCTGAGGGGCAAGAAGGGCAGCGCGACCGCGAGCGAGATAATCAGCCAGTTGGTCCCCGTGGGCAACCTGAGGATGGATTCGCTCGAGCAGATGGCTCAGGAGCGCGAGATAAAAGACGTCATCAGCACCATGAACGGTTTGCAGATAAGGTACGCGAGGCCGCTGGTGGCTGCGTACCCGACCTACATGAAGAAAGACCAGGACCTCTCCATACTGGAGATTGCACTCGACAAGTTCCATTACCAGGATGTGATGGATTCGCTCAGGGGCAAAGATACCAACGTGGAGATGGTGCGGCAGATGATCTCCGGCGAGATAGACATGCGCAACATCTCTACCCTGGTCCGCATCCGAGGCCTCAAGCTGGACGATGGAGAGGTCGAACAGCTCCGCATCCCCGTCGGCATGCTCTCAGAAGATCAGTTCCTGGGCCTGCACCGGCTGGGTGACATAGTACAACTGGTGAGCGAGTACCCCGACCCCCGTTACAGGAAGCTGCTGGAAAGGGCCCTCGCGGAGTACCAGGAGG
Source organism: Actinomycetota bacterium (assembly GCA_020062425.1). Lineage (GTDB taxonomy): Bacteria > Actinomycetota > Geothermincolia > Fen-727 > Anoxymicrobiaceae > JAGUWJ01. Next base: position 9,224 of record JAGUWJ010000205.1, read on the forward strand.
AAGACATGGTGGCCTTCGACCGCGAGCTGGAACGCGAGCTGGTCAGGCGGGGGGTGGCCATGAGCAACGTCGACGTCCTAAGCATAGGCGTGATAATCGGATACATCTGGGCAAAGCAGAACGAGTTGATAAACCTGCGCATCGTCTTGAAGGGCAAGATGATGGACCAGCCCCAGGCCGATATCAGGAAAGACCTCTTCTTTATCGAGAGAGAGTCGGCCGAGGCGGCTTGATGAACAGGCAGATATAGATGTACAAGGTGGTCATACTAACCGACCCCGAGACGGCGCACGGGTTCCGCCTGGCGGGTGTCGATGTTCACTCGGCGGAGGACCTCGATGAGGCGAGGAGAGAGATCAACAGGTTGCTGGAGGACAGCGACACCGGCATCCTCGCGGTCAACGAGGGTTTTCTGGCCGCGGTAGACGAGCGGGTGAGGGCGAAGATCGAGGCCATGTACCGGCCGATCGTCGTGTCCCTCCCCGTCAAGGAGAAGCTGGGGGCTGTGGGCGAAAGGAAGGCCTTCCTTGCGAGGCTCGTCCACAGGGCCGTCGGCTTTGACGTGACGTTGAGAGGTCAATAGGCGGCCTGCGGCCGAACAGGTCAGAGGATAGGAGCAGAACGTTGATAGAGGGGCAGATAACCAAGGTGTCGGGGCCGGTTGTGGAAGCCCTCGGCATGGCGGGCGCGCGGATGTACGACGTCGCCTTCATCGGGCGGCTCAAGCTCATCGGGGAGATAATCCGCCTCGAGGGGGACCGCGCCATCATACAGGTCTACGAGGACACCAGCGGCCTGGAGGTCGACGAGAACGTGGTCTGCACCGGGCAGCCGCTGCTTCTCGAGCTCGGGCCGGGGATGCTTTCCGCCATATATGACGGCGTGCAGAGAAGGCTACCCGACCTGGCGGACAAATACGGCGATTACATCACCAGGGGTACGGTCTCCGAACCGCTCGACCGCGAGCGGGAGTGGGAGTTCGTCCCCGAGGCGAAGCCCGGTCAGACGGTCGGCCAGGGTGATGTGCTCGGGTTTGTCCAGGAGACCGAGGTGATCAAGCACCTCATCATGGTACCGCCGGGCATGGGCGGTGTACTGGCCGAGGTCAAGAGCGGCAGCTTCAAGGTCAGCGACACAGTGGCCTTCACCGAGGACGGCGCGGAGTTCGCACTGTCGCACAAGTGGCCCGCCAGGGTGGCCAGGCCGGTCGTATCGAAGATGGACCCAAACCTCCCGTTCATAACCGGCACCAGGATACTGGACACGTTCTTCCCGGTCGCCCAGGGCGGCTACAGCATTATCCCCGGCGGCTTCGGCACCGGAAAGACCGTCACCGAGCAGACGCTCGCCAAGTGGGCGCAGGCCGACGTTGTCATATACGTGGGATGCGGTGAGCGGGGTAATGAGATGACCGACGTACTCACCGATTTTCCCGAGCTTGAGGACGTCCGCAGCGGGTATCCGCTGATGAAGAGGACCATACTGGTCGCCAACACGTCGAACATGCCGGTCGCGGCAAGAGAGGCCTCCATCTACACCGGCATCACAATGGCGGAGTACTACCGCGACATGGGGTACGACGTGGCCATGATGGCCGACTCGACCTCCCGCTGGGGCGAGGCGCTGCGCGAGGTCTCGGGACGCCTGGAGGAGATGCCGGGCGAGGAGGGTTACCCCGCCTATCTGGCCACCAGGCTGGCCGACTTCTACGAGCGTTGCGGGCGCGCGGTCTGCCTCGGCAGCGACGAGCGCGTGGGCTCTATCACTGTAGTCGGAGCGGTCTCGCCCCCGGGCGGCGACTTCTCCGAGCCCATGACCCAGAACTCGCTCCGGATATCGGGCGCCTTCTGGGCGCTTGACACGTCGCTCGCCCACAGGAGGCACTTCCCGGCGATATCGTGGATGAAGAGCTACTCGCTGTACCTGGACCAGGTTGAGGAGTGGTACTCGGATAAAGTGAACCCTGAGTGGAAAAGCATGCGCGACAAGGCGATGATGATACTGCAGAAGGAGGACGAGCTCCAGGAGATAGTCCAGCTGGTGGGCCCGGACGCCCTGCCCGAGTTCGCGAGGGCGACGCTCGAGGTGGCACGGATGCTCCGCGAGGACTACCTGCAGCAGTTCGCTTTCAGTGACGTGGACGCCTACTGCGACCCCACCAAGCAGTACCTGATGCTCAAGGTCATCGTGACCTACTATGACACCATGCAGGAGATCCTGGTCAAGGGCGTCACCCTCAAGGAGGCGCTGGACGTACCGTTCCGGCCCAGGATTGCGCGGATGAAGGAGATACCGCTCGAAGAGGCCGCCGAGCAGCTGGAGACGCTCGAGGCCGAGATGCAGTCTGAGCTGAGGAAGCTTATCAGATACTAGGGACGCCTGCGAGGCTTCGGAGGAGATAGAAAGATGGGCCGAGACAAGCTGGTAACGGCGGAGTACAGGACGATAAGGGACATCGCGGGCCCGCTGGTATTCGTGAGCGGTGTGCGCGGCGTCTCCTTCGGAGAGATGGTCGCCATCGAGTCCGGAGACGGGGAGGTGCGAAACGGGCAGGTCATAGAACTGAACGGAGACATGGCGGTGGTCCAGGTGTTCGGAACTACCCACGGCCTCGACGTCGACCAGTCCAAGGTCCGGTTCAAGGGAGAGGTCATCCAGCTGGGCGTTTCGCTGAGCATGCTGGGGCGCGTGCTGAACGGCCTGGGGGAGCCGATCGACGGCGGCGGCAGGGTGTTCCCCGAGATGGAGCTGGAGGTCACGGGGGCGCCCATCAACCCCTTCACCAGGGACAACCCCAACGACTTCATCCAGACCGGCATCTCGGCGATAGACGGCCTGAACACGCTGGTCCGCGGCCAGAAGCTCCCGATCTTCTCAGGCGCCGGCCTGCCCGGAAACGAACTGGCCGCCCAGATAGTGAAGAACGCCAAGGTCATCAGCGGCGAGGAGTTCGCAATAGTGTTCGGCGCGATGGGTATCACCCGCCGAGAAGCCTCGTTCTTCCAGCACGCCTTCGCGGAGACCGGCGCGCTGGAGAGGGTGGTCTTCTTCATGAACCTGGCAGAGGACCCGACCGTGGAGCGCATAGTCACCCCGAGGTGCGCGCTGACAATGGCGGAGTTCCTTGCGTTCGAGTATGACATGCAGGTCCTGGTCATCCTCACCGACATGACCAACTACTGCGAAGCCCTTCGCGAGATATCGGCCGCCCGCGAGGAGGTGCCCGGGCGTCGCGGTTACCCCGGGTACATGTACACCGACCTCGCCAGCCTCTACGAGAGGGCGGGCAGGATAAAGGGGCGCACCGGCTCTATAACCCAGGTGCCCATCCTGACCATGCCCGACGACGACATAACGCATCCCATCGCCGACCTGACCGGGTACATAACAGAGGGGCAGATAGTGCTCTCGCGAGGCCTGCACCGCAAGGGGATCTTCCCGCCCATCGACGTCCTGCCTTGCTTGTCACGCTTGATGAACCAGGGCATCGGGGAAGGGAAGACCAGGGGCGACCACCGCGGCGTGGCCGACCAGCTCTACGCCTATTATGCGGAAGGTGTCGACCTCCGCAGGCTGGTGGCCATCATCGGCGAGGAGGCGCTCTCGGAGAACGACAGGTTGTACCTCAAGTTCGCGGACGAGTTCGAGGAGGCGTTCCTCAACCAGGGCGAAGAGAACCGCGACATCGAGGAGACCCTGGAGACTGGCTGGAACCTGCTCTCCATACTGCCGTCGTCCGAGATCAAGAGGATCAAGATGGACTTCATCGAGCAGTATTACCCCGGTGAGATAACCACCGGTGAGGCGGCGGCGTCCGCGGAAGACTCCGCTGCCGTGCTGGAGGAACGTGAGGTCGAGGGCGAAAAGCGGGAGGCGGAGGAAGGGAGCGAGGCCGCCGAGGAGCGGGAATGACCCGCACCGAGGCGCGCTGAGCCGAGCAGCAGGTTGAGATGGAGAAGGTAAACCCGACCAGAAGCGAACTGCTTTACCGCAAGCAGCAGATAAAGCTCGCCGAGCAGGGGATGGAGCTGCTCAAGAAGAAGCGCGACGCCCTGCTACGCGAGTTCCTCCCAATCATCGACGAGACAATGAAGCTCTCTCTCAAGCTGGAAAGGGCAACACTGGACGCCCAGCAGGCGCTGGCACTGGCCAAGGCGGTGGAGGGCAGGAACGTCCTCACCTCGGTGGGATTCGCCACCAAGGGCGAGGTGCTGGTCGACATATTCGGCACCCATGTCATGGGCGTGCCCATTCCCGTCATAAGGAAGTCAACCGCGCCCGTCAAGACAGAGCTGACGCGGGGGTACGCCATAACAGGGGTGAGCGCGCGGGTCGACCAGACCGCCTCGAAATTCGAGGAGATAATCGACCTGATGATCCAGAGCGCCGACATCGAGACCAGGCTCCGGCGCCTGGGCGAGGAGCTCCAGAAGACGAACCGCAGGGTGAACGCGCTGGAGAACACGGTCATCCCCGAGCTCGCGGAGCAGGTGAAGTTCATCTTCAGCTCGCTTGACGAGAGAGCCCGCGAGGACCACTTCCGTCTCAAGAAGGTCAAGAAGAAGATACTCGAGCGCCAGGGCAAGGCCTGAACCACTCCTCCCACGGACGGTAATCGACTACAATCCTATTAATCCGGCTTACGGCTCCGGCACCTTCACACAGAGGCAGACGGATGGACAAGTACCTGATAGAAGGGGGCCCGCGGCTCGCGGGCACGGTGAGGGCGAGCGGCGCCAAGAACTCGGCTTTGAAGCTCATGGCCGCCGCCGTGATGGCCGAGGACGCCTGCCTCATCCACAACGTCCCGGACATCATGGATGTGCGCATCATGATGGATGTGCTGGCCTACATCGGCATGGGCGTCACCTTCTCCGGCGGCGACCTGGAGATAACCCCCGCCACCGCGCCCAGGCTGGAGGCGCCGTACCACCTTGTTCAGAAGATGAGGGCGGCCGTCGAGGTGCTGGGGCCGCTGATCGCCAGGCACGGGCGGGCGCGGGTCGCCATGCCGGGCGGGTGCAACATCGGCGCGCGGCAGGTGGATATGCACATGAAAGGCCTGGCCCTGATGGGCGCCCGGATGGGGGTCTCTCACGGCTATATCGAGGCCGAGGCCGACGGCCTCTCCGGTACGCACTTATACCTCGACTTCGCCAGCATGGGAGCGACCGAGAACATCATGATGGCGGCGGTCCTGGCGGACGGCGTCACCGTGGTGGAGAACGCGGCAAAGGAACCCGAGATAGCAGACCTGGCGGCGTTCCTTTCCGGCATGGGTGCGCGCATCGAGGGGGCCGGCACCTCCACCATCGAGATAGAAGGCTCGCGGACCTTGAGCGGGGTGGAGCACACGGTCATCGGCGACAGGATAGAAGTCGGCACGCTGCTGCTGGCGGCCGCCATCACCCGGGGTGAGGTCCTGGTGGAGGGCGCGGACCCGGGCCATCTGGAGATATTCATCGAGAAGATGAGGGAGGCCGGGTGCGAAATGCGTGCGGACGGCCGCGGGATAAGCGTGTCCGTGCCGCGAGAGGTGACCGGCGTGGAGATATCGACGCTTCCCTACCCGGGATTCCCGACCGACCTGCAGCCGCAGACGCTGGCCGTGCTGGCGACTGCGCAGGGGACCTCGTTCATAACCGAGAACATCTTCGACAACAGGTTCATGGTGGTGGACGAGCTGAACCGGCTGGGCGCATCAATCAAGACCAACGACCATCACGCCATTGTGCGGGGTGTGCCGCGCCTGAGCGGGGCGCCGGTGAGCGCAACCGACCTTCGCGCGGGAGCGGCGCTGGTGCTGGCCGGTCTCTCCGCCGAGGGGACGACCGAGGTCTATGACATAGGTCACATAGACCGCGGGTACGAGCGGTTCGAGGAGAAGCTCGCCTCTCTGGGAGCGAAGATCGAGCGTGTCCCCTCAGAAGCCTAGCGTGAGTCACATCGGGCGACGCCAGGGATATAATAGCGCCATGACGATCCATTCCGAAATCCGCCGGCTTGTCGTGCGCGCCGCCGCGGCGATATCAGTGATCTTCTTCCTGCTGTTCTGCAGCCCCCTCCCGTTCTCTGCCGGGGCCCCAGCCGGCGGTTTCGAGGGCAAGGTGGTCATACTGGTGGTGGACAGAGTCGACGCGCAGATGTTCCCTTCCAGCCGGACACCTTTCTGCCTGGAGCTTGCCCGCGACTGGTCGGCGGGCCTGATGGTAACCTCAACGGGCGAGCGGGCGATGGTCGGTGCGGAGAACGGCGCGGAGTACATAAGCATCGGTGGTGGCGTTAGGGCGAAAGGCTCATCCGATGCGGGGCTCTCGTATAACAGCTCCGAGCGGGCGGGTGATGCCGACGCGCAACAGACCGCGGGAGAGCTGTTCCAGGCCTACAGCGGCGAAGCGCCTCCCCCCCGGGGGGTGGTATGCATCGGCTTCCCGGACATCCTGGCGGCAAACGAGAAAGCCGACTACGGGGAGAACCCCGGGCTTCTCGGGCGGGCCTTGCGCGAGAACGGGATGGCCGCCGCCGTGATCGGCAACTCGGACGTCCCGGATCAGCGTGTGCGCATGGGGCCGCTCATCTGCTCGGACGAGCTGGGGACGGTACCCTACGGTGACGTCAGCGCCGACACCATGAGGCAGACCAGCACGAAGCCTAGCGGATACCGCACCGACTACGCGGTCCTGATACGGGAGGGCGAAAGGCTGCTCCGGGAGGTGGACGTCCTGGTCGTGGATACTGGCGATACCGCGCGCGTCGACCGCGCAACCCCGGTGACCGATCCCGACTTGCTGGAGTCCGAACGCGGGGCGGCGCTTCGCCGGTTCGACGCCGCGGCGGCTGAGTTCGCCTCCCTGCTCGACCTGGAGTCGTCGCTCCTGCTGGTGGTCACGCCCGGCCCCCCGCTCCAGTCCAGGAAAGACGGGAACCCGCTCACACCGTTTATAGCGGCGGGCGGGGGAATGAAGGAAAGTCTGGTCACCTCGCCGTCGACCAGAAGGCCCGGGCTGGTGCTGAACACGGACGTGCTTCCCACAGTGCTCGAGTTCCTGAAGGTGGACGTCCCCGCGGACGTGGTCGGCTCGAGCATGGAGACCGTGCCCGCGGAAGGAAGGGGGACCGGGTATCTTGCCCGCCTGAGCGAACAGCTTGATTCAACCAGGCGCGCAAGGTGGCCGATAGTCATCACCTACGTGCTGCTGGCGGCCGTCTTTCTGGGCCTGCTGGTGATGAGTGAGAGAGGCAAGCGAAGATCAGGAGGAAGCCCGAGTGGTGCGGCGCGCCTGCCCGCGGTCCTGTCGCCCTCCGCCCTGGTGCTCCTCGCCGCTCCCCTCTCATTCGTGGCGGTGTCGGCGTTCTATTTCGAGGGCTACCTGTTCCCGGCGATCTTCTGCGCGGCCCTCTCGGTGGCGGTGGGGCTCGCCGCCTGGGGCGCGGAGCGCCTCACCCCACGGATCGACCCGGTGGTGATGGTCTGCCTCCTCGTCTCAGCGGTGATGACCCTCGACCTGATCCTCGGTGGGAGGCTGGTGCTGGCCCCGCTTCTGGGCGTGAGCGCGCTGGAGGGCATGCGCCTCTACGGCTTTACAAACACTCTTGCAGGTCTTTTCCTGGCCTGTTCAGTGTGGGGCGTGGCGGGGCTGTTCGGCGAAAAAGCGGGGAAACCCGGTGTCCCCAGGTGGGCGCTGATACTGGTCCTGCTGGCGGTCTCTTTCGTGGTGGGCTTCGGCATGCTGGGAGCCAACGTGGGCGGGTTCATCGCAGCGTTGGCGACGACCCTTATCTTCATCGGCGCTACGACGGAAAGGGGACTTACCTGGGCCCGCGTCGTCTTCATCACTGTGGCCACCGCGCTGGGAACCGGCTTCATGCTTCTGCTGGATGGTCTCTTCGTTAACACACACGCCGGCCGTGCCTTGAGCGGTGGAACGGGTGGGGTGATAAATATCGTCCAACGGAAGCTGTTCATCCAGTTGGGGCAGATAGAGTTCTTCCTGCTGCCCACGCTGGCGCTGATCGGCGGGGTGGTTGCCGTCGCCCTCTGGATGAAGCGGCCGGGGTCGTACTGGTCTAAACGGTGGGAGGAGGAGAAAGTACAGACCGCGGCACTGTTCTCACTCGTGACCGGCAGCCTGGTGGCCCTGGTGTTCAACGACACCGGGCCCGCCATGATGGGCGTGATGATCTTGATCTCGGTTCTGGCGATGGGCCACTACCTGAACCGCGGCGACCGGCGAACCGGGACCGTGCCAGATGCGTCCGCCCGGAAGCCCTACTAGGGGCTACTCCTGCCTGTTGAACTGCCAGATGGCCACCCCCAGCATCACCGCGCCGAACCCCGCCACCACGAGGACGTCCAGCCAGAGAGGATGAGCCTGGGTCTGGACGGTCGGCATCTTGGGGAATACCTTTTGAAGAGCCTCCATCAGCTGGGGGTTCGCCTGGAGCTTGGCCGCGGCCTCGGCGGGCAGCTTCGACATCACGTTCACGCCGGCGGTGAGGTCCACCCCTTTCAGCGCCACCGCGCGGAGCATGTCCACCCCGTAGCTCAGCGGGTTTATCTTGGTGAGGAAGTTCATCCAGCCCGGCAGGCCCTGGAGGGGGAACATGGCGCCGGAGAGGAAGAACAGGGGCATCAACAAGAAGTTCATCAGTATGGGGAACGCCTCGAACGATTTGAGACGGGCGCCGATGGCCACACCGACACTGGTCATGGCGAGAGCCAGCAATATCATCAGGGGGATCAGCGCCAGGGCTTTCCCCAGCGTGTTCCAGCTAAAGCCGAAGATGTTGGGCAGGAACATCAGCACCAGCAGCACCGTCCCCTGGAGGACAGCGGTTGTAGCGCCGCCGAACACCTTCCCCACCGCCACGCTTGTGCGCGGCACCGGCGATACCAGTATCTCCTTGAGGAAGCCGAACTGGCGGTCCCACAGGATGGATATGGAGGAGAACACCGAGGTGAACAGCACGGTCATCCCGAGTATCCCCGGGAACATGAACGTCACGTACTTGGTCTCGCCCGCCCCGAACACCTTGAACGCCGCCTGCAGGCCGGTGCCGAGCAGGAACAGGTAGACCAGCGGCTGCACGAACGCTCCCAGCCTCCTGGGGGTGTCCCTCCAGAAACGCTTGAAGTCCCTCAGCCAGACTATGAATATGCCGGTGAGCGAACGCTCGAGGCTGGTGCGGTGCAGGTACTCCTCGGCCGACTCCTTCTGCGGACCCCGGCCTTCTTCCTCCCTTGCCGTGTTTGCTTCCATCTAACGTCCTCTGCTCCTCGTCCCGGGGGCTGCCCCTCTCCTGCTGGCCAGCTTCATCATCGCCTCTTTCCTGTCTCCGCCCTCGTCCCTTATCTCCTTGCCCGTCAGCTTTAGGAAGACGTCGTCAAGGGTGGGGCGGTGGATGTTGATGGAGACGATCTTGACCCCGAACTCCCGTATCAGCTCCGGCACGAACTCCTCTCCGTGCTCCCGCTCGAAGCAGAGCTTGCACTCGGGGTCGTTCAGCATGTCGAGGTCCGGGTAACGGCTTGTGAGCTCGGCCAGGGCCGCGTCGTCGTCCTCGGTGGTCAACCTGATGACGTCGCCTCCCACATCGTCTTTGAGCTTCTCGGGTGTATCGAGTGCGATTATCTTCCCGACGTCTATGACGGCGATGCGGTCGCAGTGCTCCGCTTCCTCCATGTAGTGGGTTGTGAGGAATATCGTTATCCCCTCACGTTGCTTCAGGTCCTCGATGTACTCCCAGATATAGTTGCGCGTCTGCGGGTCCAGGCCGATTGTCGGCTCGTCCAGGAAGAGGACTTTGGGGTAGTGGAGCAGGCCTCTCGCTATCTCCAGGCGCCTCTTCATGCCGCCGGAATATGTCTCCACGCGGTCGTCCGCGCGCTCGGAGAGGCTCACCATGTCCAGGACTTCCTCCATGCGCCTCTCCCGCTCGCCGCGGGCTATGTGGTAGACAACCGCGTGGAACTCAAGGTTCTCCCTGGCTGTGAGGGTATCGTCCAGGCTGGGGTCCTGGAAGACCATGCCTATGGATTCCCGGACCTCGTTCTGGTGGTCTACGATATCCCACCCGTTGATAACGGCCGTCCCGGAGGTAGGCCTGAGGATGGTGGAGAGCATGTTCATGGTGGTGGTCTTGCCCGCCCCGTTGGGACCCAGGAAACCGAACACCTCACCCGCCATGACCTCGAAGTTCACGCTGTCCACCGCGACCAGGTCACCGAACTTCTTGACCAGGTCCTCCGTCTGGATTATGACCCCGTTATTATTCAACGTCGCTCCTCCTGGCTGTCTTCTCGACCATCTCCAGCCATCTTTCCGTTATCCTGCCCAGGTGCTCCACCGTACTCTCCAGCTCGTCAGGGTCTTCCTCCGCGAACACATCGCACATGACGCGGTCCTGCATGTCGGTAAGGACTTCCATCAGGCTCTCGCTCTTCGAGCTGAGCATGAGCCTGCAGACCCGGTGGTCCTGGTCGTTCCTGATCTTCTCCACCAGTCCCTTGGTGCAGAGGCCGTCGATCATCCTGCTGGCGGTGGGGGCGGAGACCATCAACCGATTGGAGACGTCGGTAACGGTCACCACGTCACCGCTCCTGAGAGATTTGAGGAGGTGGAACTGGGGCCAGGTGATCTCGTACCTCTCCATCTCCCTGCGGAATATGGCGCGCATGCCACGCATTATCCTGCCCTCGGCGGCCAGGAATTCGTCCGCCAGTCTCTTTATGCGCTCTTCCTGCATCCACACTCCCGGCGGCATATAGTTTGCAATGCTAAGTAAGTATAGGTTTCAGATGATACTTGTCAAGGCTAACCATTCAACTCTTGGGGTCTGACCCAGAAGTTGAATCAGGGGGTGCGGGGAGGGTCGGCGACCACTTCTTCCAGGACCTCCTCCAGAATTTTCACGCCGCTCTTCCACGAGAACCGCTCCTCCATGAGCCGCCGGGCGTTGGAGGCCAGCCTTCCTGCGGCTTCGCGGTCGGTGAGCAGCGAGACGGTGGCTCGAGCAAGCTCGTCGGAGGTGTCGGCGATGAGGATGTTTTCGCCGTCAAGGGCTGGAAGTCCCTCTGCTCCGAGGCGGGTGGATACCACAGGCACCCCGCTGGCCATGGCCTCGAGCACCTTGCCGCGGAACCCGCCGCCGAGCCTCACCGGGCAGACGAAGACATCGCTCTCGTTGAGGTAAGGCCTCACGTCGTCCACCTCGCCGGTGATCTCGATCGAGGGATCTTTTTCGGCCAGTTCGAGCATATCCGGGGTGGGTCCCCTGCCCACAACCAGGAAACGGCAACCGGGCACCTTCTCCTTTATATGAGGCCAGGCCTCAGTCGCGAAGTAAACCGCGGCGTCCCGGTTGGGGTCGTGCAGGTAATTCCCGAGAAAGGTGACGGTGGGTCTCGCCTCACCGCCCCGCCGTGCCGGACGGAAGCCTTCCACGTCCACGCCGTGCGGTACGACGGAGATATCGAGGTCGCCCCTGATGCGCAGGAGCTCGTCCTTCCCCTCGCCTGTGAGGGTCAGGACCTTGTCGGCGTCCGCGTACATGTCGAACTCGAAACCCTTCAAGCCCTTCAGCTGCATGAGCGCGCCCAGGCCGGCGCGGCTGAACCCCTCCATCTCGAGGACCTTGCGCCTGGCCAGATAGTAGCACTCGTGAACCGACATGACCCTCTTGACGCCCGAGAGGTCGGGGTTGCGGTACAGGTACTGGGCGACCATGGAGTACTCGGAGATGACGACATCGTAGGTGAAAGCCGACACCATCTCGCGTATCTCGCGGTACATCTCCTCCGAGCGGTTGGGCATGAAGTAGGGCGGGACGGGGCCGGCCAGGTAGTCCCAGGCGCGCCTGGGCAGGCTCCTGGGTGCGGGCAACGGTACCAGCCGGAAATCCCGGCAGAAGCCTTCGATGGACGAGACCTGCTCGGGCGTGGCCCCGTGGGGGTCGAATGCGACCAGCGATACGGTGTGGTTCTCGGAGAGATGCTTGACGCGGTAGTAGATGATTATGGGCCCACCGACCACGCGGCTGTGAGGGAACTCCTTCACTACGAACAGAATATTCATGAACAAGCCTTTCATGATCGACCGGCGGGAACAACAACACGGACGGCCAATAATATATCAGAACGGTTGCTGATTGGAGGTACGAGAAGGTCAGAAGGGGTACCCGGGGTGAAGTCACCCCCAGGGTCCCCGTGAGCGTCTACGGCAGTCGGTTGCCAGGGCCGATATCATGAGAAGGAGGGGCTAATAAATGGAACGGTCGGAGGAGGAGACCCAGAAGAGGTCCTGTCTGGTATGCGGACACCCCATGGGGCCGCTCGACAGGATCTGCGACAAATGCGGGTCCATACGGAGGCCGGCTAAGTCCCTCGGAACGAAGAGCCCGACAGTTCGCCACTCGAGCTGCGCGAGGTGCGGGGAGGAAATACCGTTCGGCAAGCACTACTGCGAACCGTGCGCGGCACACGTAAAGGAGCAAAAGGAGCACGAGAAGGAGAATGCACCCCCTGGCGCCTTCAAGAGGCTCCTGAACACGTTCCTTGCGGCCATAAGACGCCTGTTCGGGCGTTTGGAGTAGCCCACCTCCCGCCGTGTCAGGCCCCTTGAGTGCGCGTTCGCGTCGAAGCTGGACACTGATTCGCACCAAACTGGACACTGATTCGCAGGGAAGCTGGACACCCGTTCGCATCCAAGCTGGACACTTTTACTCGGGGATGCGAAACGGTGTCCACGTTGATGCGAATCCCGCCCGAGACCGTTTCGGCGGCCGACCGGGAAGCGCGGCCCTCGCCGGATAACCCCCCAAGGCTGACAATCCTCTTACCTTGAGCAAAGGAGGAGGAAATGCCAGCCAGGAGGTTATCCATGAGAAAGACTAAAGACATCCTGAGACTCGCACAAGAGACCGATCTGACCAACCGCCAGATAGCCCGCTCGCTCAACGTCTCGCCGTCGACGGTCGCCGAGTGCCTGAAGCGGGCCGATGCGGCAGGCCTTACCTGGCCCTTCGACCCGGGTGAGATGGACGAGGGGAGGATCGAGGAGATCCTCTACCCGGAGAAGAAGGCCCCGACGCGGCCCCTGCCCGAGTGGAAGGACGTCCACCGCGAGTTGTCCCGCAAGGGCGTGACCCTGATGCTGCTCTGGCAGGAGTACGCTGAAGCCAATGGAGACGGCTGCTACTCCTACTCGCAGTTCGCAAGGCGGTATGCGGCGTGGACCAGGAGCCTCGAGGTCTCCATGCGGCAGGTTCACAAGGCCGGCGAGAAGGTCTTCTCCGACTTCGCCGGGCAGACGCTGGCAATCGCCGATGCGAAGACCGGGGAGGTCTCTCAGGCCCACCTGTTCGTGGCCGCGATGGGCTTCTCGAACTACACCTACGTCGAGGCGTTTGCTTCCGAGCAACTGCCCTGCTGGATCGCCGGGCATGTGAATGCCTTTGCGCACTTTGGCGCGGCGCCTGAGATCATCGTGTGCGACAACCCCAAGGCGGTCGTGACCAAGGCAGACCGATACGAGCCCGAGCTCAACCGGACCTTCGAGGACATGGCGGAGCACTTCTGCTGCGTGATCATCCCGGCCCGCGTCGGAAAGCCCAAGGACAAGCCCAAGGTGGAGAACGCGGTCCTGCAAGCTGAGCGCTGGATCCTGGCGCCCCTCCGAAACAGGGTCTTCCACTCCATCGCTCAAGCCAACCGCGCGATCGAAGAGCACCTGGTTTGGCTCAACGACCGGCGGATGCGCGGGATGGATGCCTCCCGCGCCGAGCTGTTCGCCGACGTAGACCGACCGGCTATGGGTCCACTTCCCGAGCACCCATACGAGTTCGCCACCTGGAGGGAGGCGCGAGTCAACATCGATTACCACGTAGAGATCGATGGGCACTACTACTCGGTGCCCTACCACCTGGTGCGCGAGAAGGTGGACGTTAGGTTGACGAAGGGCACTGTAGAGATCTGCCACAGAGGCAAGCGCGTAGCCTCCCATCCGAGGAGCTTTTCCAGGGGCAAGGCCACCACCACGGACGACCATCGCCCGGCCGCCCACAAGGCCTACCTCGAGTGGACGCCGTCGCGCATCGTCTCCTGGGCGAACGAGACCGGGCCCGCAACCGCGAAGCTGGTGGACGGTATCATGCGCTCAAAGCCCCACCCTGAGATGGGTTACCGCTCCTGCCTGGGGATAATCCGGCTCTCCGGCAAGTACGGACCCGAAAGGGTGGAGGCTGCTTCCCAGCGCGCCCTTTCCGCGAGCGCGTTCTCCTACCAAAGTGTGAAGTCGATCCTCAAAAGCGGCCTCGACAGGATCGACGACGGTGACGACGAGAGGCCGCCGATCCCTCCGCACGACAACCTGCGGGGACCCGACTACTACAACTAAGGAGGAAACGATGCTCTTCGAACAGACAATCGAGAAGATGAACGCGATGAAGCTCTTCGGGATGAGGGACGCGCTCTTAGAACAGATGGAGCTCGCCTCTTACGAGGAGCTCTCCTTCGAGGAGAGGGTGGGCATGCTCACAGACCGGGAGTGGATAGACAGGGAGAACCGGAAGCTCGAGAGGCGCATGAAGGCGGCGAAGCTCAAGATCCCCGCCTCCATGGAGGACAAGACTATCGCGCCAGCCGCGGGCTGGACGCATCCCTCATGCGCTCTCTGGCCGACTGCCGCTGGGTGCAGGACAGCTCCTCGGTCTTGATCGTAGGACCCACCGGCACGGGCAAGACGTACCTCTCCTGTGCCCTCGCGGACCAGGCGATGAGGAGGGGGTACTCGGCCCTCTACTTCAGGGCTCCCCGGCTCTTCAGCGCGCTCCTGATGGCTCGCGCGGACGGCTCATGGCCAAGGTTTCTCGCCAAACTCGAGAAAGCGGACCTGATCGTGGTGGACGACTTCGGCCTGGCCCCCTTGACGGACGGCGAGAGGAGACAGTTCCTTGAGGTCTTAGAGGACAGGAGCGGCACCAAGGCCACCATAATCGCCTCCCAGCTACCCGTGTCATCCTGGCACGACGTCATTGGCGAGCCCACCGTGGCCGACGCCATACTAGACCGCCTGGTCCACAATGCCCACCGCATCGAGTTGAAAGGCGCTTCCATGCGCAAGCAGAAGCCGCGGGCCAAGGAAAAGGGCAAGGAAGAGGAGCGATGAGCCCGGCAGACTGCGCTCGCCTACGGCTCGCTCCGTCTGCCGGGCTCAAGAAGGTTGATCCGAGTGTCGTCGGACAGGTGATACAAGTTGTCGTTGGACTCGGTTCCGGCGAAAAGTGGACAAGCCGGACCGACGCTGGTAGAAAGGAGGTTGGCAGCTTGAAAACGCTGAATCTGGAGGTCAAGCTGGACAGTTACTGATTTCGTAGGGGGTGCCGGCGTCGCTTCGCTCCGGGTGTCCACGTTCAGTGAAATCAGGTGTCCA
>JAGUWJ010000175.1 GCA_020062425.1 Actinomycetota bacterium
CTGAGTCGGTGTCGTCGGCTGTGTCGGCTCCTCCGGTGGCTCGGGAGGCGGCGTCTCCGCCTTCTTCGAGTTGAAGAAGTCCATGTCGGTTATATCCTCGCCGGGCTCGGCCGTGACGTCGAGGCTTTCCACACCCGCAGTCGCTTCCCAGTCGGTCGGCACGACCTCGGTGACGACGTACTCGCCGGCCTTGAGACCCTCGAACGAGTAATTACCGTCCGCGTCAGTTACGTCGCTCTTGGAGACCGCCTCTCCGCCAACGTTGGTCACTCCGGTGAGCAGTATCTCCACACCCGCCACCGGCAGCTCGCCAATGTCGGCCGTCCCGTTCTTGTTCACGTCGTTCCACTTCGTCCCCGAGATGGAGCAGAAGGGAGCGTTCCCGAAGTAGATGGTCGGGCAGTCCTCGATGCCGGTCACCACGGCGTCCTTCGATGTGGCGGTCGTCGGGTAGTACCCGGGCGCCGTCGACTCGTCAACGGCTACGGTGTAGCTGCCGGGATCCACCTCGAAGCTGAAGTACCCGTTGCCGTCGGTGACGTCGGTCTGGGCGTTACCGTTCAGTGTGATGGTGACCCCCTCGAGCCCCGCTTCGCCCTGGTCCATCTGGCCGTCCTCGTCCATGTCGACGAACTTGTAGCCCTCGATGGTGCAATGCAGCGAGGTGTTGAAGAAGTCTATGTCCGTCTTGTTCTCGCCGGGCAGCAGGCCTACGTCTATGCTGGTATCGGCGGTCGCTATGGATCCAGCCGGAACCTCTTCTTCCACGGTATAGAGGCCGGGCTTGAGGTTGGTGAATGAGTAGTTCCCATCCCCGTCAGTGTAGGTCACGAGGTTCACCGGCTGACTGTCATAGGTTGTGCCCGTCAGCGTTATCTTCACGTTCTCTACACCGGGCTCACCGTCGTCTTCGCCGTTCCTGTTCTGGTCATCGATCTTCGTTCCCGAGATGGAGCCGTACGGGGCGTTCCCGAAGTAGAGGGTCTTCGATTCGCCGTCGGCCAGCTGCACCTGTTCGGAAGTCGGTGTGGTCGGGAAGTACCCCGGCGCGGTCGATTCATCCACCGCGACCGTGTAAGAACCGGCCTGGACCGTGAAGCTGAAGTGGCCGTTCGCGTCCGTTACGGCGGTGTCCTGGTTTCCGTTCAGTGTAATGGTGACACCCGCGAGGCCTTCCTCGCCGGGGTCCATGGTCCCGTTAAGGTTCATGTCCTTGTACTTGTAGCCGTCGAGCTCCGGCGCGGGCGCCTTCGGCCTGAGGTAGAAGTCCCTCCTCCTCCAGCAGGCGGCACCCACGTAGATTACGCTACCCGGCCCAGTGGCTTCATACCCTGGAGGAACGATCATCTCGAGGATATGGAACTCGGTGTTGGGGAGCTTGTCCCAGCCCACCCAGCCGTCAGGCCAGCCGAGCGGCGGGGGCCAGAACGTGCTGGCTCCGCTGACCTTCGAGTCGAGGAAGGTCCAGCTCCCGTCGGTTTCCTTGCGGTAAAGGTTTACGGTGACTCCGTTCACGCGGCCCGCACCGTCATCTTCAACACCATTCCCGTTGAGGTCGAGCCAGAGCACCGATTCAACGATGCCGAGCATCGGGATGCCGACCGTCTGAGCCTGGACGGTCTCGGACTCCGTCGCGGCCGGGGCCGGCGAAGACAGCGTTATGCCCGCGGGCTTTGCCTTCACCTCGGCGGGAGCCGAGGACTCCGGCGCCTCTTCGGTCGTCTCCTCGCTCTCTTCGACCGCTTCGGTCTCTTCAACCGCTTCGGTCTCTTCAACCGGCTCGGTCTCCTCGACCGCGGGCTCCTCCTCCACGGCGGGAGCCTCGGGTTCCTCGGCCGGCTCCTCGGTCTCCTCGACCGCCGGCTCCTCGGTCTCCTCGGTCTCGGCCGGTTCCACGACCTCCTCCGCCGGCGCCTCCGGTGCCGACGAGACAGGCTCTACGACCTGGGTCTCACCGGTCGCAGGCAGCGTCTCGGTACCATCCGCGGAAACCATGCCGCTCACCATGATCACGATGACCAGCAGCGCCACGAAGGTCAGGAGCTGTAACTTAATTGCCCTTCGCATGATAACCCCCAATCACTTGCCAACCTTTGCCTTCGGTAGACGTAAAACGGCCCGACTTCGAAGTTCGCTGTCGGGCCGGTTTCACCACTTGCTCGCCGCGCGCAAGGTGACCATTTGAAGCGCGCGGGTCAAAGCGTTCCCTCTTGTCCTTGAAAGTTACCTGTCCGCTAACATTACCCCTTTTAGCAACGTTTTGCTACTCAATTGGATACCGGCTGTCAAGTCCCTGCCCGTATCTACTATCTCGCTCTTAACATCTCAAACAGAGTCATCAAACGGTTGAAGAAATCGACTTTAGCATCCTGGCCGGCGACCATGACCGCCGGTGCGTTCCTCGACCTCTTCGTCATCTGCATTCCTCTCTTCTCCGCTCCCATGAATGATGATGAACCCTAAAAAAACCGACCTCTCTTGAAATCGGGTCGGTTTCACCACTAGCTCTCCGCGAACCCGGTGACCAGCTTTTCAGCTCGCGTGTCTCAGCTTCCCCAACGCTATGTTCCTCAAGCTACCACCCAGTCTGGACACTTACTTGTATCCACGTGTCATTATTGCCGCGCGAGCACGTCATTTCAACAGGATCCAAGCATATTCCCCCGAACGGGTGATGGTGAAAAAACGCCGTTCGGGCCATCGATTTCTCACCCGTTCGGGTGAGCGTCAACCCTTTTTACTTCGGCGTACGAGCATGTCGGATATGAGCTGCGAAGCGCCCGGCCCGATGACCGCGCCGTGCCCGGGGTAGGCTGTCTCGAGGCCCATCCGGGCGAGCGTCGCCTGCGATTCCGCTATCTGCTCGAGGCTCTCGCTCGCGGATACGGTCGGCATGCCGGGCTTCGAAAAGTAGTTGGATACTATGTCGCCGATGAACGCGCGTGACCCCTCGCGGTCCAGGTAGCCCACGCCGCCCGCCGTGTGCCCGGGCAGCGCTATGACCTCCAACCCCAGCTCATCGATGACCTCGCCGCCCGAGACCGCCCGGTCCACGCCCACGCGCTCGTAACGCTGGTACCAGCGTATGAACCAGGCGGGGAGCCTGCCCAGCATCCTTCCCAGCCTGTTCAGCGAACTCGGCGGCGGCTGCGGGGCGCTCCCCTCGATGACCGGCACGTCGGCCGCTCCCGCTATCACGGTGGCGCTGGACAGCCTTTTCAACATCATCAGGTTGCCGGTGTGGTCGAAGTGATGGTGCGTTATCAGGATGAACTCTATGTCCTCGGCGGGAACGCCGGCGCGGTCGAGCGCCTTCATGAGCCTCTTCCTGCTCATGGGAGCCATGGTGTCTACCAGGGCCGGGTGCTCACCCTTGAGTATGTAAGCGTTCTCGAAAGCGCCACTGACGGGTATCACTTCGAACTTCATGTGGGGCACCTCACATATCGTTGTCTGGCAGCATTGCTTTTTTACACCAAGCTATTATACGTTGCGAATGTAAGGAGCAGCGAGCGGACTGAACGGAGTAGCAGATGCAAGGGATGCATGTCTCCGGCGGGCCCCACCCCGCCAAACCACATCCACCACGCCGTGCCATCGTCACCTGCTGCAGGGCGGGCCTTGCGACAGTGCTGCTCCTGTCTTTTGTGGTCGCGCTTGCCGCAGGAGCGGTAGCACAGGAGGGCACATCCCCGGCGCCCCCCGAGGGGCTCGACGTCTTCGAGCGGGAAGCCGACCGGGGCCTGCGCGTCACCCTGACCTGGAACCACCGCCCCAGGTGCGCCGGCTACAGGGTCTACCGGGCCGCTGAGGCGGAAGGGCCGTACGAACCCGTAGGCAGCATATCCGCCGACACCATGGAGGCTTTTCCTTTCTTCCTCGACGACGGGGTGGAAGCCGGTGCGACATATTACTACAGGGTCTCCTCGCTTGACGCTGCCACAATAGAGGGTCCGCCGGGCTCCACGGTCGAGGCAAAGGTCGAGGAGGCGCGCCGCGGCGCCGGTCCGGGCAAGAGCATCGTGGTATCGCTCGCGGACCAGCGTGCGTACTTCCTGGAAAACGACGTGATAGTCAACATCCTTCGCTGCAGCACGGGCGCCGGGGGGACGCCGACGGGCAGCTATCGCATCCTGGCCCACCGCGGCTGGGTGAGCGGCTGCGCGTACTGGATGGACTGGAGGCCCAACTACGGGATGCACGCCTGGCCGAGCTACCTCGGTGCCTACGAGGAGAACCTCGGCGTGACGCCCCGCTCGCACGGATGCGTGCGGCTCCACCCGCTGGAGGCGTACTGGCCTTACAACTGGGCCCCCGACGGTACCCCGTTCACGGTCATCGCAGGCTCGTACGGGCGCATGCCCATTAAGGGGGCGAGCTGCAGCACAGGGGCGGGCGCTCCCTCCAAGACGTGGTATTTCCCTGAGGGGTACGTGGACGCCGAGTTCGAAGAGTACCTGCTGCTTTTCAACCCCGGCACGGAAGCGGTGGTGGCACGCGCCGTCTACTACCCGGAGGGACACGAGTCCGTTAGGGAGGACTACCACCTGCCGCCGGGAATAAGGCGGACCGTTCCGGTCAACGGCGTTCCGGGACTGCCGCAATCGATCGGGCACTCCATCCATATAGAGGCGGACGGCCCCTTGGTCGCCCAGCAGTCGGAGTACTTCAACATGGCGGGAAGGCGCGGCGGCCACTCGGTCACCGGTGCCGACTCTCTGTCGCGCTCGTGGTACTTCGCCGAGGGCTATACCGGGGCTTACTTCAGCACCTACCTCCTGCTCTTCAACCCGGGTGAGAGAGCCGCGAAGGTCCACGCCACATATTACGTGGCGGGCGCGCCGTCGTTCTTCCACGATTTCACCATGCCCCCGGCGAGCAGGGGGACCACCCTTGTTAACGCTCTCCCCGACATGCTCGGAAAAGAGGTCGCTGTGAGGGTCGACTCGAGCGAGCCGCTGGCGGCGGAGAGGACGGTCTACTTCGACTGGACCGGCAACCCCAACTACGTCAACGGCGGCGACGCTTCCATGGGTATTGCGGCTCCCTCTAAAACATGGTACCTGGCTGAGGGTTGCACCGGTCACTTCTTCGACGAGTACCTGCTGGTCCTCAACCCCGGGGCGGAAGCGGCGGCGGTGGCGATGGAGTTCTGCACGCCGGCGGGACCGCTGGTCCACCGGTTCGTGATGGCCCCGTTCTCGCGCGGTACGGTCGCGGTCGATTCCCTTCCCGGCCTGGAGAGCGCCGAGGCCGGAGTGATAGTCACCAGCGACCGGGAGATAGTCGTGGAGAGATCGATGTACACCACCCGTGATTCGAGGAGGGGAGGGCACGTCTCGAGCGGGGTGCCCGAGCCGGGCAGGGACTGGTACTTCGCCGAGGGCTACACGGGCGGCACGTTCGATGAGTACCTGCTTGTCATGAACCCGGGCGACGAGCCGGCAAGCGTCAACTTCCTCTTCCACACCGAGGGAGGGCAAAGCGTTGGGGCCGCGTTCCCTGTCGGTCCCAAGACAAGGTTCACCCTGCACGTGGACGACATCCCCGGGCTCGAGTGGACAGGGAGCGCGGCGGAGATCCATTCCGACCGGCCGGTAGCGGTCGAGCAGACGCACTACTTCTGCATCCCGCGGTGAACGGGGCTGTGGTCGGGTGGCGCGCTCGGCACAGAAGGTCCAGCGCTGAAGGCCTGGACCTCTAGCGGGGCACCTCGGCGGTCGCGGGATCCGAATAGACCATGACCGCTCCGTCCACTATCAGTCCTACCCTGTAGGAATAGAGGTGTCCGGGTGTGGTGGAGCTGTCCTGGAAGGTGAAGAAGACGTTTGTGGTCTCCACTCGCCTGGTGCTGACCGTTCCTGCGGGAGTCTCCGAACCGCCCGGGGCGCTTTGCACCGTGCGCTCTATCAGGAACCCGGTGAATCGGGTCGCCCCGGTCACGCTCCACTCGAGGACCACGCCCTTGTCTCCCGCTGCCGCCTCAAGCGATAGAGAAGCGGGGGCCGGCTCCTGCCCGGTCTCGGTCACGCTTATCACCACGGTGTTGCTGTAAGCCGCCACCTCTCCGTCGGTGAGCGCCGCAAGCCTGTACTGGTACGTCCTGCCTGCTTCGGCTCCCCTGTCCGTTGCCGAAGCGATGGACGGATCGGTATAGAGGGCTATCTCACCCTCGGGGTAGACCGGCTCTGACTGCTCCGAGCGCAGCAGGGACAGCGCCTCGAATTCCATTCCGGGGGAGATGCTCCACTCCAGCGTCACTCCGCTCCCGGCCGCGCTGCCGCTCATCTGGAGGGTGCCCGTCTCGACCGGCTGGTCCTCCTCCCCCGGCGAGGAATCCAGCGGTACGTCGACGTTCTCATATATACCCGTGGGGTAGCCCGCCTCGGCATCCATCTCCACGCTCGTCCGCAGGCGCTCGTCCGCGAGACGTTCCAGCGAAACGGGCTCCTTGACGGCCGTCTTGGCCTGGGCCGTGGAGATCTTCATCACCTCGCCCTCGGTCACCTCGATAGGTTCGTGCCGGCCGATAGCAACGGATACACTGTTTTGAACAGATAGGATCTCCAACTCGTTGGGCACACGGCTGCCGACGTTAAAAGCGGCGCCGGCCGCCTCAGAGGTCACGTCCTCGGTGCTGACCGTGTACCGTGTACCGGTGCTGGTCCTGTGGTATGTCTCGCCCGAGACGTGGTCGACCTCGACCGCGCCCTTCTCTATGGACTCCAGGACGGCCCCGGAGTCGTCCGTGACCCGCATCAGGCTGCCGTCCGGGAAAGAGACGGACACGCTTGAACCTTCACCGGTCCTTATCGCCCAACCCTCGCCGGCCTCATCTTCACCGGACGCCTCGCGCCATGTCTCGCCGGGAGCCTTGAGCTCGACCTCACCCGACATCTTGTCCAGCTTCGCGGAAAGCCCCGACGGCCGGGGCTTCTCGCCTCTGATGAGCACCGGAAGGAGGACCGCCGCAAGCACGGAAAGGGCGACCAGCACCGCGGCGGCGGGAACCAGGACTGCCCTGCGGAACGGTTTGGCGCGCCTCGATCCCGCGGTTCTGCGCCTCTGGATGAGGAGCAGGTGTCCCAGCATCCGCTGGTACGCCTCGGGGCTCATATCGCTGTCCGGGGGGACCAGCGACCGGAGAGCCCGGGCGGACCTGATGTCCCTGTCGAACGACTCCCGCATCCTTCTCCTGCCTGTGCCACGATCTCGTTTCATCAACACTCTTCCACTTCTGAAGCCGACGGTTACGTCCCGGTCACAACAGCTCCTTCAGGGGTCCGCCCTCGGCCAGCCTGCGCAGCTCGTCCAGACCCCTCAGGATGCGCTTGGAGGCCGCGCTCTCCGTGATCTTGAGCGCGCTCGCCACCTCCTGCACCCTCAACCCTCCGAAGTACCTGAGCGCGACCGCCTCACGGTACCTGGCCGGCAACCTGTCGAGGAGGTCGAGCAGTACCACATAGAGGTCTATCCTCTCTATATCCGAACCGCCGACCTGCTCCGACGGCCTCTCGTCCTCGAGGTAGGTCTCCCGCCGCCTCGCGCGACTCCGGTAGAAGTCGGTCAGGCAGTTGGTGGCGATCCTGTAGATCCACGTCGAGAACGACGCCTTCCTCCCGTCGAAGGCATGCACGTTAAGTACGACCTTCTCGAACACTACCGAGGTAAGGTCCTCGGCGTCTTCCACCCGGCCGACCCTCTTCAGTATGTAGTTGTAGATCCTGGGCGCGTAAGCGGCGAAGAGCTGCTCCAGCGCCTCAGGCGAGTCAGCGGCCTCGGGGGCCCGGGTTTCATCGAACTCCCCGGCGCCTCCGGGGACGACCCTGAGGTCGTGCTGCCTCTTCCTCGACTGGTATATACGTCCGTCACCCATAAAATCACCCGGCCGCGCGAGCGCGTTTTTCCGGCCTGCATTTTGAGGCCACTTTTCTGCGAGTCAGTACGCGCGTTGGCGCCCGCGCGGCCACTGGATATATTATCGGGGAAAACGCTCGCGGTCGCGACATCCGGGGGCTCCCCCGGACGATACGGGTGGCCGCCACACCGGTTGCGAAGGCGGCCGAGGAGGTGCTGCTGTGGATGACGAGCTGTTCGAGAGGTTGCTCTATTACCCGGAGCGGCTGCCGGTGGACCTGCCACCGCCCCGCTGGGCGCCCGATGCCGAGGAGGTCTGGATGAGGACCGCTGACGGGGTCGACATCCACGGCCTCTGGTGGTCCGAGCCCCGTGCAAGGCCGGCGATACTGTTCCTGCACGGCAATGCCCAGGAGGTCTACTCGTGGTCGCTGGTGAGAGAGGACCTGGCTGAATTAGAGTGCCGCCTGCTCCTCATCGATTACCACGGCTACGGCAAGAGCGGGGGTCGTCCGCACGAGTCCGGCCTCTACTCCGACGGCCGGGCGGCTATGGGCTGGCTCGAGGAACACGGGATCGCCGGTGAGGAGACCGTGGTGTTCGGCAAATCGCTGGGAGGGGCCGTGGCATGCGAGGCGGCGCGCGGCCGCGACCTCATGGGCCTGGTCCTCGAGTCCACGTTCACCTCTCTAAACTCCGTGGCGCGCAACCTCTTCGGATTCACCACAGGATACGCTCCCGAGGGCTCGGCCTACGACTCGCTCTCGAAGCTGGCCGAGATTCGTTGCCCCCTGCTGGTCATCCACGGCGACTCGGACGAGCTGATACCCGTTCAGGAAGGGCTCACCCTCTTTGAGGCCGCGAACGAGCCGAAGCAGTTGTTCATGGTCGAAGGCGCCGGACACAACGACGTCTCGATGCGCGCGGGTAGAAGGTACGCTTCCTTCATACGCTCATGGCTCGACGGGTTATGATGGCCCCCGCCAGTCGCAAGACCGGCGTGGGGGTATGTGATCGGGATGCCCGGGAAACCGCCCGCCTTGCAGCCGCTATACCTCCGGCGTGGCGACCGGTATGCCGCATAGGAACCTGAAGGTTTCGTCGGAGGCGTTCCTGTACTGATGCCTTACACCCGCGGGGACGAATACCACGTCTCCCGCTGACACCGGGTGCCAGGCGCCCTCCACCATCACCTCACCGGCTCCAGAGACCGCGAAGTTCTCGTGCTCGTAGGGGTGGGCGTGGTCGGGGGTGTTGCCGCCGGGCGCTATCTCTATCATCCTCAGGTTGTACACCGGCGCTCCGTCCTGCTCCCTGCTGATGAGCTGGCGGATGGTTACTCCCGGAGCCGCTTCACCGAATTCCTCCGCCGGTATCTCACTGTAATCCTTGATCTTGAACCGGGGCTCTCCTGACTGCATATCCTCACCTCCAGCGGTTGTCGAGCGGTCTTCTCGCTGTCAGTACCCGGGTCCGAGCTCCAGGCAACCTGCCTCGAGGGTAAGCGGCACCACCGGCTCCAATCCCAGGAAGTACGCTGCAGAGAGGGCGGGACCCCCGAGGTGCCCGCGGACCACTGCCGTATGATGGGGAAAGCCCCTGAGCACCTCCGCGTAGAGGGCGTCAAGATCCGCCACCTTCACCCAGCCGTGGCTGCCGGGCGGCTCTCCCGCGAGCCGGACTACCTCGCCCTCGGCCACCAGCAGGGGCCACGACTCGAAGGGGTGCTCGGTAAGGCGCAACATGGTCACCGGCCCCTGGTCCATCTCCAGCTCGAGGGTCCCGAACTTGCCCTCGTCGGTGCCGGATGACTGCGCGAGGATGTCGTGCTTTCCCAGCGACCTCACCCCGGAACACAGCGAGGCCGGGAAAACGCCGCAGTGCCAGGCCGAGAACGCGTGAACCTCCTCGAAGTGCCGGTTGTTCCAGTCGGCGAGCCCC
This sequence comes from Actinomycetota bacterium, assembly GCA_020062425.1. GTDB lineage: Bacteria > Actinomycetota > Geothermincolia > Fen-727 > Anoxymicrobiaceae > JAGUWJ01. The sequence goes on from JAGUWJ010000175.1 coordinate 9,799, forward strand.
GCGGGCGCGCCCGCGAGCAGCGAGAGCAGGTGCATGCTGAGCGTACCGTGGATGTCCACTTCACACGCGCAGGGGATGCCCCTGTCTGTGAGCCTGGACATCACGAAGCACGGGCTCACCCCGTAATCGTCCTGGATGGAGGTCCAGCACTGGAGCCCGATGCCGTCCATGCCGTTTTCCTCTATCGTATCGAGGAGGGCGACCTCCAGCCGTGCCATCTTCGCCAGGTCGAGGTCTGACACCCGGCTCCTGTCGACGCTCCCCTCCATGTCCGAATACGTATCGCGGATCTTCCTCTCGGGTGCCTTCATGGCCCTTGCGAAGAGCGTGGTGAGGGGCACCGGCACCACCCGCGTGCCGAACTTGCGGAGAAGTGACAGCTCGTCTGAGGCGCAGGTCTCGAAGTCGGCGGGCCTGGGGCCGAACTGCCCGTACACTGCGTTCCTGACACCCGCCACGGCGCTGCAGACGGAGCCGAACTCGGCCAGCGCGCGGACGAACCCGTCCTCGTTAGGAAACCCCACCGCACGGCTGGGGAAGACGAACCTCGCCTCGCGGTGGCGCAGAGCCGTGGCGATGGATATGAGCCCGCAGAAGGAGTCCCTCCGCGGATCCTCCCGGGTCAGGGCTCCCTCCTCCCCGATACCGAACAGCATCACCGGGATGTCGGTCCCGCCCGAGACCGCGGCCAGCGCGGCCGGTATCTCGTTGCCGAAATTGAGGGCCCCTACCACTACGCCCGTGACGTTCTCCTCGCGGAACATGCGGCCTACCCTGCCGGCTTCTTCCGGATCCTGGACCAGCCCGTTCCTGGTCAGGGACTCGTCCGGAGCCACCACCTGCAGTCCCGCCCGGGAGAACGCTTCCAGGAACGCGCCTCGCACCCGCACGGCCAGGTCCTGGTCGAAGATGGTCCGGCTCGCGGGTATAAAACCAATCTTGGGCGCGCTTGTCATCAGTCGGAGCACCTCCTGTCTGTCCGTGGGCGGCCACGCACCTCCACGTCCATTCTCGCCGGCTCGCCGCCCCTGCCGCCGAGCCAGAAGTCACCTTCTCGCACCAGGTCGAACGTCACGGAGTAGGACCCCGGTACTTCGGGGGCACGCAGCCTGCAGCTCACCACGGCGGCGTCACCGTAAGCCAGTGGCTTCTTGAGCTCCGCCCTCCCCTCGGACGCCCTGGTTCCATCCCGGCTGTCCACGTGCCATCCGACGTTGACGGGATAAATGTTGGTCTTCGGCGTCATCCAGACGGCGTAACCCCTGTTGCGCACCCTCAGCTTCACATTGTAGTCCGCCCCGGCCTTCAGCACAGGTGGAAGAGGCTTCTTCAGTCTCAACTCGTACGACCAGGGTTCCGACCTTTCACCGTTCCCCCGCTCACACTCGAACAGAAACAGGTAGGAGATGTTGAGCGGGATGAAAGGCCTCAGGACCCGCAGGATGAGGCTCCTGGCCTTGAACGGGCGCAGGGGGGGCCTCTTGTTGCTCCCTTTGGTCTCTACGACCCGCAGGCCGGCGTCCCCCAGCAACCGCACCCACTGCCACCGCGTCGCCAAGAGTTCGACCGCCTGGCCGTCGTGGGAGCTCACTCCGTACCTCAGGTTGTCGTACATCGCCTCCACGTGGTGGCTGTTCGGTACGACCACCAGCGCCCTGCCTTCGTTCTTGAGCACCCTGGACATCTCGGCCGCCGCCGCGGCCGGGTCGAGAAAATGCTCGAGGCTCCCCAGGCACACGACGTAGTCGAACGACCGTTCGTCGAACGGCAGGTCCTCGGCGGCGGACAGTCTCAGGTCTGCCTGGGGTATGTTCAGTGCCGCGGCCTCGAGGGCGACGTCAGAGATGTCGATACCGCTAACGTCGAACCCGAGCGCGGCGGCCTGCTTCAGGAAACCGCCCTTGCCGCAGGCGACCTCCAGCAGCTTGCCCGGCTTCCACCGGTCAATCAGGTCTACCCAGGCTTCCGTCTCGAAGTCCCTGTACCATCCCCGGTAAAGTCGGTTGTAGTACTGACGTGCGTTTTCCTGGTCTTCGTCCATGCGTTACTTCCCGGTCCGTCTTCGGCGCCATTTTACAATGAACCGTCCGCACGGGGCACCGGCTGACATATGGGCCCTTCCTTGCGGTACGGCGGCAGTAATAGAATCTAACAGTCAGAAGCGGGAGGGGGAGAGATGAAAGCTCTGGTGACCGGTGCGGGAGGGGCGATCGGCAGGAGGCTCTGCGGAAGGCTGCTCGAGCGCGGCGACGAGGTCCGTGGTCTATTCATGCCGACCGAGGATACGGCCGGCCTCGAGGGCCGTAGCCTCGAGGTCGCACGCGGCGACATCACCGACCCGGACAGCATCTCCGGCGTCGCGGACGGCGTGGACTGCGTGTTCCACCTGGCCGGACGCGTCCTCGACTTCGGCGGCATGCAGGTCTTCAGGGAAGTCATGACCGATGGCACCGCCAACGTCCTGGAGCAGAGCGTGGGAAAGGTACAGCGGTTCGTCTACGCCAGCTCCATTGCGGCCTTCGGCACCACCAGGCACCTGGTCGGGCTCGACGAGGACGCGCCACGGATGTGGACCGGCATTCCTTACAACGACACCAAGATCGAGTGTGAGGACCTGGTAAGGGGGTACACCTTCAACACCGGCACCGATTTCACCATCATCAGGCCGGCCAACGTGCTCGGGCCCGCCAGCATCTGGGTGCGCGACACCGCCGAGGCTTTCCAGAAGCCGACAGGCATGCCGCTGTTCGACGGGGGAAGGTACAACGCGTGCTTCGTGTACGTGGAGAACCTGGTGGACGCGTTCGTCCTGGCGGCCGACTGTGAATCGGCGAGGAACAGGGTCTACAACGTGAGGGACGACTGGGAGGTCACCTGGAAGGAGTACATGGAGGACCTGGGAGCCCTGATGGGCAGGAAGCCTGGGCCGAGCGTGCCCACCCGTGTCGCGTACCAGCTCAGCCGGCTGGTGGAGGCGGTGTACCTTCCGTTCTTCCCGGCTCGGCCCCCGCTGACACGCAACGCCGTCGCCATAATGGGCCACGACTTCAGGATGGACAACTCGCGGGCCAAGAGCGAGCTGGGGTGGAGCACCCGGCTGACGTACGAGGAAGCGATGGTGGAAGTCTCGGCCTGGGTGAAAGAGCATTACCCTGTCTGACACAACTGAAATTCAACCCTGGGGTCTGACCCCACGGTTGAATCACCACTTGAGGTGAACCCGAAAGGGCGGAGGCATCGTGGCTGGCGAGAGAAGCGCGCACGCCGAAGAGCATTACCGGGCGACCAAGCGACGCCTCTGGCTGGGGATAATCCTGGGGGCGCTTCTTGTGGCGGCCGAGGCGCTGGTCGGCATCTTCATCGGAAGCCTGGCCCTGGTCTCCGACGCCGCGCACAACGCCGCGGACATCCTGGCGGTAGGCCTCGCCCTGTTCGCGGTGTACATGATGGCGAGAGAGCCGACTGTGAGGCGCACATACGGTTTCGGCCGGGTGGGGATACTGACCGCGCTTGCGAACTCTGTGGGCCTCGTGGTGATAGCCTGCATACTCGCTTACGAGGCGGTCAAGCGGATCCAGGACGTCGAGCCTGTGAGCGGCTACGCGGTATTCGGGGTCGCCTGCATGGCGCTTGTCATCAATACCGTTGTTGCAGCCACATTGTTCTCACATCGCCACGACCTGAACATCCGCAGCGCCTTCCTCCACATGGTGATGGACGCGGCCGTCTCACTGGGAGTGCTGGCCGCCGGTGTGGTGATAATATTCACCGGCTGGTATTACGCCGACCCGATGGCTGCGCTCCTCATAAGCGCCTTCATCATCTACGCTGCCTGGGGGATCATAAGGGAAGCCACCGACGTCCTGCTGGAGTCGGTGCCGCGCGGGCTGGACCTGGAGGAGGTCCAGGCGGCCGTTGAGTCCCTCACGGGGGTCGAGCAGGTCCACCACCTCCACGTCTGGGAGCTGGGGTCCGGCGTCTACGCCATGAGCGGGCACGTCGAGGTGGAAGACAGGATGGTAAGTGAATGCTCCTCGCTGATGGAAGTTATCAACGAACGTCTCAAGGAGCGGTTCAACATAGTGCACCCCACCATCCAGATCGAATGCAGCACAGCGTGCCCCTCAAAGCCCCACGACGGCCCGGGTTGATGGTACCGGAGTGCGACAAGGCGATCTGGGTGACCGCACCGTAGTACTAACGCGCGCACGGCGACACCTGAACGGTTCCGGGAATATAGCGAGGATTGGTAATCTATTCCAATTCGTGACTCCCCGATACCAACACTGAGGTGAGAGCCATGGCGCTCTGTATCGATTGCGGCGAAAGCGTGCCCGAAGGGTTCTCGAGCTGTCCCACGTGCGGCTCCGCAGTGGACTGTTCGATCCCTTGCGCCAGGTGCGGCTATCCCGTGATGCCGGGCTCCACCAGGTGCGCGTCCTGCAACCGGATCCTCGCCCAGCCTCAAGCCTACAGGATAAAAGGGTTCCGGCTGCAGGGGCGCGACACCGAACTGAGGGCCTCCTCCGGAGCGCTGGAGGTAGA
>JAGUWJ010000111.1 GCA_020062425.1 Actinomycetota bacterium
CGGAGGCAGTGAAGTGTTCCTGCTGCTCGACGGTCCGGGACAGGTGGAGAGGGCGAGAGAGCTCTGGCACGAGAAAGCTGTCTCCGTCCCCGAGCCGAGGATGGGCGTGGGCTCCCTTAGGAGGGGCTTTGCGATCCCGCCTCTGGGGGTGGCCCTCTTCACCTCGAGCGACCTGGTGGGAGGAAGAACGCGGCCGCGCAGGCCCCGGCGTGTGTCGAGCGGAGAGCCGGTCACCAGCTACGCTGAGCTGGAGATAGGGAAACATGTCGTGCACGTAGACCAGGGGATAGGGGTTTATCGGGGATTGGAACCGCGCGAGGTCCTGGGGGTCACCAGGGAGTACCTGATAATCGAATATGCCGGGGGTGACAGGCTGTACGTACCCACTGCGCAGCTCTCCAAGGTGCAGAGGTATGTCGGCGCGGAGAGCCCGAAGGTCCACAGGCTGCGCGGCAAGGAGTGGGCGCGGTCCAGAAGGTCCGCAAGGCGCTCTGCGGAGAAGACCGCTCGGGAGCTGCTGCAGCTCTATATGGAGCGCAAGAGCGTCCCGGGCTTCACTTTCTCCCCGGACGGCCCGTGGCAGGTGGAGCTCGAGAGCTCGTTCCCCTACACAGACACCCCGGACCAGGCCAGGGCCGTGCGCGAGGTGAAGGTCGATATGGAGTCGGGCGCGGTCATGGACCGCCTCGTCTGCGGTGACGTCGGTTACGGGAAGACGGAGGTGGCCGTGCGGGCCGCGATGAAGGCCGTTCTCGACTCCAAGCAGGTGGCGGTCCTGGTGCCGACCACGGTGCTTGCCAAGCAGCATCTCGAGACGTTTACCGAGCGTCTCGCGCCGTTCCCCGTGAAGGTGAAGATGCTCTCCAGGTTTCTCCCCAGGAGGGAGCAGGCGGAGGTGGCCGAGCGCGTGAGAAAAGGCGAGGTCGACCTGCTGATAGGCACGCACCGCATGCTGCAGGACGACATTTCCTTTAAGAACCTGGGTTTGCTGGTGGTGGACGAGGAGCAGAAGTTCGGCGTCGAGGACAAGGAGAGGCTGCGCCGCATGATGAGGACCGTGGACACGCTGACCCTCACAGCCACGCCTATCCCCCGCACACTGCAGATGTCCATTTCGGGGGTGCGCGACGTGAGTATTATCGACACGCCGCCGGAGGAGAGGCATCCCGTGGCGACGTACGTGGGCGAGTTCGACATGGAACTGGTAAGAAGCGCTGTTGAATACGAGACTGCGCGCGGTGGACAGGTGTTCTACGTGCACAACCGGGTGGAGAGTATAAGGGTGGCGGCGGAAAGGCTGCGCGCCGAATTTCCCTGCCTCTCCATCGCTTACGCCCACGGCCGGATGGACGAGGAGGACCTCGAGCGCGTCATGCTGGAGTTCGCTGAGGGGGCTCACGACGTGCTGGTCTGTACTACCATCATCGAGTCGGGGCTTGACCTGCCGAACGTGAACACACTGGTGGTGGAGCGTGCCGATCTCCTGGGACTCGCCCAGCTCTACCAGATACGGGGGAGGGTGGGGAGATCCGGGAAGCGCGCGTACGCTTACCTCTTCTACCCTGCCAGGGCCTCACTGACCGACGCCGCCGTGGCCAGGCTCGCCACCATAAGCGAGATGACGCCGCTCGGCTCCGGCATGCGGGTAGCGCTGCGCGACCTGGAGATCAGGGGTGCCGGGAACCTGCTGGGGGCGGAGCAGAGCGGGCAGATAGAAGCGGTGGGATTCGAGATGTACTGCCAGCTGTTGAAGGAATCCGTGGAGATCCTGAAGGGTGACGTGCCGGTCGCGACAGAGGAGGCGTCACTGGAGGTGCCGGTAGATGCCTATATCCCTGAAGATTATATAAGTGACCAGGAGACCAGGGTAGAGGAGTACCGGCGCCTGATATCCGCCGGCAGGACCGGTACCATCGATGATTTCTCGGCAGAGTTGGAAGATAGGTTCGGCGAGCCTCCGGAAGCTGTCCGCAGGCTGCTCGAACTCGAGCGGCTCAAATGGAAAGCCGCCACCGCGGGTTTCGAGACCGTTACCCTGCGCGGCAACGAGCTCCAGATCAGGTCCTTTCCCGAGCGGGAGGGGTCTCTCGCACTGGCAGCCGGCTGTGCTGCCAGGCACGATTTCTGCGCTGACAGGGGCATATATGCAGACGAGGAGGCAAGAACGCTATACTTGAAGTTGAGATTTGGAGAAGTTAACAACAGGCAAGAAGAGTTGTTAATGTGGTTAAATTTAATTATTGATGATATATTCAGCGGTTAGGAGCAGAAATCAGCCCATGTGTTGAGGGGATTCACGAGACGATCGTTCATAGGGGCCCTCCAGCGGTTGCCGGGAGAAAGTGCAGGGTGCGCCTGATCTTCATCGCGGTCGCAGGAATCCTGCTCGCCTTGGTGGCGCTTGCTGGCTGCTCGGCGGAGGGAGACCTCTCGGTGAACGGCAGCGGCATCCCCAGGACGGAGCTCGAAATCGAGGTCCAGCGTCGCGTCGCGTCCGTGCGCCGGCAGACCCCGGAAGAACTCGAAGGGAAGAAGGGGAAAGCTTTTCGCGCGGAGGTCCGCAGGCAGGCGGCCACAGACCTCGTGCGCGCGGAACTCATGCGAGAACAGGCGCGCAAGCTTTCGGTGAAAGTCCCCCCCGGCGAGATAGATGACATGCTGAACGAGGCCAAGAGAAGTGTGGGGGTAGACCGGTTCGAGAAGGACTTGAGGGAGCAGGGACTGACCGAAGACCGGTACAGGGAAATACTCGAGGAGCGAGCTCTTGTCGAGGCACTGGGGCGGAAATTGAGCGAGGGCGTTTCGGTGACGACCGATGAAGCCGAGTCGTTCTACCTGACCAGCAAGGAGCTGTTCGGGCAACCCCGCATGGTGCATGCCGCGCACATCCTTCTCGACAGCGCCGGGCAGGCGGAGGTGGTCGCGGCCGAAGCAAAAAGGGGAGCGGATTTCTCCACTCTGGCGAAGTCTTTTTCAAAGGACGCCGAGACCAGGAGCGCCGGTGGCGACCTGGGCTGGTTTGAAAGGGGCACCCGCGAACCTGCCGTGGAGGACAAGGCCTTCTCGCTGCGGCCTGGAGAGGTCTCCGGCGTTGTGACGGCGACCGACGGGTATCACATTGTGAAAGTCATAGACCACCGCGAGGCGAGCACGCCACCGTTCACGGAGGTCAAGGTCCAGGCCGTCGAGATGCTGACCAATCGCAAGAGGGAAGAGGTATTCAGCGACTGGCTGCGGACGGTCTACGCCAACGCCCGGGTGAACGCGGGTGACGCAGGGAAATGGGATCCGGCACTGGGCATGGTCGTTGAACGCTGAAGCGGGAACTGCAGCTCCAAAGGAAACGTACCCCTTGGATGAAGAAAAGGTAATCATGAGGGAAGAAAACGAGGCGGCGGACCTCGGGACCAAGTTCGAGAGGTTGGCAGAGGTCATGGCCAGGCTCAGGTCGCCGGACGGGTGTCCTTGGGACCTGGAGCAGACCCCGAGCACCCTCGCCAGGCACCTTCTCGAGGAGGCTTACGAGACCGTAGACGCCATAGACGGCGAGGACTGGGGCCATGTCGCCGAGGAGCTGGGGGACCTGTTGCTGCAGGTTGTCTTCCAGTCACGCATCGCGGAAGAGAACGGGAGATTCGACCTGGGGGACGTGATTGTAGGATTGACGGAAAAGCTCGAGAGGCGTCACCCGCACATCTTCGGTTCGGCAGTCGCTGAAACGGCGGAGCAGGTCCACCGGAACTGGGAGCGGATCAAGTCCGAGGAAGAGGGTAAAGACGACGGAATGACCGTCCCTCCGGGGATACCGTCCGTGATGGCGGCGCAGAAGATACAGGGCAGGGCGGCTAGAGCGGGGTTCGACTGGAAGGACGCAAGCGGGGTGATCGACAAGCTCGAGGAGGAGGTCGAGGAACTGCGGGACTCACTCGGCGGTCCGCGTGAGCACATCACGGGTGAGATCGGCGACCTGCTGTTCACCGTGGTGAACCTGGCCAGGCACCTGGGTGTGGAGCCGGAACAGGCCCTGCGCCAGACCTCGCTCGAGTTCGCCGGGCGCTTTCGGGAGATGGAGGCCGAGGCCGGGCGCCGAGGCCTGGATTTCGCTGGCCTCTCCATCGACGAGATGGAGGCGCTCTGGATACAGGTCAAGGAGTTCCGCCGCGGTTCGGGCGTGGGCTAGAACCCGCTGAATGCGGCGGACAATAAGCACAGGGGGCAAGATGAGTTCGATATCAGACATATTCGCGCGTGAGATAATTGATTCTCGCGGGAACCCGACCATAGAGGTGGACATCCTGCTGTCCTCCGGGGCTTTCGGAAGGGCGGCCGTGCCGTCGGGTGCGTCCACCGGCTCCCACGAGGCTCTTGAGCTGCGTGACGGTGATGACACGCGCTACGCGGGGAAGGGCGTGCTGACCGCTGTCGCCAACGTCAACGAGACCATAGGACCGGAGATAATCGGGATGGACGCGGACGAGCAGGGGGTGATAGACCGTTACCTCAGGGAACTCGATGGAACCCCCAACAAAGGCAGGCTGGGCGCGAACGCCATCCTCGGTGTGTCCCTGGCCGTCGCCAGGGCGGCGGCGGTCGATCACAGCCAGCCGCTTTACCAGTACCTGGGAGGAATAAGCGCCGACGTGATGCCGGCCCCCATGATGAACGTCATAAACGGGGGACAGCACGCGGCCAACAGCATCGACTTTCAGGAGTTCATGATATTCCCGCTCGGCGCGGACAGCTTTTCAAGCGCGCTCAGGATGTGCGTGGAGACCTACCATACCCTGAAGAAAGTGCTGGAGGAGGGCGGTCACCATACGGGCGTGGGTGACGAAGGAGGTTTCGCGCCTAACCTCGCGTCCGGCGAGGAGGCGCTGGATATCATGCTCAAGGCCATCGAGAGAGCCGGCTACTCACCGGGAAGCGATATCTACTTAGCTCTCGATCCTGCGGCGAGCGAGTTCTTCGAGGACGGCAGGTACGTGCTCGAGGGTGAAGGGAAGAGCCTGGAGCCGCAGGAGATGGTAGAGCTCTATGAGCGGTTGGCAGAGAGATACCCGATCGTCAGCATCGAGGACGGCATGGCTGAGGACGACTGGGACGGCTGGAAAGCGTTGACCGAGCGCCTGGGCGGGCGGTTGCAGCTGGTCGGGGACGACATCTTCGTGACGTCCGTGGAGAAGATTTCCAGGGGCATGGAACTCGGAGTGGCCAACTCCGTTCTGATAAAGGTGAACCAGGTGGGCACCCTTACGGAGTCCCTGGATGCGGTGGCGCTGGCACGGAAGGGCGGGTACAGCGCGGTCATATCGCACCGCTCGGGGGAGACGGAGGACAGCACCATCAGCGACCTCGCAGTCGGGACCGGCGTGGGCCAGATAAAGACCGGCGCCCCGTGCCGGGGGGAGCGTGTCGCAAAGTACAACCAGCTCCTGCGCATTGAGGAGAACCTCGACGCCGACGCGAGGTTCATAGGGCTGGAAGCGCTCGGGCTGGGTGGATAGCCTGGGCGGCTGAGGAACGGAACGGCTGGTATGTAAAATGGCCGAGAGCGAACAGCGAAAGACCAAGATAGTCTGCACGCTTGGCCCGTCGTCGAGCACCGAGGAGTCCGTCCGGCGACTGTCGGAAGCGGGCATGGATGTCGCCCGACTGAACAGCGGCCACCTGACCCCCGAGGAGGTCCCTGGACTGGTGGGCCTGGTTCGCGGGGCGGGGCGGTCTCAGGGTGGCGGTACGGGTGTGATGCTGGATCTTCAGGGACCGAGGCTCAGGGTCGGTCCCCTGAAGGGATCGAGCGTCGTGCTCGAGCCCGGGCACGAGATAGCGTTGAAGCCGGGGCGGGCACCCGGCGACGCGTCCGCCATGTCGGTGGGGTACGACGAGCTGGCGGAAGACCTCGAGCCCGGGGGCGCGGTCCTGATAGATGACGGCCTCATAAGGCTGGAGGTCAGGGAGATAAAAGGGCTCACCGCTATCTGTGAGGTGCTGGAGGGAGGCACACTCATCGAGGGCAAGGGTATGAACTTCCCCGGCGCGGAGCTGAGGCTGGCGGCGTTCACTGACCGTGACCGCGCATACTTGGAAGTGGGCCTCAGGGCGGGAGTTGACTGGGTGGCTCAGTCTTTCGTGAGAAACGGGAAAGACATCCTCGATCTCAAAGAGGCGATGGACGAGCTGGGAACGAAGGTGCCGGTCGTAGCAAAGATAGAAAAACCGGAGGCCGTCAGGAACATCGACGAACTTCTGGAGACGGCCGAAGCCATTATGGTCGCCAGGGGCGACCTCGGCGTGGAGATGGAAGCCGAGGAGGTGCCGCTTGCCCAGAAAGACCTCATCGCGAAGGCCGTGCGGTCGGCGGTCCCGGTGGTCACGGCTACACAGATGCTCGAGTCGATGGTGAGACAGCCCCGTCCCACCAGGGCTGAAGCGAGCGACATTGCAAACGCCATTCTGGACGGAAGCGACGCCCTGATGCTCTCGGCGGAGACCGCAGTGGGATCACACCCCGTAATGGCGGTCGAGACCATGGCACGCATAGCGTTACGCACCGAGGCGTCCATCGACCACAACAGGACCCTCGAGGAAAGCGGACGGTGGGGGAGCGCGGGGCCGGCGGACGCCATCGGTTTCGCAGCCTGCAAGATAGCCGCCGATCTTGACGCGAAGGCCATCATAACCATGACCAGAAGCGGCTATACCGCGAGGATCGTCGCCAGGCACCGGCCGGAGGCACCGATACTGTCGGTCAGCCCCGACAGGCAGGTTGCGGCGAGCATGTCCCTCGTTCGCGGGGCGACCGGTCTCGTAGTGGCTGAATCAGGGGACCTGCGTGAGATGATAGGGCAGGCCGTGGGCGCCTGCGTGGAAGCCGGCTACGTCGCAAGCGGTGACCTGGTGGTCATAACCGGAGGCTTCCTCGACGAGAGATCGGGAAAGACCAACGTCGTGCACGTACACACCGTGAGGTGAACACATTGGCCCGGAAGCGAGGGAGACGGCCAGCTAAGAAAAGACCAGGCAGGGGCGGCACCGGGCGCGGGAGAAGAATTCTATCGAGAGTGGCGGGGATTTCTCCCAGAACGGCCATACTGTTCATGCTCTTCGCCCTGTTCGTGGTACTGTCCATCAGCCCCGTGACCAGGAACTTGGAGGCCACCGGGCGCCTGAGGCGGGTGCAGGAAGAGCTTAAGGAGCAGAAAGCGACGACCGAATCACTCCAGGGGGATGTCGCGGAGGCGAAATCCCTGGATTACATCGAGATCGAAGCGCGCAAACAGCGTCTGGTGGCACCGGGGGAGATACTCTACCTGATGACCACGGACAATGATGAGAACGAGGTCAGGTACAGGGTCAGAGCGCTCCAGTCGCTTGACGAGGCATGGGAACGCGTGGAGCGGATGCTGCACAGCACGCAGGATTAGCAGTCGACCAGGTGCTGAATGCGGGGCGATGACCGGGAGTATAATCTGATTGATGATGTGGCGATGGCAGAGCACTTGATGATTTTGGGGAGTGAATATCTTGGATTGCGATAGGCACCCTGGCCAGGATGCAATAGGGAGATGCTTGGACTGCGGGACCGGCATCTGTTCCGAGTGTATTAAGGAGACCGGGCAGGTCCTCCGGTGCCCGGCATGCTACGAGAAAGAGATCGCAACCCTGGCGGCTAAGATGTCGACCCCCGTCGGAAAGGGGCCGAAGCCTCCCAAGGTCAAGAAAGAGAAGCCGCCTAAACCACCACGGGAGAAGAAAGAGAAGCCCCCCAGGCCGGAAAAGCGCAAAAGGAAAGAACTCCCCGAGCCGTCAGAGGAGGAAGCCCCGGTGATGCCGGCCGCCGCGCCCCTTGTTGACTCCTTGGGCATCGAGGAGGCAACCGCACCCATCGTCGAGCCGTCCCGGGTCGAAGCCCCGCCTCCTCCGGTCGAGGTACCACAGCCACCGGTCATTGAGGAGACTCCCCATGTCGAGACCCCGCCTCCTCCGGTCATGGAGCCTCCTCAGATGGAAGCACCCCCCCAGGTGATACTACCCCCCCAGGCCGCGCCCGCTCCCGAGCCTCCTGCTCAGGTCCCGGAGATGGAAGCACCGCCCAGGGTCGTGGCCGCCCCGGCACCGGTGCCGCCAGTTGTAGCGGTGCCCGTGCCCGAGGTTGTAGAGAAGCCCCCCAAGGTAAAGAAAGAGAAACCCCCCAGGGAGAAGAAAGAGAGACCTCCCAAGCCTCCCAAGGTCAAGAAAGAGAAGCCGCCTAAACCACCACGGGAGAAGAAAGAGAAGCCCCCCAGGGAGAAG
>JAGUWJ010000026.1 GCA_020062425.1 Actinomycetota bacterium
CCAACAGAGCCGAAGCCCGGAAGGCAGGTGGAGGCAACGCCCGTACAGGAACCCACCAGGGCTGAGTATCCTCCTGTTCCTACTGCGGGAGCCGGACCGCTGACGCAAGAAATCGAGCCGATCCCGTTCGAAGTCGAGCCGCCGCCGGACGAAGTCCGGGCCCCGTCCCGGGACATGTCCACGCCCCCTGAGGTCGACTCATACGCACCGGCTGAGCCACGGCAACCAGATGTGACTTTCCCCTACCCGGAGCCTGCCGGTGTTCCGCCCCAAGAGGCGGCGCCGGTGCCGTTTGAGGAAACCGGCGGCATGCTGGAGCAGGTCCGGCCTGAACATGTGACCGAGGACGAGTACCGGCTGCCACAGGAGTACAGCGAGCTCATCGGAGGCGGGGTGGCTCCCCCGGGCCCGGTCGAGACGCTCCCTGAGGTTCCCGGTGCCGCGGAGCGGACTGCCCCCGAGCGGGGTGACCAGGTCCGGGAGCCTGAGTCCTACGACTGGCCTTTCGATGATGCACCGCAGGCGGCCGGGGAAGGTCCTGCGCCGAAGGAGCCGGACGAGGGGTGGGTCCGCGCTGTCGATTACATCGATGAGGGTTCCAAGGAAGGATGGTACGAACCCCCACCGGAGCAGCCTCCACCGACTCCTCCGCAGCCGGCCGCCGAACCCGGACCTGCTGAAGGCGGCGAACTCAACTCATTCTTCTTCGAGGACGACTCCGGAAAGAAGGATCCCGGAGAAGAGGGTTCTGGGCATTTCTGGGAATGATGCCCCGAGAGTTCAGAGCATCCTCCGCCAGCTCCAACAGACAGAAGCGCAGGTTCTTCGAGGCTTGGGAGCCCCGAGGTTACGACCGGGCTTTTTATTCCGGGGTGTTGCTGCTCTCTTTCCTTCTGATAGCCACGGCTGTCGGTTTCGCCGTCTATAGGACGGCGTTCAACACAACGGAGCCGCCAAGCGAGCCTTCATTCGATCTCGTAAGTCTTCTTCGCGCGGGAGCGCAGCCGGATCCGGCAAACCCGTGCATCGTGGTGCAGCAGCACCTCGAAGCAAGCAGGCGCCGCTCACTGGATGAGGCGTACCGGTTTCTGAGTGTGGGACTCAAAAGCAAGTTGACATACGAGGAGTTCGCATCCGGGACGGATGTCGGTGCCCCGCTCCTGGATGATATAAAGGGGTATCGCTTCGGTTCGTACGATATCGACGGCGACAAAGCCGAGACCCGGGGGTACATACTCTATCGGGCGGGAGGCCGCAGCGCTGTCGAGGCAACGCTTGCGCGAGAGGAAGGCGGCTGGAGGATATCGCGGATCACGGTGGTGTACCGATGAGCAGCCGCTCGCAACGGCAGGATTCACCGGCAGGAGGAGAGAGAACCACGATTCCCGCCGAGGCCTCCGCCCTCTTCCCGACGCTGGAACCCCCGGGTGGCACCGATATGTCAGTTCTCGAGAAGCAGCTCGGCAGGGAGCCCAGGGGCGAGATATTCGTAGCCTGCCGCTGCCCCCGCGGTCATCCCGCGGTGATCCTAACCGTCCCTTCGAACATCTACGACGGTTCTGCTCCTCCTCTTCTGTGGTTGTCTTGCCCGAGTGCCGCTGGCGCAGCGGGACGGCTCGAGGGGGCAAGGGGCGTTTCCCGGCTCACGGAGGCTCTCGATGCTGACGGCGCCTTTCGGAGCCGCTTCATGGAAGACGAGGAGCGTTTCGCGGAGGCATGGGGAGCCATCGCGGAGTACTCGGGGGCTCCGATGGAGAGGTACCGCGCGCGCGGCGCCGCGGGAGGGAGAAAGGGCGCTGTAAAATGCCTGCACGCTCATCTTGCATACGCGCTCGCCGCGCACCATGGGGCGGCGGGCGGGTGGTGCCTGCGCCTGATCGAAGAGAAGGGTGGGACATGGTGTGAGAAAGTCCCGGAGGCTTGCCTCACTTGACCTCGGCACGAACTCGACGCGCCTGCTCATCGCGGACACCGATGGTGTCAGTACCAGGACCGTCGAGCGCAGGATGGTCATCACTCGCCTGGGACAGGGCGTGGAGAGCTCGCGCAGGCTGATGCCCGAGGCGCGCCAGCGCACCCTCGCCGTACTGGAGGAGTACGGCGGCCTGCTGCGCGGGTCTGGCGTCCTTGAAGTGACCGCCGCTGCGACTTCGGCGCTGAGGGACTGCGATGAATCGAGCGTTTTCCTCGACCTTGCCGAAGGTGTCATCGGCACGCGGCCGCGGATCCTTTCCGGAGAGCAGGAAGCCCGCGCGAGCTTCCTGGGGGCGGTTTCCGACCTGGATGGCAGATCGCCGAAGTCCAAGCCGGTGCTGGTTTTCGACATCGGCGGAGGAAGTACGGAACTCATCGCGGGTGAACTGCGCGAGGCGCGCCGCCTCACGTTGGAAGCGGGGGCAGGTGAGCTCAACGTGCGGAGCGTCGATGTCGGGTGCGTTCGCATGAGCGAGAGGTTCCTGAAGAGCGATCCGCCCTCCACCGTCTCGATAGGCCGGATGGAATCCTACATAGTGCAGGAGCTCAAGCCCGCGGTCGCCGACATGCTCGAGCCCCGCCCGGCACTCGCGGTCGGCCTGGCCGGCACCGTTACCACACTATCGGGCATGAAGCAGGGGCTCGATCGTTATGATGCCGAGCTCATCCACCGCTCCAGGCTCAGCCGGGCTGAAGTCGAGGAGCTCTTCCGCAAGCTCGCCTCGGCGGGCGTCGAGGAGAGAAAGAGAATAATGGGCCTCGAGCCGGAAAGGGCCGACATCATAGTGGGCGGAGCCGCGGTGCTTCGCGCGGTGATGGACCTTACCGGCTTCAACGAGATACTGGTGAGCGAGAAAGACATACTGGACGGGCTCGTCCTCGACCTCTACCGCCGCGGGCGGCAATAACTGTAGAATCAGGATGACCGCGAGAACGGGCGGGGATGGTGGAATGCTAGACACGCGGGTCTTAAAAACCTGTGCCGAAAGGCGTGAGGGTTGGAATCCCTCTCCCCGCACCAGAAGCGCTCTATCTCGAGCGGTGTGGTAGCAGAGACAGCACGCCTGCGCCTACTGAGAACGTGAAAAGAGCCGGGACGCAGGGCCCCGGCTCTTCGTCCACGGTTTTGTCGTAATCGCTAGAGCCTCTCCAGGATGACCGTTCCACCCTGCCCGCCGCCGCCGCAGAGCGTAGCGGCGCCGTACTTCGCATCCTTCTCCTCGAGGATGCGGGCCAGGGTGCCGGTTATCCTCGGCCCGGATGCGGCGAGCGGATGCCCGATGGCGACCGCGCCGCCCTTGACGTTGACCTTCTCCGGATCGAGCCCCAGCTCCTCGATCGCGTAAAGGGGCACGATCGAGAACGCTTCGTTGATCTCCCAGTAGTCGATCTCGCTCGCCTTCATCCCTACCTTGTCGAGAGCCTTCTTCGAGGCCGGCACAGGCCCGGCGCCCATTATGCTGGGATCAACCCCGGCCCAGCCCATGGAGATGATCTTGGCCTTGGGCTTGAACCCCATGTTCTTCGCCTTGTCTGCGCTCATGAGCAGAACGGCCGAGCATCCGGCGTTCAAGGGTGAGGAGTTGCCCGCCGTTATCTGCCCCTCCGGGTTGAAAGCCGGCTGGAGCTCAGACAGTCCGTCCATATTGGTGTCGGGCCGAACGGAGAGGTCGTTTTCCACCGTGAGCATGGAGCCGTCCTCCTGCTCTACCTCGAGGGGTATTATCTCTCCCTTGAAATAACCCGCCTCGATAGCCGCCGCAGCCTTGTGGTGGCTGCCCATCGACCACTCGTCCATCTGCTCGCGCGTGATCTCGGTCTGAGACCAGAGCTTTTCAGCGGTCAGTCCCATTGAGAGCGCGGTTTGGACTTCGTATTTTCCGAGCGAGGGATCGGTTATGAACCTGGGGTTGATGTGCATCAGGTCCGGGTTGAAGCGCGGGTCGAGCGCGACATGCGTCATGTGCTCCATCCCGCCCGCGATGCAGATGTCGGAGTATCCTAGCATGATCTCCATGGCGCACTGGTGAAGTGCGCTCATGCCGGAGATGCAGACCCTGTCGATGGCCTGAGCAGGCACCTCTACAGGCAGATCTGCGAGCATTATCACCGTGCGCCCGCCCATGAGGAAGTTCTCCCTCATCTGGAGCGAACAACCGGTGATGATGTCGCCTATCTCCTCGGCATTGACGGAGTTCCTGCTGATGAGCTCTTTGACGACCTTGGCGTGGGCTTCGTCCATTCTGAGCTTGTTGTAAGCGTCCCGCTCGGGCTTATTCGGCCGCGATCTCGAGAACGGAACCCTCAAGAAGTCCACTAATACTGCTTCTGCCATGACTCCCTCCTGGTTGATATCGTAAGGTCCGGCTGCATATTCTATCGAAACATTGGGGAAGTCCACAACTGTTCTGAAGTAAAGCACCCCGCGCCCGCGGAATTCAACCCCGGGGTTGAATTATTCACATCCTGGGGTCCATCCTGGGGTCAGACCCCGAAATGTGAATTGCCCGCACGGGCAACGGCGGCAGGCTCGACTATCAGGAAGGGGAATGCTAACGTGGGCGCGAGCTCAGAACCGATGGAGGGCCATGCGACCGATTCTCTTTCGACTGGGAAGTTATCCGGTCTACTCTTACGGGGTGATGTTCTTCTTCGCACTGCTGGCGGGCACCCTGGTCGCCGGCGGCGAGTTCGAGAGGCAGGGCCTCGACCGGTCCAGGATATACCTTCTCTCCGCTATCCTCGCGCTGTCGGGGGTCATCGGCGCGCGCATCTTCTACGTCCTGGGGAACCTTTCCGAGTTCCGGGGCCGCTGGACGGATGTCTTTGACGTGAACACCGTCGGCCTGGTCTACTACGGCGGGCTGCTCCCGGCCGTGCTGGCAGGTTATATCTACGCCAGGAGGAACAGGCTCCCGGCCGGGCCAGTCCTCGGCGCTTACGGACTTGCCCTTCCTCTTTGCCTTGCTATCGCAAGGGTGGGCTGTTTCCTTAACGGCTGCTGCGGCGGAAAGCCGAGCGGCCTTCCCTGGGCCGTCACTTTTCCCGGTTCTTCTCAAGCGGTGCACCCGACACAACTATACGAAGCCGTTCTCGATGCGCTCCTGTTCGCCGCGCTGTTCCTGGTAGGCAGGCGGTATCTCGCCGGCTGGGACATGCTGCTCGCTTCGCTCGCGGGATATTCCGCCGTCCGCTTCCTGATGGAGTTCCTGAGAGCGCACACCAACCCTGATGCGGCGCTGTTTTTCCAGGTGATGAGCGCTGTGATGTTCACCTTCTGCGTGGTGATGCTGGCATTGAGGAAGAGGAGGGCGCCTCCGCGCGAGATGACAGAGGGCTGAAGTCAAGCCGATGGCGCCTGCCAGTTAAACCCGATGTCAGGGTCATCGAACGGTATGCGGCCCTCGTCGGGGTGCCCGGGGTCGTAGCTCTCCGTCGTATGGTAGAAGAGGCATACCGGCTCGGTCCCCAGCACCTGGTAGCCGTGGGCCACCCCGGGCGGGATGACTATCAGCTGTGGTTCCCTCTCTCCCGCGAATACCTGCTGAACCTTGTGGAAGGTGGGCGAGCCCTCCCTCATGTCGTAGAGGACGACCCGGGCTTCGCCCCGGCAGATGAACCAGAGGTCGTACTGTTTCTCATGCCAGTGGAAAGCCTTGATGACCCCCGGGTAGGTGAGCGTATAGCTGCTCTGGCCGAACCTCTCCAGCAGCTCGTCGTCGTTCCGCAGGACTTCAAGGAAATAGCCCCGCTCGTCCGTGTGGCGCACCAGCGGCTTTATGCTGACACCATCTATGAAACCCTCTTCCGGCTCGAGCATGAGCGCGACGCCTCCTTCTCAATCTTCAGTCCATGTTACCGTCCGTCAGCCACCGCACGTATTCCGCGAGCGGCTCACTGTAATGACGGGATCCAGGGAAACCCTGCAGGCGCAGGTTCATGTTGTCGAGCGGCGAGTATGGCGGCCTGGGGCACGGCAGGTCGAGGTCGCAGTGCATAATCGGATCTACCGGCACCTCGGGCATGCCCGCCGCCGCCAGGATCTCTTTCGCGAACTCGAACCGCGAGCATACGCCCTCGTTAGTCGCGTGGTACAGCCCGTAACGGCCGGATGTCGAGACCCTCGCGATTATCCCGGCGAGGTCGCGCGCACCGGTGGGCTTGCCGACCTCGTCGGTGACGACCTTCAGGCTCCCCTTTTCACGGGCGTTCCTGATTATGCTCTTCACGAAGTTCCGCCGGCCGTACCTGCCGAAGACCCACTGCGTCCTGAAGATGTAATGCCGGCGCGCCACCGCCGCTGTATAGACCTCCGAGGCTACCTTGGCCCTGCCGTAGACGCTCTGAGGGTTCACCATGTCGAACTCGCTGTAAGCTTCCCCCTTCGTGCCGTCGAAGACGTAGTCTGAGCTCACGAACACGAGCGGACAGACGGATTCGAGCGCCGCCAGCGCGAGGTTCTGGTTGCCCGTGAAGTTCACCCGGTAAGAACTGTCGGGGTCACTCTCCGCACCGTCGGCGTCTACGTCGGCGGCGGCGTTGATGACCAGATCGGGCTTCAGAGGGGGCACCGACCCCATGACCAGGTCGTAGTCGGTGATGTCCATGTCCAGGTCGAATCCCGAGACGTCCGCCCCGCCGGCCTTGAACAGGTCCACCAGCTCGGAGCCCAACTGCCCGGCGGCACCGCAGATAACAATGTGCAAAAAGACGACACCTCCAGGGATGTTTGTTCGTTATACTATCGGGTGCGACAAGGCTAACACGAACCACGTGCGGTGGCAAAGCGAGGTGGCAGGATCATTAGAAGAGCGGGCGACGCCCTGCAGTATACGTGCTTTTGAGGTACAGTATCCGCTGTGATTCAGCGTAAGCAGACCAACCGAATTCGCGATTGACTGGCAATTGATACTAATCCATATTTGATACTGCAGGGTTTTCCGGTCGTCTAATGAATCTAATGCATCCAATGCATCGCGCCGATAACTTGTGCGGGTCCTCGATTTCATTCGAGACCCGCAGGTGACATCAGGGAAGGTGGTGATAATGGACTCAAGACTGGCTGGCGACACTGCGTTCGGCGAGGTAGACCTTACCGACCAGATGGCTTTCCCCGGCTTTATCGAGGATCAACTCCTCGACCTGGAAAGGCTCCTCGAGGAAGCCCTGCGCATGGAGCCCGAGCAGGAGATGGCGCACGGCCGCAGCAAGCGGTTCGCTCTCGTCGCGGCACGGGTCATGGTCGACTTCATCGCGTTCACCGCGGCGGTGCTATTCGCCTACTACCTCCGGTTCGAGAGCCCCTTCATCACCTCCCGCTTCGTTCCCGCGAGCACGCCGGGAGCGGAAGCCGTCCTGGGAATCATCGTGCTGGGGTTCCCAGCGCTGGTCGGCTTCCTCAAGATATCGGGGATGTACTCCGTCACGCGCAAGATGAGGATACTCGACCGGTTGCCCAAGATCGTGACCGCCGTCAACGCGCTGTTCGTGACCATGCTGTTGGTTCTCTTCCTGTTCGTGGTCGAGGGCTCGCTGACCGGTTTCACCATACTTATCTGGTTCTTCTGCATACTCTTCATCTTCATGGGGAGGATAATGCTTCAGATGGGCCTGGCCATCGCGGGAGTGCAGGATATAGTTGTCCGAAACACCCTCATAATAGGGTCCGGTCAGATCGGTAAGTGCCTGGCTCTCAAGCTCACGCGCCACCCGGAGAGCGGGCTCAAGCCCATCGGCTTCCTCGACGACGACCCGCTGTTCACGGAGTTCGAGGAGCCCGAACTGGAGAATCTCCGCGTGCTCGGCCGCCTGGATCAGTTGCCCGAGATAGTGCAGGAATACTCGGTCCAGAAGGTGATAATAGGTTTCATGAAGGGGTCCCACAAACCCCTGCTCGACCTGGTGTCCACCTGCAACAGGCTCAAAGTGGAATGTAGCGTTCTCCCCAGGCTGTTCGAGGTGATAACCGACGAGATACACGTCAGGGAGATCGGCGGCATGTCACTGGTCCCGCTCAGGCCCAAAGCCATCTCGGCCTTCGATCGGGTCCTCAAGACCATCGAGGATTACACCTTGGCGGTGCTGGGCCTCCTGATATTCTGGCCGGTGCTCCTCTTCACCGCTATCGCAATCAAGCTCGACTCACCCGGACCGGTGTTCTACTCGCAGACCCGCATCGGCAAGGACGGCAAGCCGTTCAAATTCGTCAAGTTCAGGTCCATGGTGGAGAACGCGGACGAGCTACGCGGCAGACTCGAAAACGGCAAAGACGAATCGGAAATCCTCTGGAAGATCGAGGACGACCCGCGCGTGACCCGTGTCGGGAAGTGGATACGGAAGTTCTCCATTGACGAGGCGCCGCAGATATTCAACGTGCTCACCGGCCATATGAGCCTGGTCGGCCCTAGGCCGGGCCTGCCCGACGAAGTCGCCCGGTATGACACCTGGCACACCTTGCGGCTCAATGTGAAGCCGGGGATAACGGGGCTGTGGCAGGTAAGCGGCAGGAGCGACATCCCGTTCGACGAGATGGTCAAGTACGACTACTACTATATCGAGCGCTGGTCCCTCTGGGAGGACGCCAAGATCATACTGAGGACCTTCACCGCCGTGCTCAGCCGTAAAGGGGCTTACTGATCTGAGGGTAAAGCCTACTTGTCCTGGCCGAGGCGCACCCTCAACTCTCCGTTGCCGAACCGCTCCCAGCAGGAGTTCACGAAATCGAGCATCCTCTGCTTGAAGACGTTCTCGTCATATGCGAGGGCGTGCTCCCGCACAGCTGCGGGATCGAACTTTGATGAATCGAACGACCTGACGGCACCGGCCAGCGAGCCGGCGTCCTGGCGGTCGAAGAACACCCCGGTCTTGCCTTCGGACACCGTCTCCAGCGCCCCACCGGCACGGTAGGCGATGACAGGCCTACCAGCGGCCATTGCCTCCAGCGGGGTGATCCCGAAGTCCTCTTCCTGTGGGAAGATGAAAGCCCTGCAGCGTGAGTAGAGGTCCCAGAGCTCCTCGTCGGGAACTCGTCCCAGGAACTCCACGTTGGGGCCTGCGATTCCCTTGAGCGATTCGAGCTCAGAGCCGGTTCCGGCAATCTTGAGCGGCAGGCTAAGCTCGTTGAAGGCCTGGATCACGATATCGGTCCTCTTGTAGGGGATGTGGCGGCCGACAACGAGGTAGTAGTCATCGACGGAGTCGGATATCCGCAGGTTGGAGGTCTTTACAGGAGGGTTTATCACCACCGCGTCCCGCCGGTAGTACTTTCCGATGCGGTCGGCCACGTAACCGCTGTTACACACGAAGACGTCGACCCGGTCGGCCGCGCACCGGTCCCAGAGTCTGAGGTGGTTGGTCATGAAAGGCATGATCGCCCTGATCACCGGGTTGAGGAAGTTGAAGCCGGGCTCCCTGTAGTACTGGTGGTAGCCGCTCCAGTAGTACCTCGTTGGGGTATGGCAGTAGCAGATGTGAAGGGTCTCGGACCCGGTCAGCACGCCCTTGGATTCGGCGTGGGAGCTGGAGATGACGACGTCGTATCCGGAGAGGTCGAACTGCTCGAACGCGATAGCCCTGAAGAACGGGAACATCTGGTGCCTGTGTTTTAACACGGGGACCTTCTGCAGGAACGAGGTGTGGACCTGCGCGTCCGCCAGCTCTGGGAACAGGTCCGGAAGGTAGACCGAGGTGAAGATGGGTGCGTCGGGGAACGCCTCGTGCAGCGCGATGAGCACCCTCTCCGCCCCTGCGAGGTTGGTGAGCCAGTCGTGTACCAGTGCGACCTTCAAATCAGCTCTCCCTGTCGGCTATGATGACCTGGACCAGGCCGTGATCCTTGACGAACGGCGCGCGCGCGAGTCTCGAGTCGAGCCGGCGCAGGGTCTTCTCACTCAAGCGCAGAAGCCTCGCCAGCCGCACTGTCACAAAGCAGTCGATTATCAACCGGTCGAGGCTGAGGCCGTTGCCCTCGCACCAGGAGAGAACATCTTTGACCCCGATGTCGTGCAGGTGGCCGCGTCCGGGCTCCTTCAGCCTCTCCTCGCGGGGCTCCTCACGCAGCAAGCCCAGGGACTTGACCGTTGCGCTGGGGGCGGTGCGGCCCGGAACGGTGACCACCAGGTGACGGGCGGTCACCCGGCAAAGCTCGCTCACCACCTTCTCAGGGTCGGGGGTGTGCTCGAGGGTCTCTGCGCAGAGGACCACGTCGAACGAGCGGTCCTCGAAGGGCAGGTCGGCGGCGTCACCCCGTACGTAGCTGGCGTCGGGGTCGAGTTCCCTCGCTCTCTGAAGGTACCCCTCGGAGATATCAAAACCTGTCCGCGACGCGTCCGGGTGGGAAGAACCGAAGAGCCTGGTGAGCATTCCCTCTGCACAGCCCACCTCCAGGAATGATTCCCCGTCCAGCCCGCTGAAGACCCGGCCCAGGTGCTCGACCCTTCTCTCGTGCCAGTACCGGTCCCACTGGTCGCTGCCGCGGTACATGGCGTCCTGCCTGCTTCCCGAGGCTGCTTCCATCTCGTAGTACTCTCTCATCTCACCTGGGTCCGCCGAGTAGGGCGATATCCTTGTTCGCTTCCGCAAGAATGCACCTCCATGGTTCACGGGTGCTCTGTGGGCCGACCGGTCGGCTCCGGCCCGAGACCTCCTGCGGGATGACCCTGAGACACGGGCGGGAAAACGGCCCAGCAACCTATTGTACATTCACCGCGGGCATTGTTGAACCGCGGGGACTCGTTCAGCGTCAATACTGAGCGCCCCCGAAAGGGAGTGCAGGATCAGGACGCGGGGTTGCGCCACGCCGCTGCATCCACCATATGGGGGACATTGATGATGTCCATTTCATGCACTAGAATAAGTGAAGTAAACAAGATGGAAAACGCGGGTATCATCACGAAACAGACCAGGCGGGAGAATTGAACAGGATAACCTACTGGTATCAGACACGTGGCAGAAAGAACAAGCAGGGGTTCATCATCGCGGGGCTCGCGGCGGGTTTCGTAGGAGTTGTGCTCTTGGCTTATATCCTGCTCGTGCCCTCCAGTGTCGAGGTCAAGTACGGCACCATCGTCAAGGACCCCGTCGACGGCCGGGTGTGGGAAGACAACACCAAGGTCAAGACCGTCAGCTCCGACGAAGCAGAAAAATACACTGTGACCTACGTCGACAAGCTGAGCCCGGAGCACGAGCAGCAGAAAGCAGCCGAGGAAGCCGCAGCCGCGGAAAAGGCGGCCCAGCAGGCACAGCTCCAGGGCCTGGAGAAGCTGAGCATACCCATAACCAACCAGCAGCTCATCAACCTGCGGGTCATGCTCGACAGTGTCGATACCACCGGCACGAACGTTGTAGACGGTATTGAGCTCTCGAACGCCTTGAGCCAGACCAGGTCAAAGCTCGCCGGTTACCGCGACCAGGTGGCGTCCATGTCGGTCACCAGCGAGCTCGAGGGGTTCAAGAGCATGATATTGACCGTGTTCGATAAGTACATCCAGGCGTGCGACCTGTACCTGCTCGCGGTTCAGGAAGTGAACGAGAGTTACATGAGGCAGGCAAACGCGCTGGTCAACGAGGCCAACGCCATGATACCCGGCGTCGATTGATAGGGACCACAGATGAACAAGCTCAGGTACTGGTACCACAAGCAGAGCAGGCAGGCGAGGCGCGCGGTAGTGGTTGCCGCGGTTCTTGGCTGCCTGGTCGCCGCGGGCATAGTGGCGTACAGCCTTTTCGCTCCGGGCAAGGTTGAGGTCAGGTACGGGACCATAGTCAGGGACCCGGTGGACGGCCACGTCTGGGAAGACAAGACCGTTACCGTGCAGGTCAGTGCCAGTGAGGCCGAGAAGTACGGCGGGGTGGAGTACATCGACAAGATGAGCCCCGAGCACGAAGAGCAGGTCGCGGAGGAGCAGGCACAGGAGACGCAGAAGATCGAAGAGGTCGCAAGCACAGAGGTGATACAACCCGCCAAACCGATGATGACGGCGGAACAGCTCGAGAGCATGAGAAACCTGCAGAGCAGCGTTGACACTGTATCCCAGAACATAATCGACGGAATGAAGATACTCAACGGGATAGCGGAGGCGAAGTCAGAGCTCATAACCTACCGCGGCAGGCTCGCCGAGACCCCGGTGGCCCCCGAGATCGAGCCGCTCAAACGGCAGCTCCTCGGCATCTTCGACAACTTCATCCGGGCGACCGACCTCTACGTCCAGGCTGCGGTCACGGGGAACCTCAGCCTGGCCACCCAGGCCAACGCGATACTTGCGCAGACCAACGTGGAAGTGCAGGAGTTCCTCCCCAAGGCGAGCGAGCTGCAGCAGTATCTCGACGATCTCCTCAACATTGTCAGAGGGATCGAGTAGGCGTCCTACAGCGGTCATCAGATGAGGCACCACAGGACATACCACCCCAACAAGATCCTCTCCGTTCTACTGGTCACGTTCTTTATACTCGCGATCCTTCACGCGGTCGCCCCCGGCACCGCGCAGGCCGCTACATTCTGGGTGACGAACAGGTACAACTCTGGAGCGGGCTCGCTGAGAGCGGCTATTGAGGCGGCCAATGCGACCCCCCTGAGCACCGATACCATAAATTTCAACATCGCCGGCTCCCAAAGGATAGAACCCACCTCGGCACTGCCCACTATAACCGGGCCGGTGGTGATAGACGGCACCAGCGAGCCGGACTTCCGGGGCAGGCCCATAGTCGAGATAAGTGGCAGGCTGGCCGGTGACTCCCACGGGCTGTACATAACGGGAGGCGGCTCGACCGTCCGCGGCCTGGTTATCAACCGCTTCCAGAAGTCGGGGATACGCATAGAGGGCAGCGGCGGGAACACCATCAGGGGCAACTACCTGGGCACCGACGTCGTGGGAACCGCCGACCTGGGCAACACGGTGTACGGCTTGGAGCTCCGGAGCTCCAGCGCCAACACCATAGGGGGGACCAGCGCCGCCGCGCGCAACGTCATCTCCGGCAACGACCAGGACGGCGTCTACCTGTACCAGTCCTCGAAGAACCTGATAAGAGGTAATTACCTGGGCACCGACGCAGGGGGAGGGACCCCCCTGGGTAACGGTAACCACGGCATCCTGATTGACAACGTGTCTACGAGGAACGAGGTCGGGGGGACGAGCGCCTCCGCCCGGAACGTGATATCCGGGAACGTGTCCAACGGTGTGTACATCAGGTATCTCTCCTCTTTGAACGTCGTACGGGGAAACTGCATCGGCACCGACCACAGCGGCACCGCGGCGGTCGGCAACGGCTGGAGCGGCGTATCGATCTCCGTGGGTTCCGACTCGAACACCATCGGGGGGACCTCATCCTCGGCCCGCAACGTCATCGCGGGGAACGGCCACTACGGCATATCCATCCATTACGCCTCCCCCAGCAACAAGATCCAGGGTAACAACATCGGTCTCGCGTCCGACGGGAGTGCGCTGGGGAACGCGCAGCACGGGATCTACATAAGCAACCTCGGCGGCATTAACAACAGCATTGGCGGAACCGCCGCCGGGGCGGGCAACGCCATCGCCTGTAACGGTCAGAACGGCGTGGAGATAAGGGGGGATCAGGGAAATTCGGTCCTCGGCAACTCCATCTTCAGGAACGCGTGGCTAGGCATTGACCTCGGCGGGGACGGCGGTACGCCGAACGACGCCGGAGACGAGGATACCGGCCCCAACTCCAGGCAGAACTACCCGGTGATCACTTCCGTGATATCCTCTGAGACGAGCGCCGTCCTCAACAGCAGGCCCAGCACCACCTTCCGGGTCGAGTTCTTCTCGGACGACACTCCCGATACCTGCGGGTTCGGCCAGGGGCGCACGTTCCTGGGCTTCGCCACCGTGACCACCGACGAGACCGGGACCGCCCGGTTCTCCGTGCCCTTCGGGGGGAACTGTATATCCGCGACCGCCACCGATCCGGAAGGCAACACAAGTGAGTTCGGAGGCGGTAAGAGCCTCGGCGCGACCTCGTGGTCCGTGCCAGAGGGCTCGACCGGCGGTGGGTTCGACACCTGGATACTGATCCAGAACCCCGGCGCGGAGCCTGCCGACGTGAGCGTCAGGTTCACCACTGAACAGGGTCCCAGGGAGCCGGTGTGGTTCCAGATGCCTCCGGCCAGCAGGACCACGGTCAGGGTGGCCGACTACGTCCCGGACGATTACAGCGTGTCCGGGTTCGTCGCCTCCACCCAGCCCGTAGTGGTGGAGAGGAGCATGTACTGGGACAGGAACAGCTACGGCGACAGCGGGGTACCGGGCAGTCCGCAGCCGTACCAGATGAAGGGCGGCCACGCGAATCTTGGTGTTCCCGGTTCGACCGGGGACCTCGATCCCAGGGACCAGGGTTCGACCTGCTACTTCCCGGAGGGGTCCACCGCGGCCGGTTTCGACACCTGGATACTGCTTGCGAATCCGGCCGAATCCGACACCACCGCAATCGTCTCTCTTATGACCACCCAGGGCCAGGCCCTCGAGAGAGAGGTGTCCGTCCCGGCCCTTTCCCGGAGGACCGTGCACCTGGACGATCTGCTGCCCGGCCAGGCGGAAGTCTCCACCGAGGTCAGGTCCCCCGGACCGCTGGTGGCGGAGCGCAGCATGTACTGGGACCCGGCCGGGGACGCCATCCAGCCGTTCCAGATGCGGGGAGGCCACTCCAGCGGCGGCTCCCGCGGAGCTTTCAGGGAGTGGTTCCTGGCCGAGGGCTCCACCGGCGGGGGATTCGAGACGTACGTACTGCTCCAGAACCCCCAGCAGGAAGAGGCGGCGGTCACCGTTGATTTCATGGACGCATCGGGAGTGGCCGCGTCCGAACGGGTGACGATGCCCCCCAGGACCAGGCGCAGCCTGAAGATAGCCGATTACGTCCCCGACGAGTTCCAGGTCTCGACGCGGGTGAATTCCGACAAACCGATAGTGGCCGAGCGCAGCATGTACTGGGATAAGCGAACCGCCGCATCACCCTCATCGATGAGGGGCGGCCACGCCACCATGGGCTTCAGGCACTGGGGTTCCATGTGGATGGTTCCCGAGGGCTCCACCGGGGGAGGTTTCGACTCCTGGGTGCTGGTCTCGAACCCGACTGAAAGCGACGTCCTGGCGACCGTCACCTTCATGACGGGCGCAGGTTCCAGGGGCTCCTTCGACGTGGGCATAAAGGCGGAGTCCCGCTACACGATACACGTGAACGATTACGTGCCCGGCGAATTCGGCGTCTCGACCAGGATCCAGGCCGACGGTGTCGTTGTGGTGGAGCGGGCGATGTACTGGGACCGTAACGAACGGGCAGGGATCCAGCCCTACGAGATGATGGGAGGCCATTCGGCCTCGGGTTTCTAAAGAGCGCGCGGACAGCGTGATCGCTCAGTAGACACAGGGCAGGGGGGCGCCATGAGCAGGCAGATGGGTAAGGCAAGGTTCCTTATCGCCGCGATAGACTACTTCTTCCTCGGCTACTTCTACCTTGTGCGGGGGCTGGCGCGTGTTCTTCCCCCGCGCTTCCTTTACGCGATATTCGCCGGCCTGGGTTACATCATCTACTATCTCGTCCCGGGAACCCGCCATCGCGTCTGCTCCAACATAAAGGCGGCCCTTCCGGAGCTCGATGACAGGACGGTGAAGCGCATCGGCAGGAGCTCGTACGGTGAGCTTTTGAAGGATATGCCCGACCTGGTAATCTTCGCCAGGCACAAGGAGCGCATGTGGAGTCAGGTGGAGGTCGAGGGCCTGGAGCCCATCGATGTCGAGCTCGAGAAAGGCAACGGCGGCATCTGCATATGCGCGCACGTCGGGGCCTGGGCTATCGCGATGGGCATGATGATAGGCCGAGGGTACCAGAGCACCCCCATCATAGTGAACCCGGAGCGGACCCTGACCCCCAGGCTGATAAAGGCCGTTGAGGATTTCGCCGACTCGGTGGACGCGGCTGACGGCTACATACTCACCGGAGAGGGGTCTGTTGAGAAGACCACAGAGTGCCTGAAGCAGGGCAAGATAGTGGTGATAACCGTCGACGTCATCGGGAGCAGGGTCGTGGAGTTTTTCGGCCGCCCGGCCGCCCTGACCTCGGGGATAGGGCATTTTGCATATGAGACGGGGGCTCCCCTGGCCACCGGCCGCATCCTCCGCACCGACGACCCGCTTAAGATGCACCTGATCTTCGAGGGGCCGCTGAAGATCGAGATGACAGGAGACCGCGACGCCGACGTCCAGGCCGTGATGCAGGCTTCCGCTCGGGCCATTGAGCGTCAGGTCCGGGACAACCCGGAGCAGTGGACGCAGTGGGGCGCCTTGGGGAGCTGGTGGAAGAAAGCCGAGAAGCTGGCGGACCGGAGCGAGGACTGAACAGCCGTCTCTACGGTAGGGCGGGCGTGCCCGGCACCCTTAGCGCCGGTTTTTGAACAAGTCCGGGCAGCTCCGCGGCCGGGCTTTCCGACGGCTCGCGGGAAAGGTTGTAGATGCAGGCTCCCACCCCAACATAGAACCACCAGATAGTGAGCATGGCTATGGCGAACAGCAACCAGGCACCGAAGACGCTCGCCACCGCGTACCCTACCATTCCCAGTATCAGGGCTTCGCTGGTGTACTTGAGGAACGGGTTTTCCGGGCAGCGCCTGCGGACGGAGAGCAGCATGCCCCAGAAGAAGAACCAGATCAGCATGAAAGCGAACAGCCCCACCAGCCCGTGGGAGACGAGGTAGGCAAGGTAGATGTTCTCCACCGCCAGCCAGATCTCGCGGATGTTGCCCATCTTTATCTTGTAGCCGATCATGCCCTCCCCCAGCCCGAACAGCGGCCTCTGGAAGAACAGATCTGTCGCGATCTGGTACTGGTATATCCTCAACTTTGTGGCCCTCTGGGCCTGGTAACCGGTGAGTCTTATCTTCACGTACTCGGGCGGGCTGATGAGCACCAACATACCGATCACGAGCAGCGCCACCACCACCATGGTGAGGATTAACCTCCGGTCCAGCAGGCCGAAGACCGCGTAGCATAACGCAATCACCACCGCAGCTATCCATGAAGCTCGCGATCCGGTGAGGAACAGGCAGGTCAGGTTTATCAATAGGGCAAAGAGCAGGAGGAACCTCCCTATAAAGCTGGTGTAATACCACAGCAGGCTTATAAAGAAGGGCAGGAAGAAGACAAGGTACGCCCCCAGCACGTTCGGGTGCGCGAAGGTGGAGTTCACCCTGTAAGTCTGTCCCTCGGACTCCCCCGCGACGTAGTTGATGTTCTCCGGGTAACCGATCCTGTCCAGGACCTTCTGGTTGAACTCCGCGGCCCAGCTCTCGCCCAGCACCCACTGGACGAGACCGAACCCCGCGATTATGGTGGCGCAGATGAGCGTGACCACTACTATCTGTTTGAGCTGCATTCTGGTCTTGACCGTGTTCAGCACCAGGAAAAAGATATAGGCGAAGAAGGTGGTCCTGAAGAAGCGGAACGCTATCACCAGCGGCCGCCCGCCGTTGACGAGTCCTATCAGGCAGGCCAGGATGCTCATGATCACGTAGAACCCCACCGCCCAAAGCAGTGGGCTCGAGGTGCGCCATTCGGCCTTTTTCAGGAACAGCTGGATGAGCCAGGCCAGTAAGACCATGGCGATTATTATCTCGTGGATGTTGAAGTGCAGGCCGCGCTCTCCCACGGGGGTCTTAATGCCCAGGTCGATGGTTGGGCCCGCCTGGGGCAGCAGCAGGTTGAATATCAGGTACAGGATTATCCCGATCTGGAAGTTCTGGTAGATGAGCAAGAACAGCACCACGCCGAGGATAACCGGTACTATGACCTTTATGGGAAGGGCGGCCGACGCGAAGCCGGCTACCATGCCGAGGGCCAGCAGGACTCCCAGCAGGAGGTTCCTGTTGTCTACCAGGCCACCCTGGTCCGTTTTCTGCCTCGCAGGGAATCCGTCTACCTTCCTTCACCTCCCCTGAGAACCAGCGGGTAGAGGGCGAGCAGCTCCCTGGCGGTCTCTTCCCAGGTGAACCGCTTTGCCTGCTCCAGGCCTTTCTTCTTCAGCTCTTCCCTCAGGTCCTCGTCACTCGCCAGGCGGAGCATGCCCGCGGCGATGTCTTCCGGCTCGAGCGGCTCGACGTACAGGCCCGCCTCTCCCACCACCTCGGGTATAGATGAGACGCGCGAGGT
Organism: Actinomycetota bacterium; assembly: GCA_020062425.1. Classification (GTDB taxonomy): domain Bacteria; phylum Actinomycetota; class Geothermincolia; order Fen-727; family Anoxymicrobiaceae; genus JAGUWJ01. Next base: position 18,129 of record JAGUWJ010000026.1, read on the forward strand.
GAGAACCGGGGTGCCATGTTTCATCGCTTCTAGCGGGGGAAGGCCGAATCCTTCATAGAGCGAGACGAACACCAGCGCGACGGCGCGGTTTCTCAAGGAGGCCAGGTCTCCGTCCGGGATGAATCCGGGCAGAACGACGCTGTGCTCGATGTCGAGCTCCACCAGCTCCTCTCGGATGGAATGCGAGAACCGGCCCAGCTCTCCTGTGAGCACCAGCTGGAACCGGTCGCCTTCTTTCAGCAGCACCAGTTTGAACGCCTCCAGGATGTTGCTGATGTTCTTTCGGGGATCGAAGCCTCCCGTACCTATGAAGTAAGGCCTGTCGATGCCGTACTTCCGTAGTGCCTGCCCCTCGGCGGGCTCGCCGCCGGACGGGGAATCTATTTCGTACGCTCCTTCATATACGACCTTTATCCGCTCGCCCGGCACCTTCCAGAGGCGTTCCACGTCCTGCCTGGTATTGTCGGAGACCGCGACCACCAGCCGCGCCCGGCGCGTGGCGATCCGGTGAGCCGTGACCCACAGGTAGTTCCTGGGCCCGAGGTAAGGACCGGGCATGATTATGGGAATTAGGTCGTGGACGGTCACAATAGTCGGGCACCTGATGAGGGGCGAGAGGTTATGGTCTATCCCGTGAAAAAGAGCGACGCACGCCTCGTCGACCGACCTTGCCAGAGTGAGATGATCGATGTGAACGTCATGGTACGGCACCCGTTCGTGACGCGGCAGCTCCCACCAGGTCAGGCGGTCGAGGGTGTCCTTCCCCAGGAGTTCGTCGTCAGGGCAGGGGCCTTCACCGAAAACGACGAAGTCGTAATCGTCAGTTGCTCTGACCAGGTTCTCCAGCAGTCGAGCTGTGTAGAGGCCGATGCCGCGGATGCGGTTCTGGTTGGTGAGGGCGCGTCCGTCGAGACCCACTCTAGGCTTGCTCAAGCGGCACCCCCCCTCGCTCCTTTATGCCTGAGACGAACAGCAGTAGGCCCCTTTCGCGGAAGAAGGGCAGGCGCTCGAACAAGAAGCTGAACGAAAGGTCGCCCCTGTAGAACGAAGGCAGCTTCAGGTCCGGTATCAGCGTGGAGGACTCCACCACGCGGCAACCTGCTCCTTCCAGCAGGCGTTTCAGCTCGTCGGGTGAAAAGAGCTTTCTCGGCTGGGGCCGAGGGTAACGCTCAGCGCCCTTGAAGAGGCGGTTCCTGGTCACCAGCACCAGCCTGCCCCCGCGTTTTAGGACCCTCGTCCACTCGGCGATCGCCCCACCGGAATCGTCTAGATACTCGAGCGTCATCTGTGAGACCACGCAGTCGAAACTGCCGTCGGCGTACGGCAGGTTGCGGCAGTCACCGGCGGTCCTGGCCGCGTCGGCCGCTTTGCCGGGCGCCGGCTCGAACCAGGTGACCCCGGG
>JAGUWJ010000086.1 GCA_020062425.1 Actinomycetota bacterium
CAGGGCGGAGGCCGGGTTGCCGGGCAGGCCCAGCGCGGGTTTCCCGTCGCAGACGGCAACCAGGGTCGGCTTCCCCGGCTTGAGGTAGATACCGTGGATGAGCACGCCGGGCTCCCCCAGAGCGTCCAGGACCTCCAACGTTATGTCCCTCACCCCGGCCGAGCTCCCACCGCTTACCAGCAGGGCGTCGCACTCTTCCAACGCCATGCGGGCGGCTGCGAGCAAGCTCTCGAGATCATCACCCACTATACCGTAGGGACGCGGCACGCAGCCGGCAGCCGTAACGGCCGCCGCGAGAGCGGTGGAGTTCAGGTCCCTCACCTGGCCGGGCCCCGGGCTCGCCTCCACCGCTACCAGCTCGTCGCCGGTGGATATTATCCCCACCACCGGGAGGTCAAAGACCAGAACGTGTGAGATGCCCAGGCCCGCCAGAGCCCCCAGCTCGGCGGGGCCGAGAACCCGACCTGAGGCGAACAGCCTCGAGCCACGGGTGATATCTTCGTCCGCGGCGACGGTGTTCTCCCCAGGCGCAACCGCCTTCACCACCTCCACGGTGGAGCCGGACAGCTCCGTGTTCTCGACCATGACCACCGCGTCCGCGCCGCAGGGCAGCACGCCACCGGTAGATATACGCGCCGCGCCGCCGGCCTCTACCTGGATGTCAGGCGCCGTTCCCATCGGCACCTCACCCGCCAGCTCGAGGTAGGCCGGGAGGCCCTCGCTGGCGCCGAAGGTGTCGGCCGCGCGCACCGCGTAGCCGTCCATTTGAGAGCGCGTGAAGCCCGGCATGTCCTCCGACGCCGTGACGTCACCTGCGAGTACGCGGCCGATAGCCGCGCTCGTGTCTATCTCCTTCGCAGCATGAATCCGCGCGGGAAGCGCCTCGATAAGAGACGACACCGCCTCCGGCAGGCTTACCAGCTCGAGGAACTCCTCGGTCAACTTCCTGCTTCTCCTGTCTTCATGGCTCGATGACCACCACCGCGGTAGCCTTGAAGCGGGCTTGCACCTCGACACCGACATCCAGTTCCAGTTCCTCCAGCGACCGCCTGGTGATGAGCGCTATCAGCGGAAACGGGCAGGCTACCGTCACCCGCGCCACCGGGCCGCGGAACTCCACCTCCGAGACCGTGCCGTTGAGCACGTTACGTGCGCTGCCAGCCCCGGCGTCGCCCATCCTCGCCAGGGTCACATCCTCCGGCCTGATGCCCACTTTCACCAGGCTTCCCGAGTCAGACGCGCACACCCCCTCCAGCTCATGCCCGTCGACCTCCAGGGTCGCCAGCCCATCCTCGGTGCAGGTGATGCGGGCCTGATAGATGTTGTCAAAGCCGACGAATCCCGCGACGAACTCGCTCTTCGGCTCGTAGAAGATGTCCCTGGGCCGACCTGCTTGCTCTATCAGGCCGTCCTTGAGCAGGATTATCCTGTCACCGAGCCGGGCCGCCTCTTCCTGGTCGTGCGTGACGAACACAGCCGTCATCCCCAGGTCGGTGAGCAGGCGCTTGACCTCCTCCTGGAGGGTCCTCCGCGTCGGGGCGTCGAGGCTCGCGAACGGCTCGTCCAGCAGCAGTACCTCCGGCCTGATGGCCAGAGCGCGAGCGAGCGCCGCCCTCTGCGCCTCACCGCCGGACAGGGTAGCAATGTACTTCTGCCCCATGCCCCCGAGCCTCACCAACTCCATGACCTCCGAAACCCTGCGCGCCCGCTCGGCGGCATGCATCCTGCGGACCCTGAGACCGTAGGAGATGTTGTCCTCGACGTTACCCCTGAAGAGAAGAGGATCCTGGAATATGAGCGCCATGCGCCTCGCCACTTCCACGCGTTCGCGTCCCTTCAACCCCTGGACCTCCGCGCCGTCGAAGCTGACAGTGCCGTGGGTGGGCTCCTCCAGGAGGTTCAGGATCCGCAGCATTACGCTCTTTCCTGAGCCGCTCGGTCCCAGGACGACCAGCACCTCACCGCGCATCACCTGCAACTCCTCGACGTCGAGGACCACCCTCTCACCGTATGACTTGCGTAAGGAACGCGCTTCCAGGACCGGACGCGGTTCAACCATTGATGTACGCTCCCGTAATGCCCTTGGTCTCAGCGACGTCGCGGCCCTTTTCCGCCTGCAGGCGGGTCAGGAAGATATTTATTATGATGGCTATGAAGATGAGCACGAGGCCCTCCGCGAGGGCTATCTCCGACTTCCCCACCCGCATGTTCAGCACGATGTCGGTGGTGAGCATGCGTGTCTGGCCTTTAATGTTGCCCCCCACGATCATTATGGCGCCGACCTCGGAGACCACACCTCCGAAGCCCGCGATGACCGCCGCCACCAAACCCGCGCGAGCCTCGCGCGTCTTCACCACGGTGGACTGCAAGCGGCTGGCTCCCAGGCTCCGCGCCTGGAGACCGATGCGGGGATCCACGTCCTCGAGCGAGGCGTTGGTGAAGCCGGCGATTATGGGCACCGCGAGCACTACCTGTACCAGTATCAGCGCGGTCACGGAGTAGAGGATGTTCATGAAACCCAGCGGGCCGCTCCGCCCGAAGATAAGGACGAAGAACACTCCCGCCACCACCGGGGGAAGGCCCATCATGGCGTGGGTGAAGACCAGGAGAGGCTTCCTCCCGGGAAACCTGTACTCGGCCAGCGCCACGCCGGCCGGTATCCCCAGGACCGCCCCGATGAGAGTGGCTATGCCGTTGACCATGAGTGTGAGCAGGATAATCCGGTAGAAGTCGGGGTCGAACCTGACTATCAGCCAGAACGCCTCCTTGAAAGCGTTCAGGATGCTCTCCATGCTTCACCTCCGTTCACTCTCAGGGGGAGACGAGGCCGGCCGGGTCTTCCACCGGCCGGCCACGATCCCGTATTTTCGAGATATCCGCCTATTCGCCCATGCCCCGCGTCTCGCCCTTCGCGTTGGGCGTGAACAGTTTCTGGCCTTTTGCTTCGTATTCCTCGATCATCTGCTGGCCTTCCTCACTGGTGAGGAACTCCACGAAATCCCCCGCGCCTTCCTTGTTGGTCTCGACCCCGACCTTGTCCGGATCGACGACGATGACACCGTACTGATTGAAGAGGATCTTTTCTCCCTTGACCAGCTCCACCAGGTCGAGGTTCTCGGTAAACACGAAAGTCGAGTCGTCGGTCAGTGTGTAACCCTGTTTCTGGCTGGCCACGTTGAGGGTCTCTCCCATGCCTTGCCCGGTATCGAGGTACCACGGCTGGCCGGCGGGGTCGATGCCGGCCTCTTCCCATATCTGCAGTTCTTTCTTATGCGTGCCCGAGTCGTCCCCCCGGCTGACGAATACCGTCTTTCCTTCGGCGCCGGCAGCAGCTATCTTCTTGAAGGCTTCGACCGGGTCCGTACCGCCCTTGATCCCGGCTGGATCAGCTTCGGGGCCTACTATTATGAAGTTGTTATGCATCACCTCGACCCTCTCGAAGCCGTATCCATTCTTGACGAATTCCTCCTCGGACGCCTTCGCATGGACCAGCACCACGTCGGCATCCCCCTTCTCACCCATTTCCAGGGCTTCGCCGGTGCCGACGGCAAGCGTCTTGACCTTCGCGTTGTACTTTTCCTCGAACTCCGGCAGCAGGACATCCAGAAGTCCGGAGTCCTGGGTGCTGGTGGTGGTCGCCAGAACCACTGACTGCGGCTCGCTCTCGCCGCACCCCACTGCGGCGAACGCCACGGCCGCCAGCATGACCGCCATCAATATCACGCATATGCTCTTTGTTTTCATCTTTACTCCTGTCTCATACCGCCCCTCGCCTTCGAGAGGCCGGCGCAGGTTCGCTCTCGAACCGCGCCTCTCCTTTCCAAACACGGGAGGCGCAACCGTTTCCCATTGCACCCTGTCGCCCTCGGGCCATGGCTCTCGCTTTAGGCCGTTCGGGTCGGAGAGATATGTCCTCTTACGGCGCCACCCCCTTTCCCGCACGCGGGCTCGGGGGCCGCCTCGATATCACCTTCCCGGCAAATAAAAAGACCTGCCGGGAGGAAAGGCAGGCCATCCGTTTCGTCCTCTCCTTTCCAAACACGGGAGGCGCAGCCGTTTCCCGCCACACCCTGTCGCCCTCGGGCCATGGCTCTCGCTTTAGGCCGTTCGGGTCGGAGAAATCAATCTTGTTTTCGTGAAAATAGTTACACAACAGGTGAGCCGCGGTCAAACGGACGGAGCTCTCAGCTCAGGCAGAGGGGGCGTCCTCGGGGGGGCCGGAAAGCTGCAGCCTGATGGGCCACGGCCTGAACGACACCAGGAACGCGACCAGCCCCGTGATGAAGAACATGATAAGCCACCACGACAGGAGCGACCGGCCCAGCTGCCCGAGGGCGTCGTTCAGCAGGGTGAAGAACGGAAGTTTCAGCGGGATGATCTTGTTGAACCTGACGTCCAGCATGGAGAATCCCACCTGGCCCAGCATCAGTGAGAACCAGGCTATCCCCGTAGAGATAAGTCCCAGCTTCCAGCTGAAATGCCTTCCCGATGCGAGCACCACCACTATGCCGACCACGAAACCGATTATCCAGCCGAATATCCAGCGCCCGGAATGGCGCCACCACTCGAAAGTCGCGTAAGCGCCAGCAAGGAGCACGCCCGCCAGAAGGCCGTAGAGCACAGCCTTCCAGTAAGAAGGGTAGGCGGTCACCTCACCCTCATACTCCTCCGGGACCTGGATAGATACCACGCTCGCGGCGGGCCGCCGCTCCTTTTTCTCCTTCGTGCGCGGCTTCCGCACCAGCCTGGGTGCGTACTCGTCTTTTACCTCCGGCTCCTCAGGTTCCGGCCGGGGAGGCTTCTTCTCTCTCCTGGGCTTAGTTGTGGCCACACGCCGCAGCTTGGGCGGTCGCTCGCGCGCTGGCTTC
>JAGUWJ010000054.1 GCA_020062425.1 Actinomycetota bacterium
GATCGGTCGAGGCGAGGGTCCGCACCGCCACGCTGCCGATGCCCCCGCAACCTCCGAGCACAACTACTTTCGACACTTGGGACTCCTTGAAACGTTCTGTTACGCCCCGCGCCGGTGTTGGTGTCGTCGATTCACCTTCTGGGGTCTTACCCCGGTTGGAAAATTCACCTTTTGGGGTCTCACCCCAAAAGGTGAATTTGGATACGACCTAGGAAAAGAAGCCGTCGAAGATGCGTATCGCTTCCACCGCGTCCCGGCCCAGGGCATCGACGCCCATCCGGTCGGCCAGCTCCTGGGTGGTGCAGGCCCCGCCGATGGCTATCTTCACCTGGTCGCGCAAGCCCGCTTCCTCGAGCGCGCTCACCACGTCCCCGATGGACCCGACCATTGGGGTTAGGAGCACCGAGAGCCCCACCGCGCCGGCTTGGTTGGCGCGCACCGCATCGACCACCTTATCCTCGGGCACGTCGGTCCCCAAGTCTACAACATTATAGCCGGCGCTGGAGAGCATGGTGGCGACCAGGTTCTTCCCGATGTCGTGGATATCACCCTTGACGGTGCAGAGCACGACGGTCCCCTTCTGGCCGGTGGTGCCCGCCTCGAGGTGCGGCTCCAGGACCTCCAGGCCCTCCTTCATGCCCTCTCCCGCGAGAACCAGGTCCGCCAGGAAGTACTCGCCCTTCTCGAAGAGCTCCCCCACGGCGGCCATACCGTCCGCCATGCTGGCCAGTATCAGCGTGGGGTCTTCGCCGTCGTCCAGCGCCTCCTTGACGGCAGGAGCGATGGCGTCCAGGTCGAGCTCAGTGAGCGCCACCTTTACCTTGTCGAGCTGCTCTCCCATTCATACCTCCTTCTCCAAGCCGCGCGTGCGGTCGTCTCGCACGACAGCCTCAGACTTTCAGCGGATACCTTCCGTACTCCTCGGTAGCCTCGATCATCCACTTCATCCTCTCCACGGATACGTCGGCGTGGCTGTTGGTCGGGGCGATGATGTACCCGCCGCCCTTGCCCGCGGCGGCGATGCTCTCACGCACCGCTTCGAAGACCTCCTCCTTCGAGGCATCCACCATGATGCGGGTGATGTCAAGGTTGCCGAGCAGGCACATCCTGTCACCCACCATCTCCTTCACCCTGCCCAGCTCGACGCCGGCGGTGGGTTCCAGGGCGTGAACACCGTCGAACCCGCAGTCCGCCCACCATTCCAGCAGGTCGTACACCCTGCCGCAGGAGTGGATGACTATCTTCATCCCCAGTTTGTGGGCGGTATCCGTGATGCGGGTAAGCGAGTCGGTGTAGAGCTCTTTCATCAGCTCGGGGTTTATCATGGGGCCCGTCCTGAAAGCCTGGTCGTCGGTGTAGATGGCCCCCGGGACGCCCGCGTCCGCCTACGCTTCGAGCATCTCACACCAGTGGTCCTCGTAGAACTTGATAATCCTCTTCACGAACTCCTTCTCCCGCCGGAGCGCCACCACGAAGCGCTCGAACCCCATTGGCTGCCAGGTGTTCTCGAAGAGACCGAAGAGGAACGTGGCCATGATGAACACCTTGTCGCCGAAGTCTCTCTGGACCCTCTTGAAGACCTTGTTCGTGCGGGCGGGCCACTTGAAGAGCGCCCTCTTGTCCCACGCCTTCCAGTCGTCCGGGGAGGTTATGAGCCCTCCCCTGTAAATGGGCGTGTCGAGGTTGCCGTGCTTGTCCAGCGACACGTCGTAGTACCGGCCGTAGATATCGGTCGCGTACTTGGTGTCCCTTATGCGGAAGATGGGGACGTGCATCCCCCAGGCGCAGTCGCAGCCCAACCTCACAGTGGCATCCGCCAGATCGTAGGTGCGCCGGTCCAGCTCCCAGTCGAGATACCCCGTCTTGTTTATCAGTACGTCGGCGAAGATGTCCCCGACCTTGGACGCGTACTCGTTCTTGACGAAGAACGTGATGGGGATGGCGCGCTTATTAAGGATAGAGAGGATATGAGTGTACTCCTCCAGCGTGTTCAGGGTCGGAACGCGGTCGGGCTCGCGGAGCTCCAGCGCCGCGTTTACCCGCTCGATGCTGGCTGATGGCATGACTTACCTCCCCGTATGGAACAGGCCCAGCCAATACTCACCGATGCGGCGGTTTGATGTCAACCGGACGCGGGTCAGATCCAGGCCTCTTCAGCTCTGGAATACGTCGAACGGCATCGGTGTTCCCGGCTCCACCACCGCGAACTCGGAGTCCCAGTCGCCTGAGAGCAGCCTGGTGAGCAGCCTGTTCGAGCCGGGTATCTCCTGGAACTGGAGCCCCAGGAAGGCGGCCATGGCCTTCGCGAATTCGCGGTAGAAGTCCATGTTGTAGTTGCCGGTGTTGATGAGGACCACGTGCGTGTAGTTGCCGAAGAGCGCCTTCACCACCCTGTCGGCTCGCTTCTCGCCGTAGCGCTCGCGTATCCTCTCGTACTCCTGGATGGGGCCGCTCTGCGCTTCGACCCATCCCTTGGTGAGGTAATACGTTCCGGGGGTGGCTCGCAGCCTGGCCAGGTGCTCTTCCCTCGAACCGAGGAACAGCGCGATACAGTCGTCGCTCAGCGGTATCACCAGGCGGTGAGTGTCGGACCTCAAGCCCACCACCCCGTTCGAGCACAGCCCGTATCCTAACAGGATGTCGCAGTCGCCGGGGACAGCGTCGATCTCGGCCTGCACCGCAGCCCGCAGCTTGTCGGGGTCCATGTGCAATCCGAAGTCCAGGACTGTCATCCGATCCCCGGGCACTCCCAGCCGTCCCAGCTCCTCTGCCACGGTCGAGCAGGAGATGACATGGTAGTCTTCACTGGCCATCGGCCTCGATATCCTTTCAGATCCGGCGCGCTCACCGGTGGAGCGCATTACCGCCTGCAGTATAACTCATGGCTCGCCGGAAGGGTCCCATGACACGTGCAGGTCCCGGCTCATCGAGTCCAGCGCTCGCATGTCCTCCTCCTCGAGGACGAAGTCGAAGACCCGGGCGTTCTCCCGTATCCGCTCGCGTTTCGACGACTTGGGTATGACCGAGACCCCGTGCTGGAGCGCCCACCTCAGGTACACCTGCGCGGGGTTCTTGCCGTACTTCGCCGCTATGCCGCTTACGCGAGCATCGCCGAAACCCCTGGTCCTGGCGAGTGGGCTGTATGCCTGAAGCCGGATGCCCACCTCCGAGCAGAACCCCAGCAGCTCCTCCTGGAACAGGAACGGGTGGAATTCGACCTGGTTGACGGCGGGCACCGTCCGGCAGACCCCCAGCAGCTCCTCCATGTGCCGGACCATGTAGTTGCTGACCCCGATAGCCCTGACCGCGCCCCTCTCGAGAAGCTCCTCCAGCGCCCTCCAGGTTTCGAGCCTAAGGTCGGCTACCGGCCAGTGGACCAGATACAGGTCAACGTAATCCAGCCCCAGCTTCGCCCGGCTCTCCTCGAACGCGTCGAGCGCCCGCTCGAAGCCGTGGTCGTCGTTCCACAGCTTGGTGGTGACGAATACCTCCTCGCGCGGTATGCCGCTCGCCCTGACAGCGTGCCCTACCTCTTTCTCGTTGCCGTACATGCTGGCGGTGTCGATGAGGCGGTAGCCCTCCTCGAGCGCCCATGCCACTGCGTTCTCGGTTCCCCTGCCGGCGCCGGTAAGGTACACCCCCAGGCCGAAGAGGGGCATCTCCACGCCGTTGTTCAGCCTGACCGTGCTGGTGATGTCCATCGCACCCATTCGCGTATCGTAATGTCCTACTGCCCGCTGCGGCAAACCGCGCCACCCACTCCGGCTATTTTTATCACAACGCTTCACCCGCACAACTGACGGATATCATGTCCGGAGGAGCATCATCCTGTATCATTGATGACATGGCTGGAAGAAAGACCGCCCGTCTGGGGACCAGTGGCAAGGTTGGTATCACCTCTGCGCTAATGCTCATCGTCGTCATCGCTGTCGCTTACGGGTGTGCCGGGAACTCCGGGAACAAGGAGGCCGGTGAGGAAACCGAGAACCCCAACCACTGGAGCGAGCTCGGCTCCTGGCTGGAATCCACCTTCAAGCCGCCCGACGAGGGGAAGGTGAAGGACGGCGGTCTCGTGACGTACAGGGAGGACCTGCGAGGGATTCTCCCCTCCGCCGCACCGGTGCAGGTCATCACACGCGGCAACCCCGACCTGAAGAGGGTGGCGTTGACCATCGACGACGGCTGGAACGCCGACATGCGCATCCTCGACCTTCTCAAGCAGAGCGGCATCGAATTCACCGCCTTCCTTATCGGAGGCCGGGGCGTGGCCGAGTCGAACCCCGGCTTCGTCAAGGCAATACAGGACGCCGGCGGGGAGGTCTGTAGCCACACCTACAGCCACTACGTGATGCGCGGGAAGGACGAGGCGTTCGTCATGGACGAGATATGGCGCTCGCAGGAGGTCATCACCCGCGTGACCCACGAAGTGTACCCGTACATCCGCTTCAGCGGCGGAGCCTACGACCAGCCCGCGCTCGACTGGGCGGCGCGCGAGGGTTTCTGGGTCGTCAACTGGAGCGCCTCAGACAACGACACCGCACCTAGCGCCAATCCCGACCAGCAAGTCAACGCCGTGCTCTCCGGCCTTCAGAACGGCGCCATAATCCTCTGTCACTTCGGCGGGCACAACACTTACGACGTGCTGGCGAGGATCCTCCCGGAAATAGAAAAGCGCGGATACGAGGTGACCTCGCTCTCCCGGGTGCTCGAGGGCACACCGTTCGAGCTCAAAGGGAATGGCAAGCCGGCGGGGAATTAGGCTGGCGTCCAGACGTCGCTCCATGACCGGCCCGGTGCGCGCGCGAACCATCCGGACGCGGCCGAGGAGCAGTTCCCGGATTGAGCGATGCCCGTAGAGAACGCCGACATTGCCACCATATTCGACGAGGTCGCGGACCTCCTGGAGATAAGCGGAGCGAGCTTTTTCAGGGTCCGGGCCTACCGGAACGCCTCCAGGGTCATCCGCGACCTTTCCAGGTCGCTCGCGAGCATGACGTCCGAGCCCGGGTTCAAGCTGGAGGACCTCCCCGGCGTGGGCAAGGACCTGGCGGCGAAGATACGGGAGATACTGGAGACGGGAGACCTGCGTCTGAGGCGCGATCTGGAGCGCGACGTCCCGGTTGGGCTCATCGACGTGACAAGGGTAGCCGGGCTCGGCCCACGCAAGGCACACGCCCTCTTCCTCGAGTTGGGAGTGACCGACCTGGAGAGCCTGGGCACAGCGGCCAAGTTGGGCGAGATACAGGGCGTCAAAGGCTTCGGGCCCAAGACCGAGGCCAACATCCTCGAGGGCATCTACGCCGTAAAGGGGCTCGGTAACAGGACTCTCTGGGCTGACGCCGAGCGCAAGGTACGGGCCGTGATGGAGCATATGAGCGCGGTCCCGGGGCTGAAGAGGCTCGAAGCGGCCGGCAGCTTCCGCAGACGCGTCGAGACCGTGGGGGACCTGGACATCCTGGTCGTATGCGACGACCCTGACGCCGCCGCCGCGCGGTTCGTCACCATCCCCGGCGTGAGCAGGGTGGTGGCCCGCGGTCCGACCCGTAGCTCCGTCGTGGTGGACGGGGAGTTCCAGGTGGACCTGCGGGTGGTGGAAGAAGACTCCTTTGGAGCGGCGATGCAGTATTTCACCGGCTCGCAGGCCCACAGTGTAGCGCTCCGCAGCATGGCGCTCCGTAAAGGCCTGAAACTTAACGAGTACGGTGTCTTCCGGGACGACGAGAAGATCGCGGGAGCCACAGAGGAAGAGGTTTACGGCGCTCTCGGGCTTCCCTTGATACCGCCGGAGCTTCGCGAGAACCGCGGCGAGATAGGAGCCGCGCTCGAGGGCCGCCTGCCTTCGCTGGTTGAGCAGAGCGATGTGAGGGGCGACCTGCACCTGCACACTGACGCCACCGACGGCCGAGCGAGCCTAGCCGACATCGCGGCCGCTGCGAAGCGAAAGGGATACCTGTACGCGGCGGTAACCGACCACTCCAAACGTGTGGCCATGGTGAAAGGCCTTGACGAGCGGGCACTCCTCTCCAGCTGGAGAGAGATAGAAAAGCTGAACGAAAGGATGAGCGCGTTCCACCTGCTGAAAGGGGTGGAGGTGGACGTCCTCGAGGACGGGAGCCTCGATATAGCCGATGATGTACTCTCGCGGGCGGACTTCGTCATCGCTTCCGTTCACTACAACACCAACATGACACGCGCCCGGATGACCAGGCGGATAGTCAAGGCGCTCGAGAACCCCCACGTGGACGCCCTGGCCCACCCAAGCGGCCGCAAGTTGAACAAGAGGCCTCCTTACCAGGTGAACATGGAGGAGGTCATCGCTGCGGCGGCCCGTTTTGATGCGGCGCTGGAGCTCAACTCGGCGCCCCGGCGGCTGGACATCGACGACCAGGCTTGCCGCTCGGCGCGCGACCACGGTGTAAAGGTCTGCATCTCGACCGACGCTCACGACGTCTCAGAGCTCGATTTCATGAGGTACGGCCTCAACCAGGCCAGGAGGGGCTGGCTGGAGAAGGACGACGTACTGAACTGCCTGACATACCGCTCTCTGATGAAGCGCCTCCGCCACTAAACAATGGGGGCGCTTACCCTTGGGGACAGACACCGTAAGGTAAGTTCAGACCCTATTACTCAGTTGCCTTGTATTAACTTACCTTACGGTGTCTGTCCCCAAGGGTAAGCGCGTCAGAGGGATTGCTTCAGCTTCAGAACGGGGTCAAGCAGGTCGCCGGCATCCTCGACGCGTGCGAGCACCTCCCAGGCCTCGAAGGCGAGCGCCCCGGCATCGGCTCGTCTCTGCGCTTCCTCAAGCTCTTCCCACCTCACCGGCGCCGAGACGAAAGGGCGCGTCCCGGCACGAAGCGAGTAAGCGCACACCGTCGTCTTGTGGGGATCGTTCTGGCTCCAGTCGATGAATATCTTTCCCTTCCGCAGTTCCTTGCGCATGACTGATGTCACACGGTCCGGGTACGTCTTCTCCAACTCCTGCGCCATGGTGTGGGCGAAGCTCTTGGTCCGCTTGAAATCGAGGGGCGTGTTGAGTGGCACGAGCACGTGCATCCCCTTACCACCGGATGTCTTCGGAAAGCACTCCAGCCCTTCGTCCGCCAGGGCCTCTTTCAACCTCAAGGCCGCCCAGGCGGCGTCGAGCGTGTCCGCGGGGGGACCGGGATCGAGGTCGAAGACCAGTGAGTCCGGCCTGTCCTCGCCGGCCTTTCGCGACAGCTGGGTATGGAACTCCAGCGTGGCCAGGTTCGCCAGCCAGACCAGGGTGGCGAGGTTCTCCACCACACAGGAGGTGACCTTTCCCCGCTCGTTCCGGCTGGGCACGGTGGTGGTCTCCACCCAATCCGGGTGGAAGGCCGGGCATTCCTTCTCGAAGAAGAACTCCCCATTCACCCCGTCGGGGTACCTCTTCAGCGTGACCGCCCTCCCGGCAAGGTGCGGGAGCATGACGGGTGAGACCCGGGTGTAGTAGTCGACCACTTCGGCTTTGGTGAATCCCGTCTGCGGGTAAAACACCTTGTCCAGGTTGGAGAGCTCCAGCTCGAGCCCGTCCACCTCTACGGGAATCCTCTCCTTCAACCGGCCCGCTCCTTCTTCTCCCTGGCACGGGCCAGGCTCTCCTCCAGGGCCGACATGAGGTCCACCACCTTGCCGGGCTCCACGAACGCCTCGGGCATCGTTACCTCCTGCCCCTCGGCCTTGCTCTCGATGAGCTCCATGACGGCCTCCCTGTACTCGTCGTGGTACTTCTCCGGGTCGAACGAAGAAGACAAGGTGTCTATCAGCTGCATCGCCATCGACAGCTCCCGCTTGGTAGGTTCGCGGTCGAGCTCGAACTTCTCCATCTCCCCCGTGGGCATGACCTCATCAGCGAAGCGCATCGTCTCGAGACATATGACACCGTCCACCGGCCTCAGCGCCGCCAGGTACTCCTTGTTCCTCATGACCAGCTTGCCGATGCCGACCCGGCCGGAATCCTCCAGGGCCTGGACCAGGAGGGCGTACGGCCCCGCGGACCTCTCCTCCGGCAGCAGGTAGTACGGGTGCTGGTAGTAGACCGGGTCGATCTCCGCGATGTCCACGAAATCGAGTATCTCGATGTTGCGGCTGGCCTTCGGGGCGAGCGCGTCCAGCTCGTCCTGGTGCACCACCACGTACGTATCAGGGCTTGTCTCGTATCCTCTCACGGTGTCCTCGTGATCCAGTTCCTCTCCGTCGGCCGGGCAGAACAGCTTCTGATGCACCCGCACCCCGTCCCTCGCGTGCAACAGGTGGAATCTCACGTCGTGGTCGCGGACCGCCACGAACATCCTCACCGGAATGTTTACCAACCCGAAGCTTATCGAGCCGTTCCATATCACCCTGGGCATCTCATCCGCTCCAATCTCATGCACCTGCTCACGTCAAGCGTCCTCGCGGAAGACCTCGGCGGCCTCCTTGTCACGGCGCAGCCCTTTGAACGAGGGCTGCCTCAAGCGTCCCTTTTCCGTCCAGCCCCTGAACTCGACCTCCGCCACCAGCACCGGTTCCACGTAAGAAGCCCCCTTCTCACCGGTTCTCCTTTCGAACGGACTGTCCTGCGCGGGCAAACCCTCAAGCAGGCCGGCCAGTTCCTCTCGGTCCCTGTCTGTGAACCCCGTACCTACCTTGCCGGCGAAAACCAGCCCCTCTGCATCGCTTTCACTCCGCCCTGCCGGCGTCCGGCTATAGTAGCCCAGCAGCAGTGAGCCGACACCTCTCATTCCGGTCGAGAGCGGTACCCAGCCGCCCACCACGAAATCAGCGCTCTTTACCAGCTTGACCTTGAGCCAGTCGCGCGAGCGCTTCCCGGGAAGATAGGCGCTCCCCAGGCGCTTCGCCATGACCCCCTCCAGCCCGTTCTCCCTTGCCGCTTCGAGCATGGCGTCCCCCTCCCCATGGTACGCTGCGGGCACACGCCATGCCGGGCCGTCAAAGCCCTGCGCCTCGAGTATTCGCCTTCGCTCCTCCAGGGGAAGCGGGGTAAGATCGCGCCCGTCCATGTAGAGCACGTCGAAGAGCATGTAGGTCACGGGAGCCTCCCGCGCCCGGGACGCGGCGGCCTTTTCGTCCACCAGCCCCAGGCGGTGTTGTAGACCCCCGAAGCTCGGCCTGCCGTCCCCACCGAGCACGACGATCTCGCCGTCCAGCACGGCGCTCCTCCCCTGGAGGGCTTCGCCCAGAGGAGACAGCTCGGGAAAAGCGCGAGTGACGTCCTTGAAGTTGCGCGTCTCCAGCCTCATGCCGCCATCTCCTGCCAGCAGGACCACCCTCATCCCGTCCCACTTGAACTCGAATGAGTAATCCGACTGGTCACGCGGCATAGCCGACGATACGGCCAGCATTGGCGCCACGTGCAGGGGCATCGCTCCGGATCGCGCCTTCCTCGAGCCCGCGCCAGCTGCCATAGGTCACATCCCCGGGCGGCCACGCACCGCCCTCCGTTGCCTCCCCGCCGGAAGGGTTTAACCGGTACGCATCGTATTCAAGACAGTACCTGGAACTCCTGCGGCTCGCGGTCGCGTGTCCGTTCCACTCCAGGATGATACCGGGAGGGCTGGATTGCCTGGCGAAGGCCTTTTCAAGGAAGACGCCGAGAAACTCGCGTCACAGATCGAGGACGAGAACCCCATGGTCGACATCCTCGACATCAAGGTCGACCCCGAGGCCGGCGCCTACGTCATAGTCGCCTACGACCGGGGGGCGGACGAGGATTTCGTCATCGACCGCTTCGAGGCCTGGGCGAGCAGGGTGGCGTCGCTCCGAGGCCGGCCCAGGAACCAGCTGGTGATCAAGGTCAAGGAGAAGCGCGGCAGGAAGACCGCGGTGGCGTGGGGCGAATGAGTTGATATGCCGGAGCGGGACTGGCCCCGGGACATCAGCGACGAGCTGGAACAGGGTGAACTCCCCGGCGAATCGCTCGTGGAAATAGAGCCGTCCGCCGCGGGGGCCGACCTGGTCGAGCCCGGTCACGGCTCACCGGCCGACTACGGCTTCGACGGCACCTTTCTAGTGTTTCTCGGAAAAACGGGTCCCAAGGTATGGCGGCGGATCGTAAAGCTCGCCAACTTCACACTGACCGACCAGTCCGAGGTCATCGGGGAGTGGCGTGCGCTGGGTTTCGACATCTCACCCCAGCCGAGGGCCCCCATGGTGGAGCCCGGTGTCCCCGAGTGGGGCGAGGAGGAGATACTGGAGGAGGTCCGGGACCGCCTGCTGGACATCTCGGAGGAGGGCTACGCGGCGGTCCTGGTCGACGACCAGACAAGCGTCGCGGCATACGCATGGGTACTGGCGGGGAAGATGGGTCTCAAGGTCATTACAAGCTGGACCGCGGAGGCGCGTACCTCGAGGACCGGGTTTTCGGGTCTCGGCTACTCCGAGCTGATAGATTACCGCGACGTGGAGGAGTCACTCTGATGTCACGGTAGCCGGGCCCCAGCGACGTCCGATCGTTCCCCGTACATGGCTCGTTCCACCACGACCGGCTCGTCCGACCGCACCACCGCAGATACCTCGAACCTGCTCCCTACCGTGTCTCGAACGTTGAAGGTCGCCCTGGAATCAGCCGGCAGTTCCAGCCACGGCCCGGGCAGCACGCCCGAGTCGGTCATGTAGGTTATCCCGACGTTGGCTGTGGCGCCTCCCGGGTTCTGCACCAGCACCCATGTATCGAAACCACTCCCGGTGGACCCTTCGGCCAGGTACCACGTCTCGGCGGGAGAGGCGGTTCCGACCGAGTCATGGCCCCAGGCGCGGCCCGGTCCGTACATGGCCCGCTCGGCCACTATCGGCCTGCTCGAGTCGACACGCATTGAGACCTCCCACGTATCGGGCAGCGTCTCCGAAACGTCAAATGTCCCTCTGCTCCTAGCGGGCAGCAGCAGGGACGGGCCCGGGATGTCGCCCCAACGGGTCATGTAGGTAAGGGTTACCTCGGCGGAGATGTCGTCGGGATTCTGGACCAGTATCCAGGTCTCGAATCCTTCCGCCGTGCAACCCTCGGCCAGAAACCAGAGAGTATCAGGCTCGGCGGCCCCCAGGGAATCGTGGCCCCATTCGCGTCCAGGTCCGTACACCGCTCGCTCCGCGACCACCGGGGCATCGGCTGCCACCATCGTCGAGACCTCCGGCTGGACGCCGGCCTCCCTGGAGACGTCGAACGTCCTTCGCGAGTTCGGAGGGATCGCACTCGATGGGCCCTCGATATCGCCCGTCGGAGTCATATAGGTGAGCGCTACGTCGACCCATTCGTCTGAGGGGTTCTGGACCAGTATCCAGGTCTCGAAACCCTCGTCGGTCGAACCCTCTGCGAGGTACCACGTCCGCGCGGCGGCGGTCGCACCTGTCGAGCAGTGGCCCCACGAGTAGCCTCCACCGTACACGGCCCGCTCCACCACCACCGGTATGTCCGATATGACCTCCGCCGAGACCCCGTAGGTTTCCGGAACGGTCCGCGCGACGTCGAAGCTCTCCCTCGAGTACGCCGGGACGCGACTGGAGGGTCCACGCACCGGGCCCCTCTCCGTCATGTAGGTTATCTCGACCAGGGCCGCGGAAGGCTGCGGGTTCTGCACCAGTATCCAGGTCTGGAGACCCCCCCAAGTGGAACCCTCTGCAAGAAACCAGGTGTGTGAGGGGCTCTTGGCTCCCATCGAATCGTGACCCCACGCCCAGGGCGAGACCCTTGAGCCGCCGTTACCCGGTGCCGTGCTGCCACCAGAGATGGCCGGGCTCTGAGAAGCTCCGGCTATGATGATGACAAGCGCCGCGCACGCGACCGCTTTTACCCTCAAGGACGGCTTCCCCTGACGCACTCCCATTCGGCCTCCGGGACTCGGCAGACGGGCGCGGGCGGCGCCTGAACACCCGTGTAGTCGCCCCACACCCTGTCGGCCAACTCGCGGTACTCCTCGGAGTATTCGTCGATATCTCCCGCCAGCTCCCCTATCACCGCGTCCGCACCCTCATGGGTGGGACGCGCCCCGCAAGCCCGTACCGCCTCCCTCAAGACCTCGGGCACATCGATTATCATGCATGGCCTGAACAGGTTGTCGACGTAGGGCTGGCGCTTCCTGATCTCTTTGAAGAAATCTGACTGCAGGATGTCCGCCAGAGGCTTGTCCCGGATGTTGTCCACGGCGAAGTGGGCGAACACACACGGTTCAGCATCGCCGTTCGAGTTTATGTGCAGGTAGGTCCTCCCACCCGCCAGGCATCCCCCCACCAGCGGCCCGTCGTTCCAGAAGTCCGCGATGAGTATGTCCCGTTCCGCCCTGCGCTTGATCATCTCCTCGCGGCGGTATACCCGCTGAGCGGGGGTGGGCATCAGCTCCAGCCCGGGGGCCTTGCCGACCGGCACGTAATGGAAGTACCACCCCACCAGGCAGCCTCTTTCCTTATAGAAGTCCACGAACTCCCTGCTGACGATGAGCTCGTTGTTCTCACGGGTCGCGGTTGCGCTGAAGCCGAAGAGGACACCTTCCGAACGGAGGAAGTCCATCGCCCGGAGTATCTTCTCGTATGTACCCTCTCCCCGGCGCGCGTCCGTCTCCACCTCGTAACCCTCGACGCTGATGCACGGGTATACGTTCCCGACCCGCGCCAGCCCGCGGGCCACCTCCCGGTCTATCAGAGTCCCGTTGGTATAGACCTGGAATAGCATGGACGGATGCATCCTGCATATGTTCAACAGGTCTTCTCCCAGGATGAACGGCTCGCCGCCGGATATGGTGATGAAGTAGATGCCCATGGCCTCTGCCTCGTGAAGGAGACGGTTGAGCGTTCCCGCGCCCAGGTCGTCCTTCTTGGAGTACCGTCCCGCGTAGCAGCCGTAGCAGTTCAGGTTGCAGCGCATGGTGGGACTGATGACCATCAATAGTGGAGGACTGAAGCCGGCCTCATCCCTGAAACGCTTCCTTTTTACCTCGCCCTTGATGAGCACGTTGGCCAGGAAATTCAGAATGGAGCGCTGCACCGCGGGGGACATCGTGTGGAGGTGCCGCTTGGCGAGCAGCAGGGCCGTCTTCATGAACTCGCGGCCTTCGGGGTACTTCATGTTGCGTAAAAGGACATCGGCAGCCGCGTCCAGGAGCCGGTCCGGTGTGCGTCTCAGAAGTTCGTTGCCGCCGGATACGACCGCCCCTCCGGCTCTCTCCCTGACAGAGACCATAACACTCATGATCATCCCCCCCAGTATGAAGCCGAGCAGCACCAGTCATGTGGCTTCCCAGGAGCAAGCCTCGGGTGGGGGTGAGCGTCGCTCCACCCTCACGTGGATTATATCAGCATAAAGGTCAATGCAAGGCGGTCAGCGCGCAAGATCAGGTTTCGGTCACCGGCACGCGGTTAGGCTTTCACCCTCAGCAACCGCCGGGTCTGGGGGCCGTCTTTTTCCCTCCCTCTACCTCGACCTGTCCGGAGTTCTTCTCGTCAACGACCTTTATGACTCCACTGACCATGCCCATCCAGCAGCTGAAACGGTAGCTACCCGGCTCCTCGGGGGTGAACTCTTTGGTGCTGGTCTCTCCGGGAGTCAGGTCGATCTGACCTTCGAAAAGGTCCCTGGAGATGACGGCGTTGGTGCAGCCGGAGGTTCCGATGTCCTCGATCTCCCACTTCACGGGAACGCCGGCCCTCACCGCCAGCTCACTGGGGACGTAGCCGGACGCTGACGCCTGCATCTTCAGGACCTGCTTCCCGTCGACGATCGGAGGCAGCTCCTTTGTCGTATCCGCGATGCCGGAGGAAGGACGTGAGGGCTTGAACAGGTCGCCCAGGCTCGGGGCGTTCAGGACAACCAGTTGGTTATTAATGTTGAAGATCGCGAAAAACAAGACTACTACCCCTGCGACCTTGAGAAACAGTTCGGCAGTCCGGGGCTTCTCGAGGAACTTCACGCTGGAGAACGCAACAAGGAGGAGCATGGGAAGCGTGCCGAGGGCGAAGAACAGCATTATGAGGGCGCCCTGAAGCGGTTCCCCGGATAGAAGCGCAAAACCCTGCGCGGTAATGGTGAACCCGCACGGGAGGAAGAAGGTCATGGCCCCCAGCGCGAACGGCATGTAGCGCGTCTTAAAATGGCTCTCATCTGCTACGTACCTGGTTACGGATTTCGGCAGAGTGAATCGGAACCTCTGCAGGAAGCTCACTCCCAGCATCTGCAGGCTCAGAAACGCCATGACTATTGAGACCACTATCACCAGGATCGCGGACAAAGACGACGTCAGCCTGAGAGTGCTTCCTATAAGCGCAAGAGCCGCTCCAAGGACCGCGTACGAGATAAGTCTTCCTGTGTTGAACAGGATATGCGGCTCGAGCCTCTTCTTCAAGGGGTCCTCCGGAGAATACAGCTCGCCCCACTGCTTGGACATAGAAAGCACGATGCCGCCCACGAGCGCGGCGCAGCTGGAGAAACCTGCGACAAGGCCTAGAAGGAGGAAAGCGGGCAGCGTCGACCTGGAATTGACCGTGACCATCTCGGAAAGACCGGCCTTCTCGAGCAGCAAGGCCAGTGCCACGGCGATAACGCCTGCTATCAATATCTTTGAGAGGCTAACGCCGCGCGCAGATGCGCTGCCCCGAGCCCTGGATTTCTTTAGAGAGAACCTGTAGTCCCCGTTCTCGAACAGTTTGTTCAGGCGAGTGACATCCGGGGGGTCACCCTCATACTCGATCAGTACCTCCCCTTTCGAAAGAGAGGCCTCCACCGAACGGATGTTCTCCAGGCCGATGAGCTTCTTCTCTATTATGAGTTCGCAGGCGGCGCAGCTCATCCCGTCGACGTAGTACGTCCGCTCCCGCTGCCCGATCTCATCTTTCATACGGTCCTCCGGCTCTGACAACGTAAGTTAGAAGCTACTTGTTCAACCCTCTTTCCTCAATGACGAATATCATGGTTTCGAGGTTCCGCTCTGGCGCTACCTCCTTAGAGGGTATTCCGCCTCGAAAAAGAAGATTTCGGGAAATCGGTCTATGTTTAGAGCAATTCGCGGAAAGGTGTTTCCATGCTAAAGGTAATTCTGAGGAACATGTGGCGCCGGAAGGCGCGCACCTTCCTCACCGTTTTCGGAATAGTGGTGGGCATCTTCGCGCTTACCGTTCTGGGGGGCTCTCCGCCCGCCTCACCCAGCAGGTTAAAGGGGCGAGGAGCTGGTACAGCAACTCCATCTCGGTGGTACCCTCGGGCGGAAGCCTGTTCGGTGGTGAGGGCAAGCTGCTGCCCATTTCCAAGGTGGATGAGATCAAGAGCGTGCAGGGTGTGAAGGGCGCAGCCGCCGGCATCGGCGTCTTCGTGGAGGACTCCGGCGGGTTCTCCTTCGGCGCGCCCGATCTCGTGATCGGGCTCGACCTGGCCGCCAGTCAGGATATCCTCGAGCCCCTGAAGGTCGACAGCGGCAGGGGGCTTGAGCCGGACGACCGCGGAAAGGCGCTCGTCGGGGCCACTCTCGCGGAGAAACTGGGAGCCGAGGTCGGAGGGACGGTAGAGCTGCGCGGAGAGGAGTTCGAGGTAGCGGGCGTGCTTCAGCCTACACTCCCGGCTCCGGACACCACTGCTTTATTCATTATCAAATGACCAGGGACTTCCTCCAGGCACTAAGTCTACCGGTGGTCAAATCCACATTCCTCGGCTGAACGGCGCTGCGCGCCCGTGATACGATATCCGGTGCAGATCACGGCAGGCCTACCATTTCGTCAGGAAAGGAGATATCGATGGGCAATCTCCAATACCTCGGTACGGAGTGGGCGGAAGAGGCGAAAAAGCGCCTCGACGCCGAGCTCACTCCCGAGAAGGTCAAGCACCTTACTAGTTCGATGACCAACATCTACCAGAACTGCCCCGGCGGGAAGGACATGTACTTCTACGTCGAGTACACCGACGGCAAGCTGAGCAGGCTGGAGACCGGCGACGGCGAGCCGCCCGCGGGCGAGTTCAAGATAATCGCGGATTACGACACCTTCGCCAAGATAACCAGGGGAGAGCTTGGCGCGGTGAGGGCTCTGACCGGCCGCAAGATAACGCTCCGAGGCAACATGGCCAAGGCCTTGAGGCTCGCGCCGCTGGTGGACAGGCTCAACAAGGTGCTGGCTACTATTCCCACCGATTACTGATACGGGAGATGATAGACATGGCGAAAAGCAACTCTCGGCAGGACCCGTACCATGTGGACACCAGCAAGCGCCTCGCGGACATCCAGGCCGAGATGCGCAACCGCGGAATCGACGTCTACCTCGGATCTCGCATCCGCACCATGAGCTTCATCGTGGACGCTTTCGTGCCCTGGCGGAGCTATATCGTGATCCCCGCGGAAGGCCTCCCGACGATCTTCACCTTCGTGATCGACTCCGCCCGGATATTGAGCGAGACCTGGATGGACGAGGACCACGTGCGCGGGTACTTCGGCGCGGGCGGGGCCGACCAGATAGAGGTCATCCAGTACTTCATCGAGGAAGAGCTGGACATCAAGAAGGGAAGAATCGGCTACGAGACCGGCATGGCCACCTACACCGCCGAGGGATGGCTCACGCACTATGAGTACGAGCGGTTCTCGGACGCCCTTCCCGGCTTCGAGTTCGTGAACTCGCACGACATCGTGGACCAGGCTTCACTCATAAAGGACGAGGGGACAATCAACCGCTTCCGCGAAGCGGGGCGCATCGTCGACGAAGGCCACAAGGCGGCACGCGAGGCCATTGAGAACGGCGGATGGAAGGGGATGACCGAGACCGAGATCGGCGGCATCGCGGCACTCGCCATGAGGCGCGCGGGCAGCGTGTCGGAGTGGAACTTCGCTGGCCTGAACGAGATATCGAGCGGCTGGCGCACTGGGCTCGGCGCCTGCACTCCGCCCACCACGAAGGAGTTCGCGGCCGGCGAGGCCTTGATGTTCGACCTTCACGGCATGTTCAAGCTCGCGCTGGGCGACCACTCGCACAACTACCTCATCGCTCCTGCGACCGAGCGCAAGCGCTGGCACGCGGATAACTTCGTGGCCTGCGTGCAGTTCGTCGCTGACCACTACCGGGCGGGCGCCACCCCCGGCGGGCTAATAACCGACCTGGAGGAGTTCGCGGAGGACAGGGGATGCTCGGACTACATAATCCCCGGCGTCGAACACGGGATAGGGCTCTTCGGCGACGAGTGGCGCGTAGGCGCGAGCATGGACGTGCCCATACCGTACTGGACCGACCCCGACCACGTCTACCAGGAGAACGAGATGGTGATTCTAGCCATGCAGTACGCCGCCCAGGAGGACGAGGTGGGATTCCGCTACGAGAATCCCATAGTCATCAACAAGGAAGATTGCGAGCTGACCTCGACGTACCCGCTCGCCATCGAGGAGATAGAGTAGAAAGAGAAAGCCTGCCGGCGGCAGGCTTTCCAGATATCTTTGAGCGGACGGGTCTGGGTCTCAAGGCCCGTTCCTCTTATGCTCGAGAAAGGAGGTGCTCGCGGAGGAAATCTCCCTCTATCTCGACCACACGGTCGAACCATTCCCCCACGTAAGGGTCGAAGTGGCCTACCGGCAGCGGCACCACCTGCGAGTGTTTGATCTTGCGCGCCGTCCTGCGCACCGACGCCAGCGATATCAGCGAGTCCTTCTCGGCGGCGATAACGAGCACCGGGCACTTGATACGCGACGCGTACCGGACCGGCCGGTAGAGCGCGAGTGTTATGGCGGCCCTCGCCGGGCATTCATTCCGCCACTCGCTGTCATCCGGGACTATCGCCATATACCCGGGATACGACTCCGGGGTGTTCATCATGGCGAAGGTGGAGGGCAGGCCGATGACGGGCACAAGGTACGGCGAGCGGAAAGTGACGAGCCTCAGGATGTCGCGAATTCCATGGACCACGCACTTGGCGATGAACCCCAGCGAAAACCCGAATGTCGTCGAGATACCATCCACGAACGGCACTTGCGACACAACAGCGGCGACCGGGCCGTATTTCGCCGCCGCCACCATCACGTGTCCGCCGCTGTAAGACGAACCCCAGAGGGCCAGTCTGCTCGAGTCGACCTCAGGGAGACCGCGAACGTGAGAGATGGCCGCGCCCCAGTCACGCACGTGTCTGAGCGGGTTCACAAGGTTCCTCGGCTCGCCTTCGCTGTCCCCGAAGTTCCTGTAGTCAAAGAGAAAAACCGCCATGCCTTTATCCACGAACTCACTCGCGAACGCCGGGAGCCTGAACGACCTCTCGGCTGCGAACCCGTGCGCCATGACCACTACGGGCGGTTTTTCTTCGTCCGGCAGATATAGAGTGCCTGCACACCTGGTGCCGGCACTTTCGAAATCACTCTCTACAGTACGCATCTGGATCCTTTTCAATGGTGTGCGCCAGACTCTTGAGGGCCGCAGCGTCCGCTCACGCCGCTACGGCCCGCTCTCGAGCAGGGCTGGAGCTATTGAAGAGGTGCCTCAGCTCTCAGGTTATTTGGGCTCTGTAAAGGCGAGCTTGTAGAGGACGTAGAGATTGAATATGGGGATGATGAACAGTATTCCCCAGTAGTTCTCGAACCCGAGCTTTTCTGAGACGTCCATTAATATCAGTATCATCATCACCAGAGTCACGATGCCGCAACAGAACGAACCTATCAGCATGATGATGAACCAGGTGTTGTCGCGGTCGCCCATCTGAGTGAGCAGCCACAGGTTGAGGAAAGGTATGAACGCGAACCAGCCGTTCTCCACGCCGAGCCTGTCCGCCATCTTCATGAAGCAGAACGCCGAGTATACGTATAAGGCAAGACCGATCAGCAGAAAGACAAGGATCAATCCCCAAGATACACTGGTTTCCACTTCGTAGTACACGACCTGTCCTAGAGCGTCCATGGTACCTCCTCCTCTCGCCCGTACTTGTTCGCTAATAATATAACCTGGCCGTGTAAATGGCCAATCCCGCCCGGATAACAGGAGCGTACCGTTCGTGTAAAACCTGAGTAGGTCACCGGGGGCACGGCCTTCTACCGGTATGGAGCGAGAGGCCGCAGGCCGAAGCGTGAACCCGGGTTTCTTGCCTAC
>JAGUWJ010000148.1 GCA_020062425.1 Actinomycetota bacterium
CCACATCTCCAGGAGCGGGGGGAGGCGTCACGCCCGGCGGAGGCGGCATCACCCCGGCCGAGCCCGGAGGACCGAGGGGCGACTCCGGCACGCCCTGAGAAGGCACCTCCTCGGACGGACCCTCACCCGCACCCGCCTCAATCCTGGCCCCGCACTGCACGCAGAAGGCTGCGTCGTCCGGGTTGCCCTGGCCGCAGTTGTCACAGAACTTCATGAGATACCTCCCTCGATTCCGCGGCCTCAAGCTGCAGCAAGGGCCGAGTAGATGTAATCCTCCCACTGGACCTGCGCGAGCACGTGCTCGTTGCCGTCCTTCACCAGGCAGTACAGCCAGTAGAAGGAGAAAATGCCGCAGGTCACTATTGACAGCAGGAGATAAGTGACGAAATTCCTCTCGGGCATATTGGGCGCCGCCTGGGAGGCCTGTGCGCTCAAACCCATGCGCGTCAGAGCGTAGGACATCATGGTGAAGTAGTGCGCCTCGAGCTCATCGTGGCGCTTCATGTCGTCCATTATCAGGTAGTAGCCGATGAGGACCCCGATCCCCGTCAGTATGGCTATCACCAGCCAGAGAGCGGCACCGCGCTCCCTGCTCTGTTCGTACATCTCGCGCTGGACGTACTCGAGCTGCTGCAGCTCCTGGGATATCAGCTCCTCGCTCCCGGCCGCCGCAGCCTTCTCGCGCAGTATGGCCACAGAGGTATTGACGGTGTTGGCCATGCGGGCGAGGTGCTGGTCCCTGCGGTCCATGAGCTTGTAGAAGACGTAATAGCCGTAGATGCCGCAGGTGATGATAGTGAGGAGGACCGCCATCCCGGGGTCGGTGGTCCAGTCCGAGGTGACCCTTTGCTGGATGAAGTAGTAGAGATTCTGTACCAGCCCTGGCTGTTCCTGCTGCATCAGTTCCTCCTTGCCGTCGCGGCGGCCCGGCGACACCTGCGCGCCCTCACCACGTTCCTCTCATAAAGACGAGTTTGACAAACCAGCACGCCAAGAATACGGAAAGCACCGACCACGCCGCCAGCCGGCGCGTGAGCGGCGCCAGGCTCACCCTCACCCTGTAACCGGTGACCAGGGCGACCGAGAGGTACACCGCGGCGCCCACTGTCATCATGAACAGGACCGGCCCCAGCAGGTGCATCTCGAACGCGCCCGCCAGGTGCCCGTGGGCGGTGAGCACGAAACTGCGGGTGAGACCGCAGGCCAGGCACGGTGCTCCCGTTATCGTCTTGAAGAGACACGGCACACCGAACCAGAGGTTTCGCGACTTCAGAGCAGTCAGTATGAGTGACGTCCCGATCACTGCCAGCGCCAGCACCAGAAGGGGGCCCTCGCGTCTCAGCCGGGAAGAGACATCCGAACGCTCCAGCCAGACCCGCGACCGTCCCTCCCCGACCTGCGCCGGAGAAGGAGGCAGCGGGAGTTCGGCTGCCTGAGCAACACCGATCTCGCTCATCGGCCGTCACCTTTCGGGGGCTTGACCTTACTCCGCGGCTCCCTGGTTATCAGAACGGCGATGATCGTCATCACGATGGCCGCCACCAGCAGGGTGGCCCAGGCGAAGACATAGCCGTGCTCCCAGTACAGTTCAGGCATCCGCCTGAAGTTCATCCCCCATACGCCGGCCAGGAAGGTCAGCGGCAGGAAGATGGTGGCGACGATGGTGAACTTCTTCATCACCTCGTTCAGCCTGTTCGAGACCATGCTCAGGTGGATGTCCAGAGAAGAGGTGATGAGGTCTGAGTTGTTGTCGACCTCCGACCCGATGCGTACCAGGTGGTCGAAGACGTCGAGCAGGTACAGGGACAGGTCCTCGGGCACGTACGGCGTATCGCGGCGGCTGAGCTTGAGCACCACGTCGCGGTGCGCGGAGGCGTTCCTCCTCAGAGCCATGTTGCGGTGCTTCAGCGCCATTATCACCCTGATGTCGCCCGTGCTCCCCGACGAGAGCACCTCCTCCTGAAAGGCGTCGATCCGGTTGGTGAGGTCCTCCACTATTGGGAAGTACTCATCCACCCCGGTGTCGAGGATGCTGTAGAGCAGAACCGCCGGACGGTGCCTGTATATCTCCGGGTCCTGCCTGAGCTTCTGGTAGATGCCGTCGATCTCGTCGCAGTCCTGGTGGTGCAGGGTCAGGAGGAAGTTATCCCCCAGGAACGCGAAGACCCCTACCGCTTCAACCACCTCGGTGGCAGGGTCGTCACGCAGGAAGTGCCAGACCACGAACAGGTGTTCGGGGAACTCGGTCATCCTGGGAAGCTCGTCCGCCTCGAGGTAAGAGTCGATGGCGACCGGGTGCAGGCTGAAAAAGGACGCCAGCTCTTCAAGCTCCGCGGGCGTAGGCGACACGCTGTCGACCCACAGCTGCTGGCAGTCCGCAAGGGTCACCCCCTCCAGACTGTCGCTCTCATGGGCGGTGCCGTCACAGTCCTCGAGATAGATCCTCAAATCGCTTCCCCTTTTCGAGCGCTTCCAACAATTATACAGGGAGCGCCGCACCCTTCAATGAAAGACAGGCCTCGAACTCCGCTACAATGAGGACATGGATATCGACGAATTCGAGGGGCGGTACGGTTTCCCTCTGGACTCCTTCCAGCGCGAGGCCTTGACGCGCCTTGAGGCGGGCAAGTCGGTGCTTGTGGCGGCTCCCACCGGCTCGGGAAAGACCGTGATAGCGGAGTACGCCCTGGAGATGGCCCGCGCGCAAGGCCTCAAGTGCTTTTACACCGCTCCCATCAAGGCACTGTCGAACCAGAAATACCGCGACCTGACACGAGCCTATTCACAGCAGGAGGTCGGCCTCCTAACCGGCGACAACAGCATAAACAACGAGGCGCCGCTGGTTGTAATGACCACCGAGGTGCTCAGGAACATGATCTACGAGGGCAGCGAACTGCTCGACTCGCTCGGCGTGGTAGTGCTGGACGAGGTCCATTACATGCAGGACCCCTACCGCGGCGGGGTTTGGGAGGAAATAGTCATCCTGCTCTCGCACGGGGTGCGCGTTGTGGGCCTGAGCGCGACCGTATCCAACGCGCATGAGATCGGCGACTGGATGAACAGCATCCGCGGCGGCGTGGAGGTCGTGACCTCGTCCGAGCGTCCGGTGCAGCTCAAGAACCACTACTTCGTGGGCCGGGCGCTGGTGCCGCTGTTCTCCAAGAGCCTCGCCCGCGTCATAAACGAGCAGATAGAGATAGAGAAGAAGGCTTCCACCGGCCGCGAGAGGGGGCGAAGGAGGAGGCCCGGCACTTTCCTCAGGCCCCGGCGCACCGACGTCGTGGATGAGCTCCTCCGGAGGGACATGCTGCCCGCTATCTACTTCCTCTTCTCCCGGGCCGCCTGCAGCGATTCGGTGTCGATGTGGCTTAACAGGGGTCCGCTCACCTCCGCAGCCGAGAGGGAGGAGATAAGCGGCTACATCGACGAGAAAGTGAGCCCGGTCGATCCCGACGACCTGGAATGCCTCGACTACGCGCGGTTCCGCAAGGCCCTCCTGGCCGGTGTGGCCGCTCACCACGCGGGCATGCTGCCGCTCTTCAAGGAGTCCGTGGAGGAGCTCTTCAGCCGGGGGCTGGTGAAGGTGGTCTTCGCCACCGAGACCCTGTCGCTGGGCATCAACATGCCGGCGCGAACGGTGGTCATCGAGTCGCTCTCGAAGTGGGACGGTGACAGGCACCGGCCAATGACGCCCGGCGAGTACAAGCAGCTCACGGGACGGGCGGGCAGGAGGGGCATAGACGTGACCGGCTACGCGGTGGTCCTGCACCAGGGATACTTCTCAGTAGACCAGGTGCGCGCGCTGGTCTCGCGCGAGCCGAACCCGGTGGTTTCCAGCTTCGAGGTCTCGTACAACATGGCGGTGAACCTGCTCGCCGGCCACGACCTCACCGAGAGCCGCAGGCTGTTGAACCTGTCGTTCGCCCAGTACGCGGCGGACAAGAGGGTCACCACCCTCGAGGCCCGGCTGGAGTTCCTGGAGCGGGAGCTCGACTCCGCCATCAAGGCGAGCCACTGCGAGGAGGCTGACGCAAGGCAGTACCGCGAGCTGGAGAGGGCGCACTCGAGACTCACGCGGAGGCTCGCCACTATCGGCAAGGAGCGCCGTCGGCGCGAGACCAGAGAGGCGATGGTCCGCCTCCAGCCCGGTGACGTATTTCTCCTCAAGCACTCCGGCGAGCAGAAAGTCCTTGCCGTCGTAAGGAAGCGAGGGGGCAGGAAGGATCCGGGTGGCGTGTTGGTAGTAGATCCCAACGGGAGATACAGGCGGCTCTCTCCGGAGAGTATGGAGCACCCCCCGCGGATCGTCGGCGCGGTCGATGTGAGCAAGATAACCTCTCCGACCAGGAAGGTAAGGCGCTCCGCCGGGGAGAGGATGGAGGCGCTGCAAAGGAAAGCTAAGGGCCCACCGGAGACCGCGGGACCGGGAGGCGAGGAGGAGCGGCTCTCACGGGACGCGGCGCTGGTAAAGGAGGAGATGGAGGCGCACCCCTGCCGGTCCTGCAGCCATAACTTGCGCTGCATGGACGCTGCGCGCAAAGCGGAGAAGACCGCCAAGCGAATCGACGCGGCGGTGCGAGAGCGGGACTCGGGACACGAGGTGGTCTCCAGGCGCCTGCTGGACGTGATAGACCTTCTGAATGAGCTCGGCTTCATGGAGGGCGAGTCCTTGACCGCCAGGGGCGAGACCCTCCGCGGGATCTATAACGAGTGCGACCTCCTGCTGGTCGAGGCCCTGGAGGAAGGTGTCGCAAGTGAGCTGGACCCGCCTGAGCTGGCCTCTTTCGTGTCGTGGTTCATATACGAGTCGAGGGAAGCAGACGACGAGGACGCCCGTCAGGGAGTGTCCGGCCCACGCGAGCACATTGAGGGCAACCTCGAGGTCGCCCTCGAAAAGGTGGAGACTATCCTTACACGCGTGAAAGAGGCCGAATCCCGGCGCGGGCTGGACCTGCTGGGCTCGGTCGACACCGGCTTCAGCGAGGCCGCATTTCTCTGGGCGAACGGCGCCGAGCTGGAGGAGATGCTCGCCAGGTTCCCCGATCGCTCGGTGGGGGACATGGTACGGGTGATGAAGCAGATGATCGACCTGATGAGGCAGATGGCGGACGCCGCGGGCGACCCGGCGCTGGCCGGGAACTTGAGACGGGCCATGGACTTTATCGACCGTGGCGTGGTGGGTTATTCTTCTCTGGAGTCGATTATCGAGCACGAAGGCGCCGGCTGAGAGGTCCGCCCGCGGGTGG
This sequence comes from Actinomycetota bacterium, assembly GCA_020062425.1. GTDB lineage: Bacteria > Actinomycetota > Geothermincolia > Fen-727 > Anoxymicrobiaceae > JAGUWJ01. The sequence goes on from JAGUWJ010000148.1 coordinate 5,247, forward strand.
TGGCAATGGAGGGACGAACGATTTGACGAGATATCTGGTGACGCTCGAGTATCGAGGTAAAGGATTCCACGGTTTTCAGAGGCAGGCGGGACTTCCCACCATACAGGGAGCCGTCGAGAGCGCGTTGATAGCCTTCACCGGTGAGGAGATAAGGGTCCAGGGTGCCGGGCGGACCGACACGGGGACCCACGCGGTGGGGCAGGCAGCGGCGTTCGACGTGCCGTACGACCTGGAGGTCGACAAGGCTCTGATGGGACTGAACGCCCTTCTTACCGATGGGGTCTCCATCACCGACATCAGACACGTTCCCGACGGGTTCGACCCGCGGCGTGACGCCACCTGGCGGGAGTACCGCTACTTCGTCCTGAACAGGGCCGCTCCCTCCGCGCTCCTGGACGGGTTCACCTACCACTACCCCAGGGAGCTCGACCTCGATGTCATGAACAGAGCGTGCGCGGCATGCGTGGGGCGGCACGACTTCTCGGCGTTCCGGGCCAAGGCTGCCCAGGACGAGTCCGGCATGCGAGAGGTGCTGCTGTGCAAGGTGGTGGAGGCCATACCCGGGGTGCTGAGCCTGGCCGTCAGGGCGGACTCCTTCCTCTATAGGATGATCAGGATAATGGCGGGGGCGCTGCTGGAGGTGGGATCGGGAAAGATGTCCCTGGAGGAGTTCGAGGGCCACTTGAGGGATGGTGGCACGCGGCCGTGCGCGGATCCGCTGCCGGCCTGCGGCCTTTTCCTCTGGAGGGTGATGTATGAGCCCGGGGCGCTGGAGGTCGATTGACGCTTGAAGCGAAGGTCTTTCCCGACGGTTGCCGTAACAAGTAACGAGCTGGAGCGTAGGGTGTAATCTTGAGTAACAAAGGCCAGGTCAGGAAAAAGCGTTCGGGGCGGGGCCGGGTGCGCCTGATAACGTTGGGCCTGTTCGTCCTGGGCCTGATCATCGGAACCGCCGTCGGCTTCTTCGTGCGCTACTATGTGGTGAACCCCAGGCGTAACCAGGCCAGCGAGCGGGAGCAGACCTCCAGTGAACAGGAGACAGCGTCCGACGAGGAGAAACCCGCTACGGCTCTCAAGGCGGACGAGGGGCGCATCCGCGACATAATGGGCCACCTGAGCCAGCAGGTCGGGGTCAGGGTGGAGGGCACCGACGCTGAGCGCGAGGCGGCGGAGTACCTGAAGGCAGAGCTGGAGAAGCTGGGTTACAGCGTGGGCTGGCTGGAGTTCGCGCTACCTTCCGGAGCGGTCAGCCGCAACCTGGTCACCGCTGATCCCGGCTCCACCGACAAGTATACGTTCCTCATCGGTGCCAGCATCGACTCGCAGGCCGGATCGCCCGGCGCCAACAGCAACAGTTCCGGATCTGCCGCCGTGCTGGAACTGGCGCGTGTCCTCAAGGGGACGGATCATTTCCCGGAGGTCAGGTTCCTCCTGTTCGGCGCCAGCGAGGGTTTTGGGCCCAAGCGCGAGCCGAGCTACAACGGCTCCCGGAACTACCTGGAGAGCCAGCCCCAGAGTGAGCAGGACAAGATAGTGGGGATGCTCTCTCTGGACATGATCGCTGTTGGTCCCGAGATGCACTTCCGGGACTGGGGGTCCAACTCACCCGGCCTGGCGCAGGACCTCATCAGCGCCGCTCAGAAAAAAGGCATAAACGCTTACCAGAACCCCAGCCAGGCGGGGGACCACGCGCCGTTCGGGATGGCGGGGATACCGGCGGTCTGGCTGGAGCGCAGGCTCGCCGGGGGCCGGGAAGACTCGAAGGCGAACACATCCTCTGACGACATGGCACACGTCTCTTCCGCGCTGGTCTCGGAGACCGTCGACCTGCTCTCCGGGTACGCGCTGGGGCTTACGGAGGACTACTGCGGGGCCGCGGTCGCCCGCTGACATCGAGAACCACCATGGACGGGGAAGACGATTTCAAAGAACTCCATGAGAACGCTCCGGCGGGCGCGGGCACGCACGGGGACCGCAGGCTGAGGTCACGCAACGCCGTACTTGCCGGGGCGGGCGTGACGGCCCTGGTGTCACTGGTAGCGTGGCTGGTCGTCTCCCTCACCATGGGGACGGGCGGGTCCAGGGTGCCGGACTTGGTCGGACTGAACTACGGCGAAGCCGGCGACAGGGTCAAGGCCGTCGGGCTCTCCATTGAGATCGACAAGGGGCAGGACAGCTCCGTAGAGTGTGGCGACCTCGAAGTGATCGCGCAGGACCCCAAGCCCGGCACCGCCATCGAGTCCGACGAGACGGTGACGGTCATCCTGGAGGGACTGCAGGACTCACCCGAGTACTCCGAGGGCGGAACGACCACCCAGCCGGCGCAACCGCTGCCCGGGGAGGGTGAGCAGGAGCAGGCCGAACCGGCCCCGGCTCCGGCACCCGCGCAGGCGCCAGCGCCTGCGCAGACGGGCAGGAGGATATGTCTCGACCCGGGTCATTCGGGACGCTCCGGCAGTGAGACGGACCCGCTGACCGGGCTCAACGTGGGAGACAACACCGGCGCTCCTGGAGAACGCCAGGCGATGTGGGAACTTGCCGCTACGGTGCGGACAGTCCTCGAGCAGGCCGGCTACACGGTGACCATCACCAAGCCCAGCGCGGACGCGTACGCCTCGCTCCGGGAGAGGGCGGATATCGGCAACACCTGCGACGTAACGATACGCCTTCACTTCGACGACTCGGGTTTCACCGGAGTGATGCGGGCGCCCGTGGGGGCTGC
>JAGUWJ010000156.1 GCA_020062425.1 Actinomycetota bacterium
AGCGCAGTGACGGGCGCCAGCCTGCGCGCGCGCTTCCGTCTCGAGGCTGCCGCGATCGACGAGCCCGCCGTAACGACCGCAGTGACCGCCGCGGAGAGGAGAACCGTTCCCAACGCGGCTACCGCCGCCGCGAACAGCGCCAGCCCTAGCACGACCGGAAGTAGTACTGGAAGTAGTATCATTGCCATGACCCCCTTACTCAGAAGTACCGCCTACCTGGGACCAGGATAGAGGGGGTGAGTTATCACAGCGTGAAGCTCAAGTGAAAAATCACTGAAATTCGAGGGATTTCTTCTTTTTGCGTAGAGCAACCGCGGTCGATCTGGGGTAGAAAGGGTCGACCTACTCTTTTCGGAGCCTCTCGTAGAGCTCTGTGGTCTCAGGCGAGGGAGCGACCTCGAAGTTCTCCTTCAGGTACTCCCTGCACCGCTTGAAAGCGGACTCTATGCCTGCGCGGTTGCCCGTCCGGGAGCAGATTATCATCTGCTTGCGGTAAAGCTCTTCCCTGCCGGGATCCTTGGCGATGGCTTTTTCCAAATGGGAAAGGGCGCCCGCGCCGTCACCCCTTCGCAGCAGCTCCGTTGCCAGGTTGACCGCGAGGTCCAGGTATTCAGCCTCAAGCGCCTCCCGCTCGAAGAGGCACCAGTCCTCGTAGAGGTCTTCGCAGCAGAACTCACCTCTGTAAAGGTCATCCGCTTCTTTCAGGATATTGAAATAGAGATCGAAGTCCCCCGCCTCCCTGGCGTCGGCGGCGCGGGCCAGCTTCTCCCGGAATAGTTCGTGATCTGTCCAACCCCCCGCGCCGAGCTCCAGCAGGAGGGAGTCCCCCTTTGTGACCAGGTAAGACGACTCACCCCGGCTCGCCTCCGGCTCGAGGGTTTTCCTCAAAGAGGTGAGAGCCGCGTTCAGGCTCTTGGCCGCGGAGTCCGGTGGAACGTCGGGCCAGAGGAGGTCCATCAGAACGTCTCTGGGGACGAAACCCTTGCCCCTGTTCAGCGAGAGGTACTTGAGGACGGTAAGGGCTTTCTTGCTCTTCCACTCACCGGAGGAGAGGACCTGTTCGCCGCGGCGCAGCTGGAAGGGGCCGAGAATGTTTATCACCAGGGGCTCCACCGATTCCCGTGAGACGTACTTGAATAGTCCCTGTGCTCTTGCTGAGACCCTGGCGTCCGCGCTCTTTTCGAGCGTCTTCAGGTACTGGACCCCCTTCGCCCCCCCGATACCGAAAACCCGTTCCATGAGCTCCAGGTGCTCACCGGCGGAGAACAGTTCCGCGAAGAAGGGAAGAAGTTGCCCCACTTCCGGGGTGCAGGAACGAAGGATGATGTCCTCCCCGAACTCGGAGATGTACTCCTCCAGGGCTGCCTTTGCCTTGTCTGGGCTTCCGGATGCCAGCTCGAGGTTGAAGAGCAGTGAGAAAGCGATAGAGCGCGCCACTCCCATGCCGCTCTGCCTGACGGCCTTCAATATATTCTTGACCTCTTTGATCGAGGCTTCCAGGCCCAGGTCCTGGTATGTGAAGGAGATGGAAAGCAGTCTCATGACGTACCTGGCGTCGCCGTAGTGCTCGAGGAGCAGAGCCGCCCTGTCGAGGTGCTTCAGGGCGGTCGCCTTGTCTCCGGCGAGACCGTAAGCCTCCCCCAGGTACCATTCCGAATATATGACCTGCGGCCCGAACCCGTACTTGTCGCACACCGAGGCGGCGACGGACGCGTCCTCGATCGCTTTACCGCGCTCCCCCAGGAAAGCAAGGGCGACGGCTCTGGCAGCCCGGTTGAGAAAGACCATAGGGGGAACGCCGTGTCTCTCACCCAGAGCTACAGCTTTGCCTGCCGTCTCCACGGCCTTCTCCAACCTGTCCAGGTACGAGAAGGCGCGCGAGATGAAGCCGTAGAGGATGGGGATGCCGGTGGAAGCAAGCCCGGTCGTTTCCAGGAGCCTGTCCACCTCGTAGAACAGCTCGATAGCCCGGTGGAACTTTCCCTGGAGAAGCAGGGCCAGGCTGCAGTAAGCGAGCGTCCTGGTCTCCGGCTCCATGCCCTTCAGTTCGTCCCGGTGCTGGAAAACCTCGTCAAGGAAATGGTCAGCCTCGCCTACCTGTCCGACGAAGGCGGCTATCATACCCTCGGTAGCGGCAAGTTCGTACCGGTAGGGTGAACCTTGAGGCATGGCCGCACTGACCCTGGCCGCGGTTTCTCCCGCCTCGTCTAGCTTCCCGGTGACGAAGTATGCCTGCGCCAGGCGGACAAGTGACCACACCCGGTTTTCGCTTTCCCCGGCCTCCTCGAACTTCTCTGAGGAGGCCTCGGCGTCGGCCATCACCGGGTCGAAGCCCCCGAGCTGGGTGTCGAACAGCATAAGCATGGGTTGTTCTCTAAGCACGCCCTGGGGCAGGCGCAGGATTTCGCGGTTGAGCGCCGTCAGCCTGTTTGCACTGAGGAGATCGTTGAATATGCCGACCAGTATGCCCGCGGCCCTGTCATAGCTCTGAGCTTCCAGGTAGTGTCCAAGTGCTTCCTCATGCTCCCCACTCTTCTCCCATAGGGCTGCGGCCTTGAGGTGCAGCTCCCGCGCCTCTTCCCTCGAGAGTGTCTCCCGCAGGATGTCCCGCAGGAACGACTGCACCTGATGGTGGTAGCGGAACCATTCACCGGCGTCGTCGAGGGGAATGGTGAAAAGGCGCTCGCTGATCAGGTAGTCGAGGATCGCCTTCGAGTCGTCTATCTCAAGCAGCTCGTTGCAGAACTGAGGGTTCATGCGCGACAGAAGGGATGTCCGGGTGGCGAAGTCCCTCACAACCTCGGGCAGGTTCCCGTAGACCGTCTGAGAGAGATAATCGACCACGTCGGTCAGGGACGCCCCTGATTCCTTGACAGCCTTTCTCGCAGCCGTGGAATCCTTGTCTTTCAAGGCGAGGTAGAAGAGGACCAGGCCGGTGATCCACCCCTCCATCGACTCGGACAGGGCTTCCAGGTCCTCCCGGGAGAGCTGCATGTCGAAGACGGAGTTGAACAGCCTGGTCGCTTCTTCGGTGGTGAAGCGCAGGTGGCTTTCCTGCAACTCCAGTAGCTCCCTCCGCGCCTTCAGGCTTGTCTGGTTGAGCGCAAGGGCCGAGCGGCTGAGTATTATGAAATGAAGGTTCGGCAGCATGTGATTGAGGAGGAAATCCATGGCCTCTATTATCTGCGGGCTCTCGTTCACCAGATGGAAGTCGTCGAGCGCTATGAAGAGCTCTTCGCCGACCAGCTCGTCCAGTTCGGAGATGAACGTGGAGAGAATGACCCTGCTCTGCTCCCGGATGTTGCTGGCGGTCTCTATGTGCGAAAGGGTCTTGTCACCGAACTTGGGATGTATGCTCTTGAGTCCCGCGACGAGGTAGGAGAGGAACACCGAGAGATCCGCGTCGGTGTTCTCGAGCTGGTACCAGACGAACGGGTTTTCCTGCTCCCGGAGGAACTCGGCCGCCAGGGTGCTCTTCCCATACCCGCGCCCGCCACGATCGAGGCCAGCTTGGCGGACCTTCCCTTGTCGAGCTCAGCAAGGAGCCTCTCCCTCTGCACGTTTTAGGGCAGCCTGGGAGGGTAGAGTTTGGTCTTCAGTATCTGCGGTTCGACGGCGACAGCACCCACCGGTAACACCCCGGCTTCAAGAGAGGGTAGACTGTTTCACCCGAATACACTGAGACTATCCCGTTGCCAACATCGCTATTATTGCAGAGAATCCGGGGTCAAGACATTGCTCAGCCCAGGCGGTGGGCGGTCCTCTCGATTATCTCGTCCTTGACAGCGGGCTGGAGGTCGTTGAAGTACACGCAGTATCCCGCGACCCTCACCACGAGATCGGGGTACAGGGTTGGGTCGTCTCTGGCCGCGCGGAGCTGGTCCGCGTCGAGAACGTTCGCCTGCACCTGCATGCCTCCCAACTCGAAGTAGGTGTTGAAGAGGCCGGTCAGAACATCCCGCCCCTTCTCGCCCTGTACGACCGGTTTGTCGAACTTCATATTCAGGGCGCAGCAGTTGCCCCACTTACTGCTGTCCAGAGAAGCGGCCGAACGCAGGACCGCAGTCGGCCCCGATAGTTCCGTGCCGTCAACGGGGGCCAACCCGTTAGAGAGACGCTCGCGGCGCCGTCGCCCGTCCGGCGTGGCGCCGGTGATTCGGCCGAAGCCGATGTGGCAGGTCATGGAGTAAAAACCGGGGATGTACTTGCCGCCGCGCGAGTTGCGCCTCGCCGTCACCGCATCGGCGAAGGCGTCTGCGGCCGCCTGCGTCATGGCGTCCGCTTCCGCGTCGCCGTTGCCGTACTTGGGGAACTTCTGGCTGACTTCACTCTGCAGCGACTCGTGCCCGCGCCAGTCGTCCTTGAGGATGCGGACCAGCTCCTCCAGGGTCATCCTCTTCTCGTCGAACACCAGCCTCTTTATCGAATAGAGAGAGTTGCCCGCGGTCGCGAGTCCCGCCGCCTGGATTGAGGTGAAGTCGTACATCCCCCCTCCCCAGGTGACATCCTTTCCACTCTCGAGGCACCCCTGGGTCAGCATCGAGTTGATCGGGGTAGGGCGGTGTATGCGGTAGACCTCCTCGAGCCATCCTATGACCTTTGCCATGACACCCGCGCCGTCGTCAACCTGGGCGCGGAACGCCTCGACGACGTCCTCGAAGCTCCCCATCTCGCTCACCGGCTTTGTCTTCGCCCCCATCCTGGTGGGCCGCTCCCACAGGCCCGGTATGGGGAAGCGGCGGCCTTCGTTCAAGGCAAGCTCGAGACAGAGCGGCAGGTTGAAAAGCGCGGCATCGGAGGAGTTGTAGGTGCGGCCCTGGCTGGCCATCTCCACGCAACCGATCACCGCGTAGTCTCGTGCGTGCTCGGTCGAGAACCCCGCAGTCTCCAGCGCCGCGACCACCGCCGTGTCGCCGAATAACGAAGGCCTGCTGGTGCCCCGCTGGATCACTTCGGCCGCTTTCTCCATCAGCCAGGGGGGCGAGTCGGGGTGGATGCGCACGTGGAGGGCCGGCTCTCGCGTAAGTATCTGGGCGTAAGCGTCAAGGATCACCGCCGAGAGCTCGTTGGTCACGTCGTTCCCTTCCGCGTCGGTGCCTCCAACGGTAATGGCCTGCGCGACCCCGTTACCGCTGAAGAACTGGTCGATGCGCTCCGAGTAGAGGGGCATGGTCTCGCAGGTCTTGAGGCCGAAGCTCGCCAGTGTCTCCGCAGCGAGCTCCCGATTGAGGTGGCCAGCCTCCAGGTCTGCGAGATAGAGCGGGTAGAGTATCTGGTCGAGGCGCCCGAATGACATGCCCTGCTCGAAGTCCTCCAGGTTGAAAGCCACGTGTACCAGCCAGATGGACTGCAGGGCTTCCTTGAAGGTGCGGGCGGGCTCGTACGGGACACACCTGCACGATTCCGCCGCCTCGAGCAGCTCGGCCCGCCTCCCGGGGGTGACGCCTGGTTCACCGGAGAGCCTCTCGGCCTCGTCCGCGAGGTTGGCGGCCATCCTGCGGATGCCATCGATTGTTATCCTCACCGACTGGAAGAACGCCCGCTGGTCGCCGTTCAGCGGGGTCCCGTCGGTGAGTTCGCCCGTCTCAAGGCGGAGGGCGGCCTCCTCGTCGGCGTACTTCAGGCCCTTGTGGACCACCGTACGGTAGTCGGCCACCTGGTGCCCGATGCCCGCCTCCTCGGTGATGAAGTATCTCTTGGCCATGAAGAAGTCGAGGAAGTGCTTGAGCCGCCACGGCCACAGCAGTGCTTTGCCGCCGATGCTCCTGAACAGGTTGCTGAGACCTACTGTGACCAGGCTCGCCCTCTCGGCGAGCGGCATCTCTATACGTGTGGCCTTCCTCTCGAAGCGCCAGATGTCCTCGAGGATGTTGACCGAGCCGCCCTCGAAGTAGTAGTTGGCCGCTATCCTTTTGGAGGTCATGTTGCCGATGATGAGTTCGCCCTCGTAGATGTGCGGCTGGCGATGCGAGAAGAGATACGAGAGAGCTTTCGCCCTGCGCACGAGGGGGTGGTCTCCGCGCGCCTGGCGTCCATCAACGGACCGCCTGAACTCGCCCATGAGCCGCGGCCTGTCAAGGCATATTGAGTAGCCGGTAGCCAGAAGTTCCGCGCGGATGGCCGCGATACGGTCGGTTGGCCGGGTGAGGTCCTCGGTGATATCGAGCGTTGATACTGACATGTCGCCCTCCAGGTTCGGCTCGGGCCTGGGCCCGACGGTACGCTCGCCTCTCGAAGAAATCGGACACTTGGTGGCAATTCTATCGCATGATCCGTGCCTTTGCATGACGGATATCAAGAGAAAGAGGCGGCTTCCCGCCTCTCCCACGAGTGAACTCCTGTTGAGATATCAGCCGCGTGCCGGTCGCGCGTCAAGGCATCTGCTCACCTACGGCGGCCAAGCAGTTCAGGTTGAGCGGGACCGGATGGGGAGGAGCGGTGGGGATGCTGGAGGAATGAATCTACTAGACGCGCGGAAGGAGGAGGCTATGGTCGAGATACTGGGTGAGACCACAGACACCTGCGTGGTGGTGCGGTTCAGCGGAAAAGTCACGGGTGAAGAGTACAAGCGGTTCCTGGACGCCGTAGACGAGAGGCTGAAGACCCACGATAAAGTCAACATGGTCGCCGACCTCTCCGATTTCGAGTTCTACGGAGATTTCGAGGCGTTCAAGAAGGACTTCCATTTCGGCGCGCACGAGTACCGCCGCGTGGGCCGCGCCGCCTTCGTGGGCGATCAGAAGTGGATAGAATTGTTCGTAAAGCTCATGGGGCCTCTCTACCGGGTGGAGGAGAAACAGTTCCCCGCCGGCCGGCTCGAGGAGGCTCGCCACTGGGCCGGCTCCAAGCAGTGACGCCGTATCGCCTGCGAAGCAGGATGAGTGTCAGTTGCTGATCGACGCGCATTCACACCTCGAGAGTTACGGGGATCTGCTGGACTCCGCCCTCGAGGAGATCGAGAAGAACCGCATACTCACCATAAGCAACTCGATAGACGTTCCTTCCTATAACCGGAACCTGGAGCTCGCGGAGCGCTCGAAGCTGGTGGTGCCCACGTTCGGCGTGCATCCCTGGACAGCCCCCCAGCACGCGGACCGGCTCGAGGAGCTGAAGCCGTTTCTCGCGTCGACTCCAATGATAGGAGAGGTGGGTCTCGACTTCCGGTACGTGACCGAGCCATCAAAGCAGCGGAGCCAACGCGAAGTGCTGGAGTTCTTCCTCGATGCCGCCGCCCGGGAGTCAAAGGTGGTCAGCCTGCACACCTTGGGAGCGGAGAGGGAGGTGCTGGGCCTCCTGGACGGGTACGGCATCGAGAGGGCCATCGTACACTGGTATTCGGGAGACCTCGACACCCTGCGGGAGATGATTGACAGGGGCTTTTACTTCACGGTGGGCTACGAGGTGCGCTCCTCGAAACACATCCGCAAGATAGCGTCAACGGTGCCGAAGAACAGGATTCTGACCGAGACGGACAACCCCGGCGGCCCGCAGTGGCTGATCGGGGAGGTGCGCATGCCTCTGCTGGTAAAGGAGGTAATAGCAGAGCTCGCTCACGTGAAAGGGGTCGCGCCGGGCGAGATCGAAGCCGCAGTGGCGGACAACCTCGCAGACCTCATTCGTGGAGACGCGCACACCGCCCGCTTATCGGCTGTTCTGGAGGAGTGACCCTACAGGGCTGCTTTTCAAGCCCAGTGCTGCGCCCGTTCGACAGCCTTTTTCCAGCCGGAGTAGAGGACTTCCCTGGTGTCTGGAGACATGGCGGGTGAGAACTCCCGCTCTGCGCGGCTGATGCGCAGTATGTCCTCGGGGTACTTCCAGATGCCCGCGGCTATGCCCGCGAAGTATGCGGCGCCCAGGGCGGTGGCCTCGAGCCTTTCCGGTCTTTCTACCTCTTTGTCCAGGATATCCGCCAGGAACTGGAGCAGGAAGTTGTTCTGTGATGCGCCCCCGTCGGCACGGATGCCCTTCACCTCTATGCCGGTGTCCTTTTCCATGGCAGCCACGACGTCCTTGCACTGGTAAGCGATGGACTCCAGCGTCGCGCGCACGATCTGTTCCCGTGTGGTCGCCCGTGTGAGCCCGATAAGCGTTCCCCTTGCGTACGGGTCCCAGTACGGCGCCGTGAGCCCCGTGAAGGCGGGAACCAGGTACACACCCCCGTTGTCCTCGCACGACAGCGCGAGGTCTTCGCACTCGGAAGCGTCCTTGATCATCTGGACGTTGTCCCTGAGGAACTGGACGGATGAGCCCGCGCTTGAGATGATGCCCTCCAGCATGTAGGTGGTCTCGCCGCCCATGCGCCAGGCTATCATGGGGGTGAGCTTGTTTATGGAGGCCAGTGCCTCGGGTCCTGTGTTCATGTCTATGAAGGTGCCGGTTCCGTTGGTACACTTGACGCTTCCCCGCTCGAAACACGCTTCACCGAAGAGCGCGGCCTGCTGGTCGGCGACCACGCTCTTGATCGGTATCGGTTCTCCGAACAGTTCGGTGACCCCGAAGTCGGCGTTGGTATCTCTTATCTCCGGGAGCACCAGGCCTGCCGGCACCCCGAAAAGCTTGAAGAGAAGCGAGTTCCACTTCATCCCGAAGGGATCGTAGAGGCCTGTCGCGCTAATGTTGGAGTAGTCGGTCGCGTGCACCCTGCCGCCCGTGTATTTCCAGACCAGCCAGGTATCCACCGTACCGAAGAGGAGGTCACCGCTGTCCGCCCTGTCTTTCACTCCCTCAATGTTGTCGAGTGTCCACCTGGTGTGGGCAGGGGACATCCCCGGGGTGACAGTGAAGTGGCCGGCCGTAATCAGGAGCTTGCCCACCGCGTTTCGCGTGAGAGCCTGGCTCAGTTGTGCGATCCCCCGGTACGCCCCGCCGAGGACGTGAAGTACCTTGAAGAGCGCGCCGTGGTTGATGCGCTCGCACTCGTCCGACATCCTGGTGTCCTGCCAGGTGATGGCGTTGTAGACGGGCTCACCGGTCTTCCTGTCCCATATCATGCTGGTCGTGCGCTGGGTGGCGATACCCATCGCGGCCATGTCGGAGGCCTTCAATCCCGCGCTCGCGAGCGCCTCGCGGACGACCTCCGCCGACTTCTCGAAGATGTCCATCGGGTTCTGCTCGGTCCAGCCGGGTTTGGGGAAGACCTGGGGCAGCTCGGTGTAGGACTCCGCGACGACGTTCGTCTCATCGTCGAAGATCACCGCCCTGGTCCCGGTCGTGCCCACGTCGTTCACCAGGATGTATTTCTCGCCCAATTTCAGCCCCCCCCGGTCTAGATGAGAACTACTGTCATACTCTTATACAGAAGGGGCGTCCAAAGCAATAGCCACGTGAGTAACGTTTACAGAAAGGGTGACGAGGTAGTACTGCAATTGCACTGTAAGAGGAGCTAAATCGTGCCCGTTGAGATCGAGGACATCCTCACCAATCAACTCGCGCTCTGTGGATACCTGATTGTGTTCCTCGGTGTCTTCTTCGAGAGCATCTTCCTCACGGGGTGGCTTGCGCCCGGCACCGCGGTGATACTGCTGGGGAGCTTCTTCGCAGCCCAGGGATACTACAACGTGGTCGTGGTCTGGGTGGTGGCACTGGCAGGTGCTCTGGCCGGGGACAGCGCGGGGTTCGGCATCGGTCTCAAGGGTGGAGACCGGCTGCTGAAGCGCTACGGCGACAGGTGGGGATTGAGCCGGGGTGTCGACAGGTCGGAGGCGTATTTCAAGAGGTACGGTGGTGTCACCGTGATCTTCGGAAGGATGGTATCCGGAATCGACGCGTTCATACCGGTGACCGCGGGCTTGAGCCGGATGCCGTATTCGAGGTACATGCTCTTCGATGTGCCTGGAGCGGTGCTATGGACGGGAATCCTCACCGCGCTCGGCTACTTCTTCGGGGACCAGTGGGAGAGGATCGAGGGCGCCCTCCAGAAGCTCGGACTGGGCTCGCTCGTCTTGCTGGCCCTGGTCGTGACCGCGGCAGTAGGCGTGAGGCTCTGTAAAAGACGTCGCGAAAGGATTCGCCCCCAATAATTTCCTTTGGTCCTTCCTTTGGTGTCAGGCACCAAGGGAAGGCACCAAGGGAGATTCTAAGCTTCTTCTCAGGGATATGCGGTATGAGTTTGGTGGCGTCAGTGCGCTCTGACGCGGGAGCAGGTCGTGTTGGACTATCATAGCGAGTGAGGATCATCGTCGATCAGGGTGGACATCGTGAGGATCCTGGTATTAGAGGACGACAAGAAGATCGCTAAGGCGGTACAGAAAGGACTGGGGCAGGAGTCGTACGCCGTGGACGTTGCTTACGACTACGACGAAGGACTCGGCCTCGCACTGACCCAGGACTACGACCTCCTCATCGTGGACAGGATGCTGCCCGGCTCATTGGACGGCGTCGAGCTCATCAAGAGGGTAAGGAAAGAGGGCATGCATGTCCCTGTGCTCATCCTCACCGCGAGAGACAAGGTCCCGGACCGGGTCGAGGGATTGAACTCGGGGGCAGACGATTACCTGGTGAAGCCGTTCGCTTTCGAGGAGCTTGACGCCAGGGTGAAAGCCCTTCTACGGAGGCCGAAGGGGAGCCTGGGAGAAGTGCTGGAAGTATCCGACCTCACCCTGGACACCGGGAAGTCCACTGTCAGCAGGGCCGGCAGACAGATACCGCTTTCCAGGACGGAGTACGCCCTGCTCGAGTACCTCATGAGGAACAGGGACATCGTACTCAGCAAGGAGAGCATCATCGCCCACGTCTGGGACTTCGACGCCGATGTCCTGCCCAACACAGTCGAGGTGTACATCGGGTATCTCCGCTCGAAGATAGACAAGCCGTTCAAGGGAAAGAAGCTCATCCACACGGTTCGGGGGTTCGGCTACAAGATCGGGGAGCGGGCGTGAACCTCAGGAAGACACTCATCAAACTCACACTGGGCTACCTCGTCATGATAATGCTGGTCAGCGTTCTACTCAGCGTCATAGTGTACGCCGGAGGAGCGCGCCCGCTGGACAGGAGGGTAGAGCTCGGCCAGCGGCTTTTCATGGAGGAGGACATCCGTCCGATGATGCCTCCCGACGAGTTCAGGCCCAGGCTCAATCCTTACGTAGCTAACGAGGTGAAGCGCCGGCTGGCTCTCTCCCTCCTCTACTTCAATATAGGGGTCTTCTGCATCGCCGGCCTGTTGAGCTACACTCTCGCGAAGAGGGAGCTCAAGCCGCTGGAGGAGGCCATGGAACTACAGAGCAGGTTCACAAGTGACGCAGCCCACGAGCTCCGGACCCCGCTTACGGCGATGAAGGCGGAGATAGAGGTCGCGCTCAGGGGAGCTCCGCTCGAGGACGCTGAGACCCGCGAGCTGCTGGAGAGCAACCTCGAGGAGATCGACCGTCTCGACGCCCTGTCGAGCAGCCTGCTCAAGCTCGCTCAGTACGAGGAGGGAGAGCCGGCAGTCGCCGGCAGCGTCTATCTAACGGAGGCGCTCAACGAGTCTCTGGAGAAGGTGAAGCATCTCGCCGAAGCGAGCGGCGTCCGGACCGCACTCGACACCGAGCAGCTCGAGGTGCAGGCTGACAGGGCGGGAATCGTGGAGATGATGGTCATACTGCTGGAGAACAGCATCAAGTACAGCGACGCCAACACGGTGGTAATGGTCACGGCGCGCAGGCAGAAACGTTTCGCGGCCGTTACAGTGAGCGACCAGGGATACGGCATCGAAGAGGCCGACCTGGCGCATGTCTTCGACCGCTTCTACAGGGGCACTATCCCTGCCGCGAAGGGGCAGGTGCCCGGCCACGGCCTGGGTCTCTCCATCGCGCGGAGGATCGCCGAGAGAAACCAGGGCTCCATCGAGATACAGAGCGAGCCCGGACGCGGGACCACGGTTACCGTCAGTCTGCCCCTCGCAAGATAAGAGAGCCCTCCGAACATCTCCCTGCTTTCTAAGCGAATTCTCAGGCTAACCCCGTATAAATCCATTTCGGAGCACTGTGGCGCCGCCGGTCGTAGTCCCGCGGCGGGAGAAGAAAGGAACATGTAATGAAAGGGCAGCACGAAGGCGTAAAGCAGTCGCTCTTGCTGTCTGCGCCACCGCGGGAGCTCTCGCAGGAAGAAGAGTTCGAGGAGATGTCTATTCCCTCCCGCGAGGAAGGGTCCGAGGATGACGGGACGGTGAAGATGTACTCTTTCGTGCTGGGGGATCCCAGTCCGATGTTGATGCTCCGAAAGGATCCCGAGGACCGAGGCGGGACCGTGATAGCGTTCAGCGAAGCCCCACCGGAGATGTCCGCACTGCCTCAGCAGTCGGAGGGTGATAGCTGATGAACCGCTGGAAGCTTGCCCTGACCGCGATCTCCGCGGGCGTGATCGGAGCGATACTCGTACTCATTGCAATGCCCCTGGTCTTTGGTGTCAATCCCGTAGCACTCATAAAGGGTGATATCAAGAACGTCGGCGTCACGACGGACGCGGGGAAAACGAGGACCGTGTCGGTCAGTGACCCCGCGGAAAACCAGATGAGCGTCTCCGAGATCTCGCGAAGCGTCATCCCCTCAATCGTAAACATCGACGTGAGAAACGCTCCCCAGAGGACCCCGTTCTTCACCATCGAGGGGCAGGAGGGCACCGGCTCGGGCGTCATCTTGAGGGAGGACGGGTACATAGTGACCAACAGCCACGTCGTGGAGGACGCTTCCGAGATCACGGTCACCCTGGCCACGGGAGACGAACTCACTGGCACGCTGGTCGGTGCGGACCAGGACAGCGACATCGCTGTCGTCAAGGTCGCCAGGACCGGCCTGCCCGCCATCGACACGGGGGACTCAGGCGACCTCGAGGTGGGCCAACTCGTTGTCGCGGTAGGCAGTCCTTTCGGGTTCGAACAGACGGTCACCTCAGGGATAGTCAGCGCGCTGGGCAGGAGCATTTCGACGGGAAGCGAGATGAATGGGGAGGTGAAATCCTTCAGCAACCTCATCCAGACCGGCGCCGCAATAAACCCCGGAAACTCGGGAGGGGCGCTCTGCGACAGTAGCGCCAGACTCATCGGCATCAACGCCGTCATAGCTTCTTCAGGAGGCTCGAAAGGGATAGGATTCGCCATCCCGGTGAATACCGCGAAGAAGATTGCGGACAGCATCATATCGGGGCAGCCCATCCAGGGCTGACTCTCAGCTTGCTCTCAGGTCGTCGGCCTAAGATGAAAGGGTAATCGTAGTCCACAGCGGAAGTTCGAGGAGGGTGATCGAGGATGGACAAGGACGAGACTAGGCCGGGAGCTCCCAAAGACGAGAGCGCTACTACCGGCGAGCAGAAAACGGTAGAACAGGAAGCCGCGAAGGCGGCGCAGGGAACCCAGATGGCGGCAAGCCCCCCTCCTGCCGCCACGACTGCCAAGCGCACGAACGTCTTGCTGATAGCGCTTATCGCGGTGTCGTGCATCGCCGTGCTTCTGCTCGCCTCTACCATAATACTGGCGGCGACCGGAGATTTCGGGCACAAGGGCCGGTTCGACCGTCCCTGCGGTCCTTTGATGCGCATGAGGGAAGGCGGGCCCATGGGCGATGATGTGCGTCCGTGGCGCCGGCCGGGCTTGAACCGCCAGGACCGCCAGCAACAGCAGCAGTCGGCCCCCCAGGAGCAGCAGGAGGGGCAGCAACAGCAACAGTCCGCTCCTCAACAGTAACAGTAACGAGCGTGGCGCCCGCGTCCGCGGGCGCCTTCGCTATTCTGAGAAATATCCGTTCGTCATGGGCATCCTGCGGTCCCTGCCGAACGCCCTGGGCGTTATCTTTATTCCCGGCGGACTCTGCCTGCGCTTGTATTCGTTCCGGTCCACCTTCCCGGCGACCGCCAGGACGACGGCCCTGTCGAATCCGGCCCCCACGATCTCCTCTACGCTGTTGTCCTGTTCGATGTACAGGTTGAGTACAGGGTCTAGTATCTCGTAGGGAGGCAAACTGTCCGTGTCCTTCTGCCCCGGCGAGAGCTCCGCCGAGGGCTCCTTCGATATGACGTTCTCCGGGATGACCGCCCCGTCCCCCAGGCTGTTCCTGTACCGGGAGAGGCGGTAGACGAGCGTCTTGGGAACGTCCTTCAGCACGGCGAGCCCGCCGGCCATGTCACCGTAGAGGGTGGCGTACCCGACGCTCATCTCGCTCTTGTTTCCCGTAGAGAGCAGGAGCCGGCCGTACTTGTTGGATAACGCCATGAGAAGGCTTCCGCGGATGCGGGCCTGCAGATTCTCCTCGGTGACATCGCGGGCCAGGCCTTCAAAGGGAGCTTTGAGTTCCTCAAGGAAAGCCTGCATGATGCTCGAAACGGAGATCTCCATGAGTTCGATGCCCAGGTTTGAGGCCAGTAGAACCGCGTCGGTCACACTCGCTTCGGAGGTTATCTCTGAAGGCATGCTGACTCCCAGCACGTTCCGGGGGCCCAGCGCGTCGCACGCTATCACAGCTGTCAGTGATGAATCTATTCCTCCGCTAAGACCAAGCAGAGCACCGTCGAAGTTGTTCTTCTTCGTATAGTCGCCCACCCCCAGTACCAGGGCGCGGTAGACCTCCTCGTCCCGGCCCAGGACCGGTTCCATGCGGGGCTCTACCGGAACGTGCGAGGCGAGTGGATTCACCTGGCCCAGATCTATGAAAGGGGACTTCCGGGGACTCTTCACGGCGGCACTGACGCCCGGCACGTCAAAGACCAGGAGATCTTCCTCGAAGGCTTTCGCCCGCGCGACCACGCTTCCGGACGGATCGATCACCATGCTGCGCCCGTCGAAGACCAGTTCGTCCTGGCCACCGACGAGGTTGCAGTACGCCACGTGCGCGCCGGTCACCGTCGCGACTTGCGATAGGACCTCTTCTCTTTCCCGGGTCTTGCCGGCGTGAAACGGTGAGCCGCTCAGATTTATCAACAGCCTCGCCCCGGCTTCAGCTTGCTTCAGCGGGGGGCCGCCCTTTACCCAGATGTCCTCACATATGGAAACCCCGAAGGCTGCCGTACCAAGGACGAAGACCGGGTCCTCCTCCCCGGGCTCGAAGTACCTCTTTTCGTCGAACACTCCGTAGTTGGGAAGATGCCGCTTGAAATACTCGCGGATCACGCGCCCGTGATGTGCGATCACAGCGGCGTTTCTGACCCCGTTCCTCTCCAGGGGGCAGCCTATCACCACCACCATGTCGTCCGTCTTGGGAACAAGTTCGGACAGCGCCTCCTGGGACCGGGCGAGAAAGTGGTCTTTCAGAAGGAGGTCTTCGGGTGGGTACCCGCTCAGGGCCAGTTCAGGAAAGACGAGGATTTGAACCCCTAATTTCGACGCCTTATCCAGAAAACCGCCGATCAGGCGCAGGTTCCGCTCGAATGCGCCGACAGTCGGGTTTGTCTGCGCGAGCCCTACGCGGATCGGACTCATGACATCCAACCGAGAGCTCCCTTCAAGGCCGGAGCGGTCTTTAAGACATGATACCCCAGCGCGGACATTCAAATCGCCCTGTCGCCGGACTCGCCGGTCCTCACCCTGACCGCGTCCGCGACGTCGCTCACGAAGACCTTGCCGTCCCCGATGTTGCCGGTACGGGCAGCGCTGACAATGGCGGACACCACCTTGCCCGCGTCCTCGTCGAGCACCACCACCTCGAGCTTCATCTTGGAAAGATATCTGACGCTATACTCGGTCCCGCGCCACACCTGCCTGACGCCCATCTGCTTTCCGTGGCCCCGCACCTCCGTGATGGTGGCGCCGGGGTAGGTCAGACCTTCGAGCTTCTCCATCACGGTGTCCAGCTTGTCCGGCCGGATTATCGCTTCTACCTTTTTCACCTAGGCACCTCTCAACTGCCAGTCAGCAGGTCTTGAACATCCGTATAGGCGGGAACGCCCATCTCCGTCTCATCGAGCCCGCGCAGTTCTTCTTCCGGCGACACCCGGATCCCCTGCAGGCGGTCCTGCAACCGGAAGAACGCGTAGAACACGGAGCAGGCGAAGACGATGCATACCGCGGCACCGATCACCTGGGCAAGCAGCTGTCCCCAGTTGCCGTAGAGCGCTCCGGTTACCGCGGACCCTACCCCGTTGTAGCCGGAGGCGTACGTGCCGTCCGCGAAAATCCCGAGTGCCAGAACACCCCAGAGACCGTTCACGCCGTGAACCGCTACCGCACCGACCGGGTCGTCAATCTTGAATCTCCTCTCGAGGGTGAAAACGGCGACACAGACGAGCACGCCCGCGATCGCCCCTATCAGGCATGCCGACCAGCTCGGCACGAAAGCGCAGGGCGCGGTGATCGCCACCAGGCCCGCCAGCGCTCCGTTAGCGCTCATCGATGGATCCGGGTTACCGGTCTTCTTCCACATGAAGAGCATGGCGCTCACCGCGCCGAAACAGGATGCCAGCAGCGTGTTGACCGCGACGACGGCCAGGCGCAGGTCACCCGCGTTAAGTGTGCTCGCGGCGTTGAAACCGAACCAGCCGAAAACAAGGAATATGGCTCCCACTATGGCGATCGGTATATTGTGTCCGGGAATGGCGCGTGGCGTGCCGTCCCCCTTGAACTTGCCGAACCGCGGCCCGAGTACGAGTATTCCCATTAGCCCAGCGAGTCCACCCATGGCATGGACCACGGATGAACCTGCGAAATCGACGAAACCGTTACCGAGACCGGCCTTCACACCCAACTGAGACAGCCATCCTCCTCCCCATACCCAGTTCCCGAATATCGGGTACGCTATCGCCCCCATGAACAGCCCGTAGACGACGAACGCCGAGAACTTCCACCTCTCCGCCATTGCGCCCGTAGGTATCGTCGCCGCCGTGTCCATGAACACGACCTGGAACATGAAGAACGCGAAGATGCCGACATCATACGCTGGCCCGCTTAGTGCGAATCCTTTCAGGCCTAGCACGTTCCATCCCCCGATCGAGAGCGAACGGGTCAGAAAAGAGCCCCCGCCCAGGGCTCCACCCGCGACAGACCCTACTCCACCGAACATCAGCGCGAAGCCGACGAGGTAGAACCCCACCACGGCGATCCCGAATATCATGAAGTTGGTCATCATGACATGAAGGGCGTTCTTCTTCTGGCAGAACCCGGTCTCGACAAGGGCGAATCCCGCCTGCATGAAGAAGACCAGCGCAGCACCTAGGAACAGCCAGACGAAGTTGAGGGAAACCCTGGTCTTGCCGACCTGCTCCAGGATAACCGCTGCCTCACCGGAGGGTTCGGGGCTCTTGTCGATCCTCACGTCGCTCACGCCGCCGGTTCTCGCGCCGGTGGGATCGCTCGCCTTCGCCAGGGAGGCGAAACAGAACGTTACCGCCACTATCATCGCTGCCGCGAGAAAGATCCTCAGCAGGCGCCGTTTTCGCTGTTCGGGGCTTTCGGGAAACGCGAGACCCAACCGTCCTCCAATGTCATATGAAACGAGTCCGGTTCTCATGCTAGATGGGCGATGTTTCGGATCAGTTTCGCTGATGTAACAAATATGTAAAGCCGGAGCGGATGTATAATAGGCAGGCAAGTTGAGACCTGGGAGGGGATATGTCAGAAGAAAACACGTCCACGGGCAGGCAGTTTGATGAGAAGACCATCAAGAACGCCAGGTTCTGCAAGGACTCCTGCCCCATGTGCATCAAGGGCAGAGAAAAGGGAAAGGGCTTCTTCTACAAGCTGTTGAAGATAGAGGCCAAATTCTGCCCGAAGTGCAAGGCATACGAGAAGGTGTACGGGGTTCCCGCATGGGAGAAGCCCGGGCAGAGCTGAGATCGTTCAGTGCCAATCCAACCCGGAGTGCGCACGGCTGCGGCATCGGAACAGGAGGTCGGTGATGGACGAGGAGAAGGCCGACAAGAAGCTAGAGAAGAAGGCTAAAAAAGAGGCTGGGAAGAAGGCCGAGAAAAAGCCTGTTGAGAAGGTCAAGAAGAAGGCCGGGCCGGAAGCGGTCTTCAAGCGACTCAGGGTCTACAACCTCGTCGTATCTATTACCCTGCTCGCCCAGGGCATCCTGATGCTGGTTCTGAGCAGTGACTACACCACCCCGCTGACGACCAGTTACCTGACGACCATACCAAAGACGGAGAGAGCCGTGACCCTCACCAGGACCATAGCCGACGTCAGGCTGGGGCCCCTGGTCGCGCTCTTCCTGTTCATAAGTTTTTTGGCGCTATTCCTTCTCACACTGCCCAAGATCTATCAATGGTACGTGAAGAACCTCAAGAAGAACATTAACTACGCAAGGTGGATCGAGTACTTTTTCAGCTCATCGCTGATGATAGTCGTCATCGCAATGCTCTCCGGGATGTACGACCTCTCCAGCCTCATACTGCTTTTCTTCCTGAACGGAACCATGATCCTCTTCGGGCTGATGATGGAAGTCCACAACCAGACCACCGAGAAGACCAGGTGGCTCGCATTCTACCTGGGCTGCCTGGCGGGTATCGTACCCTGGGTGGTGATATCCCTTTACTTCTTCAGCGCAGCGGCGGACAGCAAGGGCGGCATGCCCACCTTCGTCTACTTCATCCTGGGTTCGCTGTTCGTCTTCTTCAACCTCTTCGCGGTCAACATGGTCCTCCAGTACAAGAAGGTCTGGCGCTGGAAGAGCTATCTCTTCGGTGAGTCCGTCTACATACTGCTCAGCCTCACCGCGAAAGCGGCGCTGGCCTGGCAGGTGTTCTCGGGGACCAGGGTGCCCCGCTGAGAAGCGGGGACCCTGACAGGTTTCCGCTTGCATAGACCGAATTATCAAGTGATTGCTTACGGGAGCGATGGACGCCCCGGTGCAGCCGACCCGGTCGCTGCGCACAGGAAGGGAGGAGCACATGGACGAGGTCGAGGTCTACGTCGGCGTTAAGAGCTGGACGCCTTTCCTGATAAGGGGGCTTATCGCCATTGCTGTCGGGATAATCCTGTTGTTCTGGCCCGGCTCTACCATAAGAGTGCTGGCCATCCTGATAGGGATCCTGGCCCTGGTCGACGGCCTGATAGAGACCGTCTATGCCGTAGTGCTCCTCTTCAAGACGGAAAAGATGGGCCTCCTTCTGGTGCGTGGCCTGATAGGCATACTCATCGGCCTCCTGCTCATCTTCAGGACCAGGCTGTCGCTGGCCGTGGTCATCGTGTTCATCGCGATATGGGCTATTCTCGCCGGCGTGGCACAACTGATAGTTGCGTTTGACATGCCGGCAAAATCCGGAAGGGGACTGCTGGGGTTCTCCGGCCTCATTTCAGTTGCACTGGGCATTCTTCTTCTGGCGTTCACCATCGAGACCGTCTACGCGGTGATAGTCATCTTCTCCATTTTCATCATCATCGGCGGGATAGTGAACATCGTCTACGCGTTCCACGCGAAGAAGCTCGAGAAGGAGCTGCTGGCGGCCTAGCCGTGCTCGACACCCGGGCCGCACTGCCGGCGGATTGATATGCCGACCGCGAGGGCGAAGTTAGCCCGTATCCTGGTGCGCGCGAACAGGTCGATGGATTCCATCTTCAGCCGCACGCTGGAGGCGCGGAGGTTCTCGTTCTCGCACGTCACCCCTCGGTTCTTCCTGGGCAGCAAAGACGTCTCGCTGGAAGATGCGGATGTCGAGGGCATCGGGGCATGCTGGGTGGTCCCGCGGGGGGCCGACAGGAGCAGGGCGATACTGTACCTCCACGGTGGTTCCTACGTCTCCGGCTCGATCGCGAGCCACCGAAAGATGGTGTCGTGGCTGGCCGTGGAGGCGGGCCTGCCGGCTCTGATCATCGATTACCGTCTCGCCCCGCAGGACCGCTTCCCCGCGGCCGTTCAAGATTCCCTGAAGGGGTACCGCTGGCTGCTCTCCAGGGGCTTGGAGCCCGGCGGGATCGTCCTGGCGGGCGATTCAGCGGGAGGGGGCCTGGCGGTCTCGACGATGCTTTCGGCGCGGGACTCCGGCGACCCGATGCCCGCGGCCGGGGTGCTGCTCTCGCCGTGGACCGACATGACCCTTAGCGGGGAGAGCTGGTGCACCAGGGTGAGGGATGATCCCATGCTGTCCACGGGGCTCCTGAAGAGCGAGGCGGAGATGTACCTTGCCGGGGCCGACCCCTGCGACCCCCTCGCCTCTCCCGTGTTCGCGGACCTCGAAGGCCTCCCCCCGCTGCTCGTGCTGGTGGGAACGGCAGAGATACTGCTGGACGACTCGGTGCGACTGGCGGAGGCTGCGGCGGCGGCGGGTGTAAGCGTCGAGCTGGACGTCTGGGACGGAATGTTCCATGTCTGGCCGTACTTCGCCCCGGTGGTCCCCGAGAGCAGGAGCGCACTCGGGAAAGCGGGGTGCTTCGCGCGCGCGGCGGCAAAAAACACCCTCCTGCCGGATTGACTCGCGCGAATCCACTGAGATATCGTCGAACCGATCTTGCACCCGTGACAACTCGTGGTCTTTTGTGACGCCGGAGGTCGAGCGGTATCCATAAAGGGAGGGTCTAGAGATGGGATCACAGGGTACCGGTTCCACCTGTCAACTCACGAGGTTCGTCGCTGCTCTGCTGGTCCTGGTGATGGCGGCAGCGCTGCTGGCGCTCCCGGTAGGGAAGGCCTACGCGGGCGAGCACCAGCTTTCCAACCCCATCCTCCCCGACGATTACGAAGAGGTGGCGAGGCTGGGCGACAACTTCCTCGCGAAGAACAGGGAGGACGGCAGCAAGAGGATACTGTACGTGGAGGGTAGCGCCTACGACAGGGGCTACGCTACGGCTTACCTCGCACCGGAGTCGGTCTACCGCATGACCCACGAATTCATGGAGAACGTGCTGGTCGACACTGTGAAGAAAATGTTCGGCTTCGACGTCAGGACCATACCTTTCTGGGGCCAGATATGGCAGCTCCTGCAAGTACTGGCCGCGTCGAACCAGGGAGCAGTACCCAGGGAGTACCTCGATGAGATGCGCGGCTTGTGCGACGGGTGCCGCGCGCGCGGATACAACGTGACCATGGCCAACGTACTAACACTGAACACGGGGTTCGACGCCCTGCTGAGCCTCTTCTACGCCGCGGATGCCGTGATCTTCTGCAACGCTTTCGCGGTGTTCGGCAACGCGACCGAGGGCGGCGCGGTATACCACGGCCGCGACTTCATGTTCTTCACGGGAGGCGGCGTCTTCACGGACGAGGCGGCGCTCATGGTGCAGAAGCCCGACACCGGGGAACCGTTCGTGGCCTCGGCCGCACCGGGCTTCGTGGGTATACCGACGGGGTTGAACGCCAAGGGGGTCAGCTGCGGCCTGGACATGGTCTCCTCCATCTTCACCCGCCCCATCTTTACGGGCATGGGAGGCCTGCTCATGGTGAGGAAGGCCGTTCAGTACGGGCGGACAAAGGATGAGGCTGTCTCTATCATCAGGGACACCGACAGGGCCGTTCCCTGGCTCTTCCTGGTGACCGACGGGAAGGGACCGGACGCCGCAGTACTGGAGACGGTGGCGAGCAGCATGTCCGCTCCCGCTGGGACGATCCCCAGCTTCTCCAGGAATCTCCTCTTAGGGCTTCTGAGCCTCTATTTTCCGTGGATCAAGCTGAATGCCGCAAACGTTCCCGGGGCTGTGATGACCGGGAACAAGCGCTACGTTCTTGGCAGGGGAAGCCTGTCGGACGAGCTGGGAAGGCTCGTGCCAAAATCGACCAGCCAGCCGATAGTCAAGGGCGTGATGGTCAGGGAGAACGATTACGTGGACCCGCCCTGGCTCGAGGGGTTGAGGTACATTGTGAAGCCGATCGAGAGCATGAATCCCAAATGGGAGTTCTTCCCGAAGCAGACCGAGAAGTACTCCGACATGGTCGAGATGACCAACCATTACATCTTCCCTCGCCTGGCGGCGACCCGTCCTTCCCTGGGTGGGCGCAAGAAGGACTCACTCAACCGTTACGAGACCCTACTCGGACTTCTAAACGAAACATACGGAAAGATCGACCGGCAGGAGGCGATGTGGCTCATCGACTTCCTGAACCCGGCGCGCTGCGACTACTACGGCACCGACCGGACCCAGCCCATCGAGGGACACCACGTTCTCATGGACAACAGGTCACTGGAGATATGGTCCCTGCACGGATACTACGACGATCCGTGGATGCACTTGGACCTCAAGCAGTTCCTGAGCAACTGAGCGAACCGCCGAATATGGATCGGGGCTCCGCGCCCGCGCAGGCCTTCTAGCTGAGGCCGAGCTTGTCCCTGGCTTTTCTTACCTTGGGTGTGACAACCATCTGGCAGTATGGCTGGCGGGGGTTCTTCTCGAAGTAGCGCTGGTGGTACTCCTCCGCGGGGTAGAACGTATCCAGCGCCTTCACCTCGGTGACGACGGGCCGCGTGAACTCACCGCGGATGCCGTCGATGTACGACTCTATCCTCTTGCGCTGCTCGTCGGTCTCGTAAAGGATGATCGACCTGTACTGGGTTCCCACGTCGTTGCCCTGTCTGTTCGGGGTGGTGGGGTCGTGGGTCGCGAAAAAGAGCTCCAGCAGGGTCTCCAGGGCTACCTTTGAGGGGTCGAAGGTGACCGACACCACCTCGGCGTGCCCTGTCGAACCAGCGCAGACCTCCTCGTAGGTGGGCTCACCCGTCAGGCCTCCCGCATAGCCGGGGACGACCTCGACAACACCGTCCACGAGCTCGAAAACCGCCTCGACGCACCAGAAACAACCTCCACCCACGACTATTTTCTCCACCTTCAAGCGCCCCCTGAGGGCTCGAACTTCAGCGATATAGAGTTGACGCAGTGCCTGGTGTCCTTCGGCGTGAACCTCTCGCCGGCGAACACGTGTCCCAGGTGGGCCCCGCACCGAGCGCAGGATATCTCCGTCCTCATGCCGTCAGGGTCCGGAGTCCTCTCCACCGCGCCTTCCATCTCGTCGTCGAAGCTCGGCCACCCGCATCCGGAGTGGAACTTGTCCGCGGAGCGGTAGAGCGGGGCCTCGCACCTTCGGCACCTGTATACGCCGGGCTCGAAGTGGTTGTCGTACTCGCCCGCGTGAGGCATCTCTGTGCCTTTGCGGAGTATTACCCTCTCTTCCTCAGGGGTCAGTTCGTTAAGCTTCATCTGTCAAAAACACCTCCACGTACAAGGGTACATCCATCGCGGCGCGAGGACGATGATATGCGTCATGTCTCGCGTGAGCGGGATAACAGGGGTTGCGTACTGTATAATGGCGTCCGGTGGGGGTCAGAACGGCCGGCGGTCGTCTTTCTTCCAGGCTGTCATCGACTTGTCCGCTTTCAAGAGGTGAAACGAGAAGTCCATCAGCTTGGGGAGGCACAGTCCCCTCGTGAAGGCGATGAGCCTTACAACGAAGCGCGGAACGCATACTTCCCACCTGTTCTTCTTGACCGCGTCCACAACGGCGCGCGACACACGCTGGGGGTCCATCCAGCTGGTGATAAAAGGGACCGTCGCGCCCTCGAACATCCCAGTCGCTACGAAACCGGGATTGATTATGGTGAAGTTAACACCACTGCCGCGGAGCTCCTGCCGGACGGCGTCGGTCATGCCCACCACGGCATGCTTGGTCGCGCAGTATCCACCCATGTAGGCCGCGCCCGCCTTTCCCATCACCGAGCACATGTTGACGACGTGACCCGCCCCACGCTTGAGCATGTCCGGGACCACGGCCTGCATCATCCAGACCTCTCCGAAGTAGTTGACGTTCATCATGCGCCGAAGGGACTCCTCAGCAAGGTCGAGCATGGCGTAGCACTCGGTAATCCCTGCGTTGTTGACGAGGACTTCGATGGGTCCGACTTCCGACCTGACCCTGTCGACCAGTTCGAAGCAGGCGTCGCGGTCGGAGACGTCGAGCACATATGGGTAGGCTTCGAAACCTGCTGACCTGAGCTCTCCCGCCGCTTGCTCCACACCATCTTGATCGACGTCGGTCATCACCACCACGGCACCCTCGCGGCAGAAGTTCTCCGCGTGGAGCTTGCCCCTCCCCCTGGCCGCCCCTGTGACTAGCACGACTTTCTGCCTGAGATCCTCCATCTTGAATCACCCTCTCTCCCGGGGAGTCGCCGCCTTCCGCTTGTAACCGGGCTCTGCGGAACCGGATTCATTATCTCGGGACCATCCTGTTGGCGCTGTTGGGGCAGACCCTCACGCACTGCCCGCAGCCCTGGCAATCAAGGACGCGCACCTTGCTGCCCCTGACGACGCGCTCCTCAAAGGCGCAGATCTCGACGCACTGCCCGCACCCCTCGCACGCGTCGCTGTCCACCACGGATATGTAGGTCGAAGGAATATAGTGATAGCCGTCAACCTTGAATAGCTTATAGCCGATGATGGGCAGGCAGGCGCACGAACAGCAGTTACAGATCACGAAATAATTGGTGCTTCCCTTGTAATACATGTGCCGGTCGAGCATGTGCACAAGGCCGGTCTCGTTGCACTCACGGACCTTCCGAAGAGCCTCCTCCTTGCTTATCAAGCGGTAATCCTTAGGGAACAGGTCGAGCCAGAGCGGTGTCCCTGTGAGTATCACTATGTCGGTCTCGAGTGGATGGTCGCAGGCGTGAGTCGCAAGGCGGCACCTGCATGAACCGACCGCGATTTGGCTGTTCTCGGGAAGCTCTTCCAGGATGAACTTCTCTGTCTCCTGCAGGGTCATCACCTTGCTGACGATCGCCATCTCCGCGAAGAACTTTGCCAGCCCGTAGTAGAGTGCCTTGCGTATCCAGCGGTTGACCATGAAAGGCCGGTGGAGTATCCAGTAGAAGATGGCAAGGAGCTGGACCTCGAAGCGCGCGTAGGTCTTTAATGCCATCTGGCGCAGGCGGCTCTCCTCGGCAATGAACGGATCGCTCCAGTGAAAGGGCAGGGCGCGCGGCAGGATCGAACCAACGAGCAGCCATGAAAGAACAAGGTCAAAGGTACCGGGCCTGGGGTTCTTCTCTATCATCTCTTCACGCTCCTCGACAAAATTCAACTCCCGGGGTCAGACCCCCGAGGTTGAATTTTCACATTCTGGGCACCGGGCTGCAGGCGGGTCGCTTTAAGCCTATTTCAACGGTCGCGCGACCGCAATGCGCTGTTCGGGGTTGACACGGATTCAGCACTGAGAAATGCTATTTGTGCGGTAGGCAACTTATCAAGCGGGGTTTCTTGGCGACGCGGCACGAGATAGTCGATCTTATCAAGCGCAGGTATGAATACATAATTCTCGGTTTCGCGATCGCGCTGTTCATGATAATTCGCTTGGTCAACCTCAAGGCCGTCCCCGTCCAGATGGACGAGATTCACATAATCACCTGGGCCCAGAAAGGCTTCAAGTCGGGGGCGGTCGCCTCACTCCGCTTCGGGAAACCGCCACTGTACCCTATGATGCTGACACTGTTTCTTAGGGTCTTTTCCGACCCGGTTACCGCAGCTCGCGCGCTTTCCGCGGCGAGCGGTGCTGCCTCGCTCACCGGCATCATACTCACCGGGAAGGAGATGAAGGACTGGAAGCTGGGCGCCTGGGCGGCACTGTTCTGGGTCATCTGCCCGTACATGGTCTGGTACGAGCGGTTCGGCATAGTCGAGAGCATGCTGGTCGCGCTGATGGTCTGGGCGGTCTTCTTCGCGGTCAAAGCAGTGTATTCCTCCAAATACCTGTTCCTGGCGGGGACCGGCGCATGCCTGGGTCTCGCCATGTGGACCAAGCAGAACGCCGCGGTGATGTTCCTGGTCATCCCGTTCACGTTCCTTGTCAAGAGCCCCGGGGATGATATTCGGAAGAGCTTGAAACAGTTGCTGAAGTTCGGCATAGCCACGGGCCTCGCGTTCCTGCTGGCATACGGCATCTACAACCTGCTGCGCTTTTCCTCCCACTACTACCGCCTGGGTTACAGGGTCTACCTGCACACCAGGACCACGCTGGCGGCCGGGCCGTTCGACAAACTCACCGAGAACCTCAGCCATATTCTGAGGATAGTGCTCAATAACGTGACACCGCTTCTTTTCGCTCTCGCGGTAGTCGGCATCGTCACGGGCCTGCTCAGGAAGTGGCGTCCTTCCGTCTTCCTGGCCATGTGGTTCCTGGTCATATGGATTGCAGCGTCTTATGTCTCCAGGACGGGCACCGGTTCCCGTTACTGGGTAATCCTGGTCCCCCCGGTCAGCCTGGCTGCCGGCTACGCGGTCCGTGAGCTTCCTGGTCTGGTTGCGGGAGCGATCCGCAAGATTAGGAAGACCGGCACCCGCCGTGCCGTCGCGCTGGTCGCCCTGGTTCTCTCCACGGTATTCATGGTGGCCATGCTCATACCGGTTGCCTCCAACGATATCTACATGGTATCGAGCCCCGAGAGGTCGTATATGCGCACAAACTTGAAACGGGTGCTCTGGGGGTGGGGATACTTCGAGGCCGTGGACGAACTCAAGGAGAAAAGCAGGGATGGCAAGGTCATAGTATTCGTTCGTGACTCGTTTACCAAGATGGTCATGGACGCCTATTTCCGGGAGGACCGCCTTATAGACGTCAGGTATAGCATCGTTCCCGAAATCAGACTGTCCGCCGCGCGCGCGGAGACCGACCAGGTCTATGTAGTGTTCAGGACCAAAGAGGTCGAAGAAGCCTTCCTGAAGCAGGAAAAGACCTACCCTGAGGAAAACGACTATATCAGGCGAAGCCGCTTGACCTCTGACGAGGGGATGTATAGCGGCCTTATCAACCTGGCGAGGGTGGAGGTGCCTTACATAGGTTCCATCGTGCCGGGAACGGCTCCAGTCGGCACCCCGGTGTCCGTAAAAGGTGGCAATTTTGGAGAGGGACCCGGCGAGGTCCGCTTCGGCAAGACTCCGGCTACCGTGCGTGAGTGGAAGGATGACGAGATTGTCGTAACTGTACCGAAATCCTCCTACTGGTCCAAAGTTAGGGTGTACGCGACGCTGGGTTCCAGTCAATACGAACCATTTAGGTTGAAATAGGGTCGCTATGCCGACTCCCCAACGCGCATCTTGCCGATAGCGTCCTTGATCTCCTCGACGGAAGCGCCGTCCTCGATGGTGGAGAGGTCACCCAGGTCCTTGCCCAGCCAGAGGGCCTTCATGACCCTGCGCATTATCTTGCCGCTCCTGGTCTTCGGCAGCACGTGCACGAACTCGATGTCCCTGAAGACCACGATGGGTCCCATCACGTTTCGCACGTGATTGATGAGTTCCTTCTTGAGCTCCTCGCTCGGCTCGAGCCCAGCCTTCAGAACCACGAAAGCGCAGGCGACCTCACCCCTGAAGTCGTCCGGCACACCCGACACCCCGCATTCCATAACCGCAGGGTGCGATATGAGGGCGTTCTCTATCTCGATGGTGCCGATCCTGTGGGCGGAGATCTTTATTACCTCGTCCGCGCGTCCGACGAACCAGATATAGCCGTCGTCGTCTGTGTACGCCCCGTCGCCGGAGCAGTACATCCCTTTGAGTGTATCGATATACTCCCAGTAATCGTTACGGTAGCGCTCGGGGTCCCCCCAGAGGGTGGGCGTCAGGCCGGGGAAAGGCTCCTTGATCACGAACATGCCCTTCTCGCCGGGCGCGCATGACTCGCCGGTCTTCTCGTCCACTATGTCCACCAGCACACCTGGCACCCCGAGGGTGGCGGAGCCGGGCTTCACGGGGTACATGCCGAGGCCGTAGGGGTTGCCCACTATGGGCCCCGAGGTCTCCGTCTGCCACATGTGGTCGATTACCGGGATGCTGTCCTCGAAAGCTTCTTTCTGTATCCATTCCCACGCCGCGGGGTTGAGAACCTCTCCCGCGCAGAACACCCTTTCTACGGAACTCAAATCGTGCTTCTGCGCTTCCTCCAGGCCGAGCTTCATGAGCCCCCTGACGCCAGTGGGTGAAGTCCAGAGCGCGGTGACACGGTTCCTATCGATAACGTCCCAGAGCATGTCCTTGCGCGGGTGATCGGGGGTCCCCTCGAAGAGAATGGTGGTGCACCCCGAGACCAGTGGGCCGTAAACGTTGTAGCTGTGGCCTACTATCCACCCGATGTCGGAGGTGGCGAACCACACGTCGTCCGGCCTTATCTTGTATATCCACTTGCCCATGGAGTATACGTACTGCTGGTAGCCGCCGTGAACGTGTACGGTGACCTTCGGCTTGGCCGTAGTGCCTGACGTGGGCAGGAGGAACAACGGCTCGTTCGATTCCATCCACTCGACGTCTCCGGAGTTACCCTCGGAGAGGCTCAGGAACTCGTCCCATTCGATGTCCCTTCCGGGCTCCATCTCGCACGCCGGCTCGGCGGATGCGAAAAGCACCGCGACCTTCTTCACCTGCCCGGACGGCACCTCGGCGATAGCGTCGTCGATCACCTTCTTCAGCGGGATGACGTTCCCACGCCTGTGATTGACGTCCTGGGTCAGCACGTACTCGGCGCCGGAGAGCTCTATCCGGTCTGCCACGGCCTTGTAGGAGAACCCGGCGAATATCACGACGTGGATGGCGCCGATCCGCGCGCAGGCGAGCATGCTGACCACCGGCTCTATGCCCATGGGCATGTAGATTACCACCCTGTCTCCCTTCTTAACCCCCAAGCCCCGGAGCGCGGCGGCGTACTTTTTCACCATGTCCAGCAGCTGGCCGTAGGTTACGACCTTGACCTCACCGGTCTCGCCGATCTCGGAGATGAGCGCAGCCTTGCCGGCCCTGTCTTTCATCACGTTGTAATCCACGGCGCTGAAGCATACGTTTGTCAGGCCGCCGGAATACCACTTGAAGGTCGGGTAGTCCCGCTCGAATGCCCTGTCCCACTTCTTGAACCAGTAGATCTCATCGGTCGATTCCAGTGCAGCCTGCTCCCAGAAACGTTCCAGGTCGTCGTACCCGGATTGCAGGAAAGCCTTCACCTGCGGTGGGATCATCTCGATGTTGGATATGTCTCCGGTCTCTCCCATCAGCGCACCTCCACCTTGCCGAATGCCGTGCCGGGCTCGCCCCGGTAACGGGTACTGTCTCCTCCTGGTGCAGAGAATATATCTCATGGAGACGAAGTTTCGCCAGTGCAAGGGAATCGGTTGGGGAGCAGGAGGCCTGTTCAGGACACGAGGGCTAGGATATTTCCCCCGAGGAGCTTATCGCTCAGTTCGTCATTTCCCGAGCTGACCCGTCGGGCGATGCGCAGCGCGTATTTCTGGTTCGATTCGGGCCAGTCCGAGCCGAACATCACCCGGTCCCGCCCGGCGACACTGATGGCCTTCCGGACTGTTGCGACTGTCTGGAAAGAGGTCTCCAGATACACGGATTCATGTCGGCTGGCAAGCTCCAGGGCCCGATTGGGGTAGTAGAGCCCCATGTGCCCGAGTATGAATGGGACATCCGGGAAGGAGGATATAAGGCCTTCGAATCTCCTCACGTCGCCGTACTCGGAGCAGGGGTCTTTTGTGATGAAGTAATCGAACTCACCCGTGTGAGCTAGGACGGGTCTGCCGTACGGTCTGTAAGCCTCGAGCAG
>JAGUWJ010000001.1 GCA_020062425.1 Actinomycetota bacterium
CAAGGTGACGTCCGACCAGCCGGTGATAGCCGAGCGCTCCATGTACTGGAACTCGGCCACGGGCGTCTTCCGCCAGGCGGCGCACGACTCCATCGGGGTGGGCCAGTAGAGACGAGCCCGGCCGGACCAGGCGCATAAAAGAAAAGACGCCCTCGGTGGGCATCAGGTATAAATGACTTTGGTAGCGGGGGCCGGATTTGAACCGGCGACCTCTGGGTTATGAGCCCAGCGAGCTTCCAGACTGCTCCACCCCGCATCGACTGATGTTCCCTATTCTGTTGCAAAGGGTGTAGTATTGCAAGCCCGGCAACGTTTGTACCGGACCACCACTCCGCACCGTTTCCTTTGATCAATAGTAACATAATCAACAATAAGAACATTTAGCCACAAACTTGAAATAATTAGTACATTAGTAGACAATAGTTAACAATAGGGTTGACTATTAACACAGCAGGGCCGGATAATTAGCTGTAGTGACGGCGCTGAAAACCGGGGATTCCCGTATGCCAGGCTCTGTTCTGGCGCGGTAATCGTTATAATCACTTGACGCGGGAAAGCTTTCGACACTGGAGCGAAGATACGGGCGGAGTCGTGGGACACAGGCGAGCACTGAAGAGAAGCAGCATCGCGAGCGCGCTGATAGCCGCTCTCGTGATAGCTGCGTTGTTGGTGATACCCGCCGTTCAGGTCGGGGCGGTTCCCGACGATCTTGCATCCAAGAGCCAGCAGGCCGCGGAGGTTGCCCGCGAGATCGATGGCCTTGACAGGGAACTCGCGGTCAGCACCGAGGCTTATAACCGGGTCAAGGTCCAACTGGACGCCATCTCCACCAAGGTCGATTCTACGCGGAAGCGTCTCTTCGAGATAAAACAGAACCTCAAAGAGCGAAAAGAGGTCCTCAACCAAAGGGCAACCTCTCTCTATAAAAACGGCCGGGTTTCGATGCTCGAGGTCCTGCTCGACACCAAGGACTTCGCGGACTTTCTCCAGAGGGCCGACTACGTCTTCAGGGTCGCAGAGAGTGACTCTGAGTTGATAAGCCGGATCAGGTACACGCGGGACTCGGTTGCCGAGCTCGAGCGATCGCTGGCCGAGCAGCAGCGCCAGCAGGCAGGCCTGGTCGAACAGGCTTCCGCGAAGAAATACCAGGTGGAGCTGAAGCTGGAGCAGCGCCGGAACCTCCTGGCAAGCCTCAACCAGGATATTCAGCGCCTGATAGCCGAGCAGGTCCGCGCGCAGGCTACGGCCGACGCCTCCATCAACAAGGAAGCCCAGGAGAGCCTGGTCAGCCTCCCTGAGGGGAGCCTCGCCAAGACCGCCCTAAAGTACCTTGGCGTTCCGTACCACTGGGCGGGGGCGGGGCCCGGCGAGTGCCCTACCGGTGAGCACCGCATATGTTTCGACTGCTCGGGCCTGACCCAGTACGCCTACAAGCTGCACGGCATCAGCCTGCCCCACAATGCGGCGATGCAGTTCAACAGGGGGGTAAAGGTGCCCCTGGCCAAGGCCAAGCCGGGCGACCTGGTGTTCTTCGGCATGCCTCCCCACCACGTGGGCATGTACCTGGGCAACGACATGTTCGTGCACGCGCCCCGCACGGGCGACGTGGTGAAGGTCAGCAAGCTCTCCAGCCGCAGCGACCATACCGGCACCTGCAGTTTCTCCAAGTAGGCTTCCTGCCGAAGAGCTCTTGCGACAGCTCAATGCCCGGTTATCCCGGTTTGCTCTACCATGAGCGTATAGGACACATTTTGAAACGGACGTGACAGCGATGAGCGCAAGGCGATATGGAATACCATCCGCGCTGCTGGTGGCGGTCGCGCTATTGGTGGTATTCATGCTCGCGCTTAGCGGCTGCGGGTGCGGCTCCTCCTCTTCCAGCGGAGTGAAGGATTCGGTTCCGCCCACAGCGGAAGAGAACGGCACGAAGGCCGAGTCTGAAGCCAGCTTCAAGTTCATCGTATGCGGTGACCCCCAGAACAACTACGAGGTGTTCAACCGCATACTGGATGCCGCGCGCGGCGTCGATTTCCTGATCGTGGCGGGGGACCTGACCGGAAGCGGGACGGAATCGGAGTTCCAAGCCTTCGTGAGCGCGCTAGAGGACAGCGGCGTCAAATGCTATACGGTTCCCGGCAACCACGACGTGGCGACCTCGCCGGTGACGGGCAACTACACCAGGTTCATGGGGAAGCCCCGTCAGTCCTTCAGCTATAAGAACGCGCACTTCGTGCTGATAGACAACAGCACCCAGGAGCTGGGGTTCTATCCCGAGCAGCGGGAATGGGTCGAGGAGGACCTCGATACGGCGCGCAAGCTGGGATTCGAGCACATAATCGCCGTTGCCCACGTCCCTCCGGGTTATCCTTACTCCGCGAAGGCCTCGACCGCCCAGATACCGGGAATAGACGCCAACGCAGAGCTCGCTCCCGTTTTGGAAGCGGGGGGCGCGGACGAACTGTTCTGCGGGCACATCCACAACTACCGGGCCGACTCCGAAAGGGGGCTGCCGATAACCATAACCGGAGGAGCGGGCGCACCGCTGATGGATATCGGGGGGCCGGCATACTACCATTACGTGCTGGTGGAGGTGGATGGCGACCGCCTGACCAAGCAGGTCATCCGCTTATGAATTTCCGTTGGTGTCTTCCGTTGGTGTCAGGCACTGATGGAAGTCGGGAACAACTCTAGTAAGTTCTACTCATCTACTTCCGTTGGTGCCTGACACCAACGGAAGACCCCAACGGAACCAGCGGAAATCTACTTACCGGCAAGTTGGTTCAGCACATCGCTCAACTGGTTCAGGTAGCTGCCGTAAGAGCCCCAGTCCCCCGCCTTCTGGGCTTCGACCGCCTTGTTGTAAAGATCGAGGGCCTGCTGCGCGAGATCGCCGACTTCTGGCCGGGTCGGCTGAGGTGTGGTCGGTTCGGCCGGTGTCGCTGGAGCGCCTGCGAAGACCCGTAATATCGCCTGGTCGAGCCTGTCCTCCATGACGACCTGGTCCCCGTAGACCACGATCACCCTCTTTATCTGGGGTATCTTTATCTGTGTCGCCTGCAGGTAAAGAGGCTCCACGTAGATGAGCGACTCCTCGATAGGGATGACCAGCAGGTTGCCCCGGATGACCTCGCTCCCCTCCTGTCGCCACAGTGAGAGCTGTCGGCTTATCTCCGGGTCCTGCTCGATACGCCCCTCGATCTGCTCAGGACCGTACACCAGCTTCCCCGACGGGAAGACGAAGTTCACCAGCTTTCCATAGTTCTTCCCGTCCATCCGCGCCCCGAGCCAGGCTATCATGTTCTGCTTTTTGCGCGGCGTGAACGGCACGAGCAGGACCATCTCCTCCCCCACCTCACCCGGTATCCTCATTATCACGTAGTACGGGGTCATCTGCTGGGCTCCGGCATCGTAGACCTCGGTAGCGAAATCCCACTCGTCTTCTTTGTTATAGAACTGGTCGGGGTTTGTCATGTGGAACGTGCGTAGTATGTTCGCCTGCGCCGTGAAGTAGTCCTCGGGGTACCTCACGTGCTTCAACAGCTCCACCGGCATCTCGTCGAAGGAGGTGAAGATGTCGGGGAATATCTTGCGCCAGGTCGCGATGACCGGGTCCTTCTCGTCGACCACGAAAAGTTTGACCTCGCCGCTGTAGGCGTCGATCACGGCTTTCACAGAGTTCCGCACGTAGTTGCCCAGGCCCGCGGTCGGCTCGGAGTAAGGGTACCTGTCGGTGGTGGTATATGCGTCTGCTATCCAGTAGAGCTTCCCGCTCTCAGAGATGACCATGTACGGGTCGTTGTCGAACTTGAGGAACGGCGCGCACTTCGCGAGGCGGTCCTTGATGTTACGCACGTACATCACCTGGGACTCGTTGCGCACCTGCCCACTGAACAGAAGGTTCACGTCGCGGAACTTCAGGGTGAAAAGGAGCTTACGCCAGAATGAGTTGACCTTCACTCCACCCTGGCCCTTGTACTTGGTCCGGACGGCTTTGTCGCCTTTCGCGTAGTCGAACTCCCTCTCAGTGGTGTTGACAACTACGTAGTCCTCGGAAAGCTCTCCGAAGTAGATCTGGGGCACCTTGATCTGGATGTTGGTCTGGCTGGCGGGTGGGATGTCTTTCACCAGCAGGTTGGGGTTGCCCTCCTCAGTGACGTCGTTGGTCGGGCTGAGCACGGCGCCGTACCCGTGGGTGTAGACCAGAGTGTCGTTCACCCAGGTGCGTGCGTTAGGGGGCAGGTTCTCCTGCACCAGCTCACGCGCGCCCAGCTGGGTCTGACGATAGTCGCCGAGGATAGTGTAGCGGTCGACATCGATGTCCGCGAAGCGGTAGTACTGCCTGATCGACTGGAGCTGCTCGAACGAATTGAGCGCGGGGCGCGGGTCCCAGAGCCTGATGTTCCTTATGGTCGCCTGGTTCCGCTGGATAGCCGCCAGGTCGAGGTCGGTCTCCGCCGGATACGGCCTTACGTCGACGGCGTCTATTTTATACGCTTCACGCGTGGCTTCGATGTAGCGCGCGATGTATCGCTTCTCCTTGGCGCGCTCTGCCGGCTTGACCCTGTAGTTCTGGATGATAAGAGGGTACACGGTGCCCGCCAGCAGAGATACCACCACGATGGAGGCCACCGCGACAGCGGGCAGAATCCAACCCTTGCGCCAGATGTTGGCGATGAACGCGACCGCCGCCACCAGAGCCAGGATGGTCATTATCCAGAGAGCCGGCAGCTGAGCGTTCGCATCCGTGTAGCCGATGCCGTAGACGATGCCCCGCTTTGAGAACAGCAATTCGTACATGTTCAGCCTGTAAGACCATGCCTTGATCAGGCAGATGGCCGCAGCCAGCATCGAGAGGTGAGCCTTGACATAAGGAGCGAACATATCCGGGCCCCTGCGCAGGCGGATGCCGCCGTCGAGCACGTAGACGGCAGCAGTCACCACCAGGACGAATATGAGCGAGCCCAGAAGCCAGTCGGCCAGCGCCCTCTCGAACGGGTAGGTGAAGACGTAGAACCCGATGTCTTTGCCGAAGACGGGGTCGGTCTTGCCGAAGGAAGTGTGGTTTATGAACCTGAGCAGCACATCCCACTTGCCGACCCATCCCAGGCCGGATATGAACGCTGCGACGGCGCAGAAGATGACCAGCCCGATGCCCACCGCCTTCTTCCATACGGTCCGCGCCTTCTCGACGAACTCCTCGACGGGCGAGCCGGCGGTGTCGATGTTCTGAGGCGGCGGGAGCTTGCGGGCCAGGAACAGGTTCCCGTAAAGCAGTATGAAGAAGAACACGCCGAAGATGACCACCATCAGTATCTTTGCGATGAGGGTCTTCCAGAAAAGGCTCTGGAAACCGAGCTGGTTATACCAGAGGGCGTCTGTGTAGAACTCGGCGAACGGCAGTATTATGGCGAAGAAGAGTATCAGCAAGGCCAGGACAACGATGATTATCAGTGACCTCTTGCCGGAAAGGCCCTTGAACTTCGCCTTCAGTTCAGAGACGTTTATCTCCTTGAGCCGCTTGGTGATATCCTCGATATTGTCAGGTCCTGACGGCATGAGCCCTCCCTGGTTCTAGTTCTCGGCTACCTTGCAGAGCGATCGGTACGCCTCCACGACCTCGGGCATGACCTCTCCGGCTTTGCCCAGGACTATGACGTCGGCGATCTCATCGAATGACGTGGAGGTTATGTTGAAAAACACTATCATGGCGTTGTTCCGGCGGGCGTAGGTAGGAAGCGACGCGGCCGGAAAAACCTCCAAGCCACACCCTATTACAAGCATGAGGTCACAGGTGCTGGCGTGCGCTATAGCTCTGTTCAGCACGGACGCGTTGAGCGGTTCTCCGAAAAGCACCACGTCAGGTTTGATGGTCCCGCCGCAGTTCTTGCAGCTCGGCACCTCGCCATACCAGCCCGACTGCCTCATCTCGTCGTACTCGTGGCGGGTGCTGCAGTTGACACAGGTGCCGCTCCTGTAGGTCCCATGGAGCTCCAGCACCTCGCTGGACCCCGCCGCCTGGTGCAGGTCGTCGATGTTCTGCGTTATTACCGCGTCGCACTTGCCCATCCGCTCCAGCTCGCTCAAAGCGAGGTGCGCCGGGTTCGGCTGGGCGTTCTCCAACAGCGGGTGCAGTTCGATGGCCATCGACCAGAACCTGGAGGGATCGTTCACGAAACCCTCGAAGGTGCCGTAGATGGTGGGGTCGTAGCGGGTCCATAGACCCCCCGGGGAACGGAAATCAGGGATGCCTGACTCGACGGAGATGCCGGCTCCGGTTAGCGCAACCACCTTCCGGGCCAGGCGGATCATCTTTGCGACTTTCTGGATGTCTGCTTCGCTCAATACGTCCTCCGCCCATGAGGACTCCCGGGGCCCATGAGACTATATATAACACAGCCCCCATACCCTTTCAAACACGCTCGCGGACTCGGGGGGTTGCAGCCCGGCGCTACATCTCGGGGTAGAGGGGGAATGCCCCGACGAGCTCCTTCACCAGGGCTCTGACAGACCGCAGCTCCTTCTGATCCGCCGGGTTCTTGAGGGCTTGCGAAATAAGGCCGCCCAGGGTGTCCATATGTTCGGGCCTCATCCCCCTCGTGGTCACGGCGGGGGTGCCGATGCGTATTCCACTGGTGACGGTCGGCGGGGTCGGGTCGTAAGGTATCTCGTTCATGTTGGCGTTTATATTGACCGACTCCAGGACGTCCTGGGCTTCGCGGCCTGATATGCCTACGGGCCTCAGGTCCACCAGGAACAGGTGGGTGTCGGTCCCGCCGGAGACCATCCTGAAGCCCTCTGAGGCCATCTTCTCGCAGAGCGCGCGGGCGTTGGCGGCAATCCCTTTCTGGTACTCCTTGAACTCGGGCTGCATCGCCTCCTTGAAGCAGACCGCCTTGGCCGCGATCACGTGCATGAGCGGTCCGCCCTGCGTACCTGGAAATACCGTGGCGTCCAGCTTGTGGCAGTGCTCGGCCCTGGAGAGAACGAAGCCGCCGCGGGGCCCGCGGAGCGTCTTGTGGGTGGTCCCGGTGACGAAATCCGCGTAAGGGACCGGATCGGGGTGGACCCCCCCGACCACCAACCCCCCGAAGTGAGCCATGTCGACCATGAGAAGGGCGCCTACGCCGTCAGCTATCTCACGGAAGGCCTTGAAATCCAGAGACCGCGGGTAGGCGCTGGCGCCGGCAACGATCAACCGTGGCTTTTCCGCCTTGGCGATCTCCGCAATGCGATCGTAGTCGAGCACCTCTGTGTCCGGGTCCACCCCGTAGTGGACTGCCCTGAAAAGCCGCCCGGAAAAGTTGGCGGGCGAACCGTGGGTCAGATGTCCCCCACAGCGGAGGTCCATGGCCAGGAGTGTATCTCCAGGCTCCAGGACCGTCATGTAGACGGCCATGTTCGCCTGGGCTCCGGCGTGAGGCTGCACGTTGGCGTGCTCGCTCCCGAACAGCTCTTTGGCGCGCGATATGGCGATGCTCTCGGCCAGGTCGACCGGTTCGCAGCCGGAGTAATAGCGGTTGTCGGGGTAACCCTCCGCGTACTTGTTTGTAAGGATCGAACCCTGGGCCGCGAGCACGGCGGGCGATGCGTAGTTCTCGCTCGCGATGAGGTCGATGAACTCCCGCTCCCTGGTCAACTCGCTCTCAAGGGCGCCGAAGACCTCCGGGTCGAACTGTTCCAGCCGCCGGAATCCGGATTCGTGATGCAAGTCAACGCTCCTTCGTGTACTTACGCTCGATCTCGCCTATCTTCTCGACCCTGGCGGAGTGGCGTCCGCCTTCGAAGCCCGCGTCCAGGAACAGCCCCAGGATACGAAGCGCCTCGTCCTCGTCTACCACCCTCGCCCCTAGAGTCAGGACATTCGCGTCGTTGTGAAGCCTGCAGTACTGCGCGGTGTACGGATCGTTGCACACTGCCGCCCGGACTCCAGGCACCTTGTTGGCGGCCATCGCCATTCCGGCACCGGTCCCGCATACCAGGACACCCTTCGAAGCGTCCCCAACGCTCACCGCTTCGGCCACGGCCTGCGCGAAATCCGGGTAGTCGCACGATTCCTCGGAGTCGGTGCCCATGTCGAGCATATCGTACCCGCGCCGGGTAAGTTCCTCTTTGTAAATCTCCTTGATGCGGAATCCCGCGTGATCGCTGCCTATCGCAATGACCCGTTCGTTCTTCTCGTCCCCCATCTCGCTCCCCCGCTCGCTGTGACTACGAAGGATTCTAACATTAGTGCAAGTACCGGCGTCATGCCAGAATTTTACTCTTGGGGTCACCCGTTAGAAGCCCAAGTCAAGGCATGACTTTCCCTGATCCCCGCTCTAGCGGGGTGGTTCAGAGTATGCCTGCTTGGGAGGACGCCCCTGTCGGCTCTCGTCGTCTTGCTCCTG
>JAGUWJ010000169.1 GCA_020062425.1 Actinomycetota bacterium
CCCGGCCGGGGCTGATGCCTTTTGCGGGGCGGCACCGACCCTGCCGCGCTCGACACGCTCGCGGTAGGTGCGGTACTTGGGCTCTGTCTCCTTCCACATGGAGAGGATGGGCGGCGCCAGGATGATACTCGAGTAAGTACCGGAGAGCACGCCCAGGAACAGCGGGAAGGCGAATGCCTTGAGCGTCTCACCACCGAAGAAGAGGATGGCCACGATCGGTATGAGGGTGGTCAGCGAGGTGTTCATAGAACGCACCAGCACCTGGTTGACCGAGTCGTTCACGGTGTCCGAGTAGGTCTTCTTGCTCTGCCGGGTGAGCTGATCGGTGTTCTCTTTCACTCGGTCGAAAATCACGATGGTGTCGTAGAGTGAATATCCGAGGATGGTGAGCACGGCGATCACAGTCGCGGGCGTCACCTCGAAGCCCACCAGAGCGTATACGCCGATGACTATCACGAAGTCGTGCAGTATCTCGATGACCGCGGTCATGGCCATCTTGAACTCGAAGCGGAAGCTGATGTAGATGATGATGGCGAGGATGAAGACGGCGAGCGCGATCAACGCTTGACGGCTGACGCGCGCGCCCCAGCCCGGCCCGACGTCCTTGATGTCGGCAACGACCTTACTGTCGCTTCCTTTAGCGAGTCCCACTTTCTCGTCAAGGGCCTTGACGAGTTCCGCGCTCTCCTTGTCGCTGAGCTCGGGCACCCTTATCTTGAAGGTCTTCTGCACCGACGCCTGAATGTTCGCGTCTCCGTACCCGAAATCACCCGTTACGCTGCGGACCTTTTCTATGGTGGCACCGTTCTCGGTCTTGATGGTAATCTCGGTCCCGCCGGTGAAGTCTATGCCGAAGTTCAGCCCCTGGGTGATTAGGGCTATCACGGAGACGATGAATATCACCGCGGATATCGAGAACCATATGTACTTGTGCCCGACTATGTTCAGGTACGGCCTCTCGGGTAGTTTCACTTGGAACCACCCCCCGAGGCGCGTGCGGCGGGCATTCGGACGCCCAGGGCCCAGGGCCGCCCCACCCACTCCCAGTTAGAGAGGAGCGAGGTGAACGGCCTCACGAAGAAGTACGATATGTAGACGTCGAAGATGGTGGCTATCCCGAGTGTAAGGGCGAATCCCTTCACCGAGCCTATGGCGAAGATGTAGAGGATGGCCGCCGCCGCGAACGAAACCGTGTCAGCCGCCAGGATGGTGCGGAACGCCGACTTGTATGCCGAGTCGGCCGTGGAACGCAAGCTACGGCCTTCCTTTATCTCTTCCTTTATCCTCTCGAAATAGACGATGCTCGAGTCGGCTGCGATGCCGATGGACACGATGATGCCGGCGATACCGGCCAGGGTGAGGCTCCAGAAGTCGCCCAATACGCAGATGAGTCCGTAGATGTAAGCCCCGAAGACGGCGAGCCCGAGGCAGGTCACTATGCCAAGCGTCCGGTAGAAGAGGATCATGAATAGAGCAACTACTATGAGGCCCACCATGCCGGCCAGCAGGCCCTGGCTGAGCGAATCGCGGCCGAGGGTGGCGGTGACCTCCTGCTCTGTGAGCGGCACCAGCTCGACGGGCAGGGCGCCGGTGTTGAGCACGATCTCGAGGTCTTTGGCCTCTTTGTCGGTGAAGTCGCCGGTTATCTCGCCTTTGCCGTCGGTGATGGGCTCCTTGATGTTGGGCGCCGATTCAACTTCATAGTCGAGAACAATGGCGAGCTGCTTGTTCTGGTTTTCCTGGGTTATCTTGGCGAACTGGCCTTTG
Source organism: Actinomycetota bacterium (assembly GCA_020062425.1). Lineage (GTDB taxonomy): Bacteria > Actinomycetota > Geothermincolia > Fen-727 > Anoxymicrobiaceae > JAGUWJ01. The sequence continues at coordinate 1,768 of JAGUWJ010000169.1, forward strand.
CCCTCGCCGGTCAGCTCGAAAGTTATCCTGGCCGCGTTCGACTCGTCGTATGCCACCTGGGCTTTCTTGACCGCGTCACCGGTGAGCTGGGTGGGTCCCAGCTTTAGGAGGAGGGTGGTCTTGCCCTCTTTGAGTGGCAGGATTACATCATTTTCGGGCTTCAGGTTCTCGTCGCCCTCGGTCACCTTCCAAGCGGGGTCGTCCTTGACCTCTTTGGCGTCCTTCGAATCCTGGACTATGCGGAACTGGAGCTGGGCCGTCTTGCCGACAAGCTCTTTAGCCCTCTCGGGGTCGCTGATGCCTGGGAGCTGGACCTCCACGTTGCGGGTTCCGAGAACGGTTATCTCGGGCTCCGCCACGCCCAGCTTGTCGACCCTCTCCCTGATCTTCTCCACGGTCTTGTCGAGGACGTCAGTGTCGATGCTCTTGCCCTTGGCCTCGTAGACGAGGCTTACACCCCCCTTGAGATCCAGGCCGAGGCGCGGGTTGAGGTCGAAGATGAACTTAACCGCGTAGATGCCGACCAGTATCAGCAGGACCGCGCCAATCGAGATAAGGTTCTTTGTCTTTCGGCTCATATCTGTCAGACGCCCCCTACTACTCTGGCTCCTCTTCCTCGGAAAGCTCTTCCTCGTCCTCGAGCTCCTCCGTCTCTTCATCTTCTTCGAGCTTTTCCTCTTCCAGTTCCTCTTCCTCCTCGGGCTCCTCCTCATCCTCCCCAGGCGGGGTGAGGGTCCGGGCGATGGCGGAGCGGCTGAAGGTCATCTTCACCCCTTCATCGACCTCGAGCTCCACCGTGTCGTCGCCGAGACGGTGAATGGTGCCGTGGATGCCACCGATGGTTACCACCTCGTCACCCCTCGTGAGCTTCTGGACCATCTGTTCGTGCTCTTGCGCGCGGCGACGCTGAGGACGTATCAGTATGACGTAGAAAACGACCAGCATGACCGCGATGAGGCCCCACATTATCCATGTGCTGCTGGACTGGGCCTGCGACTTGGTCGTCTCTTTAGCCGCGAATATCACTGCCGGTTCGGCCGCCAGCAGGCTGAATATGAATGACATAAAGCATCTTCCTCCTGAGAGTGCGAGCGACTGCGTGTTAACCGCACCTATGATAAAGGAACCGCCCCCCTTTGTCATTTAAACACGGGCACTTACCCCTGGGGACAGACACCGTAAGGTAAGCGGGATTGGCAAGATCATTAGACTCCGCCGCCGCTTACCTTACGGTGTCTGTCCCCAGGGGTAAGTGCTGGCTGCTGTTGATGAGCGAGGCGACCTGGTGGAGGTTGTGGACGGTGAGCAGGTGAAAGCCCAGTATCTCCTTCGCGATGACCAGGTGGCGCAGGTAGGCGCGGGAGTAGTTGGCGCAGGCGTAGCAGCCGCACTCGGGGTCGAGGGGTCCCTGGTCGTTCGCGAACCGGGCGTTCTTGAGGTTGAGGCGGTCGCTTCCGACGAAAGCGGAGCCGTTCCGGGCGACGCGGGTGGGAAGCGCCGAGTCGAACATGTCCACGCCGAGCGCGATGCAATCGGCTAGCCCAAACAGGTCGCCCACCCCCATCAGGTAGCGCGGGGCTTCCTCCGGCAGGTGCTCGAGGGTGCTCCCTACCAGCTCCAGGGTGAGCTCGCGTGGCTCCCCCACCGAGAGGCCGCCCAGGGCGTAGCCGTCGAAACCGAGGCCGACCGTCATTTCAGCACTCTCGGCCCGCAGGTCGGCGTACATGCCTCCCTGGATTATCCCGAAGAGGAGCTGGCGCTCGTCTGGATTGTCGTTTCCGGCGCTGCTGTCCCTGCACCGCTTTGCCCAGTCTCGCGTGAGCAGGAGAGATTCCCGCGCTACGTCGCGCTCCGACGGGTATGGGAGGCACTCGTCCAGCACCATGGCGATATCTGAGCCGAGCTTGTCCTGTACATCCATGCACATTTCGGGGCTCATGAAGACGCTCGAGCCGTCCAGGTGGGAGCGGAAGCTCGCCCCCTCAGGTGTGATCTTGACGTCCTTCCCAAGACTGAAGACCTGGTACCCGCCCGAATCGGTCAGGATGGGGCCGTCCCATCCCATGAAACGGTGCAGGCCCCCTGATTTCTCCACAACATCCACGCCGGGCCTGAGCATGAGGTGGTAGGCGTTCGCCAGCACCATATCGAAGCCCAGCTCGCGCACCTGCTCGGGCCTCATCGCCTTCACGGTGGCCTGGGTGGCGACGGGCATGAACAGCGGGGTCCTGACCTCGCCGTGCGCCGTGCGCAGCACCCCGGTGCGCGCTTTCGTCTTCTTATCTCTATGGGTGATCTCGAACATCACGTCACCAGCATAGCATCGCCGAACGAGTAGAAGCGGTAGCGCTCATCTATCGCCGTCCGGTACGCCTCGAGGATGAGCTCGCGGCCGCCGAACGCGCAGACCAGCATGAGCAGCGTCGAGCGCGGGAAGTGGAAGTTGGTGAGGAGGGCATCGACGGCACGGAACTCGTACCCCGGCACTATGAAGAGCGAGGTTCGCCCCGACGCCGGTCGAATGCGGCCGTCCTGCCCGGCAGCCGACTCGAGCGCCCGGACGACCGTGGTGCCTACGGCGATGACCCTTCCTCCTTGTGCCCGGGTCTCGTTGACAGAGGCCGCGCACTCCTCGCCCACTTCAAACCACTCGGAGTGGATGCGGTGGTCTTCAGCCTGCTCCTCCCTCACCGGCACGAACGTATCCATGCCGACCGCCAGTTCCAGGCTCGCGAAGCGCATGCCGGCTCCTTCCAGATCATCAATCAGGCGCTCGGTGAAATGGAGCCCGGCCGTCGGCGCGGCCGCCGATATCTCGCGCTCGGAGTAAACGGTCTGGTAGCGCTCGATATCGGGAACGGGCCCTTCCACGTACGGAGGGAGGGGCACATCGCCGAGAGCGAACACCGCGCCGTCCTGTGCCGGCTCGCCTCCTTCGCTGAAACGCACCAGCACTTTCCCCTCCGCAGGGCCTTCGATCACCCGGGCCGTTACGTCCGCCCCCTCGAATGAGAGAGCGGCACCGGTTTTCAGCTTCGCCCCCCTGGTGAGCGCCCTCCACGCGCCATCCTCGACCTTCTCCAGCAGTAGCAGTTCCACCGCTCCGCCGGTGGGGTCCTTGCGTGCGGCAAGCCTGCCGGGGAATACCCGGGAGCTGTTCACCACCAGGAGGTCGCCGTCTGAGAGCAGCGCGGGAAGTTCGCGGAAGATGTGGTGCTCGATGGCGCCGTTCGCCCTGGCGACGTGCATCAGGCGGCTCATGTCGCGTTCGGGCGCGGGCTCCTGCGCGATGAGTTCCCTGGGGAGGGGGTAGTCGAAGAGCCCTGTCTTCATCGCTCGCGCCGCTTGCGTCGCTTCGTTTCGCCGCTCGCAGGTGCCGGGGGGTCGCTTTTCTGGTAGCGCTCTTTTTCGCTGTAGACGCACCCGCAGTAAGACTGTCGGTAGATGCCGCCCTCGCGGCTCGCGCTCACTGACTCCTCGTAGAGCGCGGTCATGTCTTCCGAGCGGAACAGCACCCCGTGCTCAATGGCGGCGGACTCCCCCGCCTCGCATATGGCGGTCTGGCTCTGGTACGGGCTCACCTGGAGCGTGGTGGCGAAGTATCCGATGCCGAGACGGCGCGCCTCGAGGGCTGCGCGTGTGAGCCGGAGCTCGAAACATCGCTCGCAGCGGGTGTCGACCCTTCCGCTCACCTCGCTCAGGAAATACTCCATCTCGTACGGCCCGGTGTGGAGGTCGAGCCCCTCGCGCTCGCAGTATTCGACAACCGCCTGGTAGCGCTCGCGGTACTCGCGGAACGGGTGGATGTTGGGATTGTAGAAGAACGGCACCACCTCGAACCCCTGCTCCGAGAGCACGCGGTGGGGGACGATAAGGCACGGCGCGCAGCAGGTATGCAGCAGTATCTTCACGGTCTTTCCTCACCCAATCCTGGGATCCGCTTACCTTTGGGGACAGACACCGTAAGGTAAGTCGATAGTGAGTAACCTGCTTAGAGCATTCCGACTTACCTTACGGTGTCTGTCCCCAAAGGTAAGCGCCCCGGCCCATATCGCTTCAAAAGAGGGCTTCATCGCTCCTCCCCGACGGCTCACGGTCGAGGTGCTTGAACGCGCGCGGGGTGGCGACCCGCCCCCGGGGGGTGCGCTTCAGGAACCCGATCTGCATCAGGTACGGCTCGTAGACCTCCTCCAGCGTGTCGGGCTCCTCACCCACCGCGGCGGCTAGCGTCTTCAGGCCCACCGGCCCACCGGAGAACTTGTCTATTACCGCGCCCAGGATGGCCTGGTCTACCACGTCGAGCCCCACCTCGTCCACCTGCAGCATCGCCATGGCTCCCCGTGCCACGTCCTCGGTGATGACCCTGTCCGCCTCAACCTCGGCATAATCGCGCACCCGCTTCAAGAGCCGGTTCGCCACACGCGGGGTGCCCCGCGCCCGCCGAGCTATTTCGTGGCAGCCGCCCTCGTCTATCTCGATGTCGAGGATGCCGGCGGCCCTGCGCACGATATTTTCCATCTCGTCCACGGGGTAGTAATCAAGCCGGAGCGAGACCCCGAACCGGGTGAGCAGGGGCCCGGTCATGAGCCCCACCCGGGTGGTGGCCCCGATGAGGGTATAGTCGGGCAGTTCCAGCCTGACCGAGCGCGCGCCCGGCCCCTTGCCTATGACTATGTCTATCTTGAAGTCCTCCATGGCGGGGTAGAGTATCTCCTCTACCGTGCGCGGCAGGCGGTGTATCTCGTCGATGAAGAGCACTTCGCCGGACTCGAGGTTGGTAAGAATCGCGGCGAGGTCTCCCTGGCGCTCCAGCGCGGGCCCGCTGGTGGCGCGCGTGTTGACGCCCAGCTCGTTGGAGATGATGGCGGCGAGCGTGGTCTTACCGAGGCCCGGCGGCCCCGAGAGCAGGACGTGGTCGAGCACGTCACCCCGCTTGCGGGCAGCCTCGATGAAGATACGGAGCTGCTCCTTGTTGGCGGCCTGTCCTATGAACTCAGCAAGCGCGCGGGGGCGGAGCGTGATGTCGAGCGCCTTCTCCTCGGGGGAGAGCGCGCTCGATGTTATCCCCGCACGTTCGTCGCTCAACCGGTTCTCAGCCCCTGTCCAGATTCTTGAGGGTGAACTGGAGCAGCTCCTCCACGGAGGCTTCCTTCCCCTCGAACGGATATCGTTTCAGCGCCTCGTGGGCCTCCACTCGCGTATAGCCGAGCTGGACCAGCGCCTCGACCGCTTCGCCGAACGGCGCCCGGCCCTCGGGCGGGAGCTCCGCTATCTCCTCTATAGAGGGCTCGATCTTGTCTTTCATCTCGAGTATAAGGCGCTCCGCGCCCTTCTTGCCGACCCCTTTGATGATGGTGAGCGCGTCGGCGTCGCCCCGCTGGACCACCGACTCGAACCCCTCCGGCGAGAACACCGAGAGCACCGCCAGCGCCTTCTGGGAGCCGAACCCCGAGACCGACATGAGCTTGGTGAAGAGGTCGCGCGCTCTCGAGGAATCGAACCCGTAGAGCTGGAGGGCGTCGTCACGTACGTGAAGGTAGGTGTAGAGCGCCATTTCCTCGCCGGCCGCGGGGGCCTTGTCGATGGTGCCCGCGGGGGCTCGCACATCCACCCCGAAGCCGCCCGTGAGGATGGTGAGGTGGTCTGCGCCCTTCTCCAGCAGCTTGCCCCTGATGTAAGCGATCATCTCTTCTCTTCCCGGCTTAACAGTGGGGACGGACCCCTTAAGTTAAGTCGCAACCCACAAACTTAATGACACCCAACCGACTTAACTTAAGGGGTCCGTCCCCACTGTTAAGTCAGCAGCTCCTTTAACTTGCGCGACTGGAGGTGGCATATGGCCATGGCGAGCGCGTCGCAGGCGTGGAGCGTCGCCGGCTCTTCCTTCATCCCCAGGAGCGCGCCCACCATGTAGGCCACCTGCTCCTTCCTGGCGTTGCCGTTTCCCACCACCGACATCTTCACCTGGAGCGGCGTGTACTCCGCCCAGGGCTTGCCCGAGTGCCTGCAGGCGAGGATTATCACCCCGCGCGCCTGCCCCACCGCCATCGCGGACTTCTGGTTTGTGTTGAAGAAGAGCTCCTCGATGACCACCACGTCGGGCTCGAGGCGCCCGATGACCTCGGTCGTCTCACGGTAGAGCTTATCAAGCCGCTCGGACATGTCGGCCCGCCCGGACGTCCGAATAGAGCCGTGACCCACCGCGCGCATTGTGCCGGAGAGCTCCTCAACCAGTCCGTAGCCGGTGTTGGTTATCCCCGGGTCGATCCCGAGCACCCTCACGAAGGTTACCTCCAGTCCTCGAGATTGGCCTTCTACGAAAGTGAGGCCGCTTCCTCCTCGAGGACCTCGTCGGGGATGTCGAAATTGGCGTACACGTCGCTCACGTCGTCCAGCTCCTCGAGCGCGTCGATGAGCCTCAAGACCTTCTTCGCCCCGTTCCGGTCGAGCTTGATGGTGTTCTTGGGCACCATGGTGAGCTCGGCGCTCTCGGGCTGCAGCCCGTGGGCGGCGAGAGCGTCCCTGACGGCGCGGAACTGCCCCACGTCGCAGACTATCTCCCAGGTGTCGCCTTCCCCGGTGAGGTCGTCGGCGCCCGCCTCAAGAGCGATCTCTAAGAGCTCCTCCTCGTCGTGCGCGGGGTCTTTCTTGATGAGGAAGAGCCCCTTCTTCTCGAATATCCAGGCCACCGAGCCTGTCTCGCTGAGCCTCGCGCCCGACTTGGTGAAGACGTGCTTTATCTCTGAGGTGGTGCGGTTGCGGTTGTCGGTGAGCACCTCCACGATGACCGCCACACCGTCCGCCGCGTAACCCTCGAAGCTCATCTCCTCGAGCTGGCCGCCTTTCAGCTCGCCGGTGCCCTTGGCGATGGCGCGCTTGATGTTGTCGTTGGGCATGCTGTAGCTCTTGGCGGTCTCGATAGCGTTCGCCAGCGCCGCGTTTGCCTCGGGGTTGCCCCCTCCCTCACGCGCCGCCACCGCGATCTTCTGGGCGAGCTTACTGAAGAGCTTGCCGCGCTTCGCGTCTTCCTTGCCCTTCTTGTGCTTTATGGAATGCCACTTGGAGTGCCCGGACATATGCTTACCTCCGCGTCGCCGTGCTCCAGACGCATTCTATCGCTTGCCGCGTACCATCTCCAGGAAATAGCGGTGGATACGCTCGTCACCGGTGAGCTCCGGGTGGAACGCCCCCATGAGGTAGTGACCCTGCCTGGCCATGACCACGCCCCGCTCGAGGCTCGCCATGACCTCCACCTCTGCACCTGTTTCCTCTATGACCGGCGCGCGGATAAACACCGCACGGAACGGCCGCCCGGGCTCGTCGATGCCTGCCACGGGGAGGTCCACCTCGAAGGAATCGACCTGGCGACCGAAGGCGTTACGCTCGACGGTGACGTCGGTGAGCCCCAGCACCGGCCCGTGCCTTCCCACCACGCGCTCGGCCAGCAGTATGAGCCCGGCGCAGGTGCCGTAAATGGGGACGCCCGAGGCCCCAAGCTTCTTCAGCTCGGGCTCGAAGCCGTAGAGGTCAATGAGTTTGCCGATGGTGGTGCTCTCCCCGCCGGGGATGATGAGGCCGTTGATACCATCGAGCCCGGAAGGCCGTTTGACCGCGACCCCCCGGGCCCCGCATCGCTCGATCATCTCGAGGTGCTCGCGCACCGCACCCTGAAGAGCGAGAACTCCTACCGTTATATTGTTACCATCCACGGAACTGTATCAGGCTCTCCTTGTCTATCTCGCTTATCTCGAGGCCGCGCATGGCATCTCCCAGCCCCCGCGAGACCTCGGCGATGAGGGCGGGGTCCTCATAATGGGTGGTGGCCTGCACTATGGCCTTGGCCCTTTTAGGGGGGTTGTCGGACTTGAAGATGCCGGAGCCGACGAAGACGCCCTCCGCGCCGAGCTGCATCATGAGGGAAGCGTCAGCGGGCGTCGCGATGCCACCCGCGGAGAAGTTGACCACCGGGAGCTTGCCCGCCCGGGCGACCTCAACCACCAGTTCGTACGGGGCACGCAGCTCCTCCGATGCGGCCATCAGCTCGTCGTCGGTCATGGTAGTGAGCCGTGCAAGCTCGCTGGTGATGGTCCGCATGTGCCGGACCGCCTCCACCACGTTGCCGGTGCCCGCCTCACCCTTGGTGCGGATCATGGCCGCGCCCTCCGCGATGCGGCGAAGCGCCTCGCCCAGGTTGATGGCCCCGCACACGAACGGCACCTTGAACTGCCGCTTGTCCACGTGGTTCGCCTCATCGGCAGGTGTGAGCACCTCGCTCTCATCGACGTAGTCCACCCCCAGCGCCTCCAGCGCTTGGGCTTCGGCGAAATGCCCGATGCGGCACTTCGCCATGACCGGGATAGTGACCGCGTCCATGATGCCGCTTATTATCTCGGGGTCGGCCATGCGGGCCACGCCGCCTGATGCGCGGATGTCAGCCGGGACGCGCTCGAGGGCCATAACCGCGACCGCGCCCGCCTCCTCGGCGATCTGCGCGTGTTCGACGCTTATGACGTCCATTATGACCCCGCCTTTGAGCATCTCCGCGAGGCCTCTCTTTACTGTATCTGTGCCTTTTTCTGCCCTGTTTTCCACAGTTTTTCCTTTTCTCCGGGAGATAAGCTCATGATAGCGCTTAGGGGGTGGGGGCGCAACGTGGATGACTGCCCCGCGGTTGAGGATGTTAGAAAGTGTCCGGGGAGCTGTTAACTTCTACAGTTAACTTTTACATTAGAATCTATCGGGTAAGCTTGTGACTTTTACACTTTCTGTGCTAAGAAGCTGTTGACTATTACAGTTCATATTCGATTTGAATCTCGAGCATAGTTCCATTGTTTCCACATATCCATCCATGATTATTATCATCAATAGCAATTCCATTAAGGTATTCCGGAAAGTCGACTCTGTTTGAAGACAAAGTTCCCTCGTACAAGTAGGCAATTACGCCAGTCTGCCCACTTGGATCTCCACCTACAATCCAAATCCCCCCTCGTGAATCCTCGGCCATACAAGAGACCTCAGCACTTTCCATTCCTTCCACATATTGACGACTCCCGTTGCGGATGATTAGCAACCACTCCATTCCACCAACGACCAATGTTCCATCGCCACGTTCTAGCAGACGCTTGGGATACGGCCGCAAGGGTTCCGGATTGACAGACCACCGCCCGTTTCCATATTCAACCAGCGAGGTCCCACTGAGTGCCCATCCGAGTCCTGCATCCGCAAAAAGGAGATCCCATATGTGACTTGTCAAAGGAAAGGGTTCGACGTTCCACAGTGATCCATTGAACCGCAGTAACAGCCCATAATCACCACCAGCCCAACCCTCCCGCGAGCTAATCATAGACACTGATGAGAGGTTATTGTCTAAATCTAGTTCAGTCTCATGAAGGATCTCTTCTCTGGCTTCAACAATCATTGGCTTCTGCTCTATGCTGCCCCCCGATTTGAATATCGCTTTGCTACCAACGAACCAAGCGTCTTCATCATCAACAACAGATACTGAGTTTAGAGCAGCATCTTGTCCAATTAAACCTCTGCCAACCAAGTCCCATTTCTTATGTTCGTATTTCAATACGAGGCCGTCTCCAACAGCCCAACCACCCCCTGACGGATTTAACGCAACCTTCTTGATGTGGTTCTTTGAGGGAACCCCTGATTGTCTATATCTTATGGATGCCTTACTTGAAACGGCAATTGAGCGCCACTCTGTGTCTGAACCACAACCAATAATGAATATTAATAGAAATGCAATCGAAAAGAGCCCGAAAAGTTGACGTTTCTTGAAACGCATATTGCAGTACCTCTCTCAAGCTAGAAGGTCAATACTACCGCAGCCTTTGTAGATGGAAATATTACGATTGACGGATCGAAGTCTGTCCAAGAAGCCGCTATTGCTATTTTGACATGCCCAATCCCAGCTTCGACATATGTTCTCAACGTGGCACCTTCCATTGTTGTCGACCATAGTGCGGGATAAAAAATATTCCAAGCGTCCCCACTACCATCCTTATACTCTCCATCAACGTATACAATGACACTGCTAATGCACTGCGCAACGAGTCGCCCTTTGCCCACAATGGTATTCGATACGCCATAAATAACAACGGTTGATTCTACTTCGTACACTCCATACTCGACATCGCCATGCATAGAAAACTTGTTATTGCTTGTTGCATAGTGCTTCGAACGTCTATCGGGAATCGGCAGTATATCCGGCAGCTGAATGAAACAATTCGGATTGATTTCCTTCTGCAGAAGCTTCGTTGCAGCGTCCGCAAACTGCTTGGCAACATCAATGACAATCTGCGCTGCGTCTCCAACGCCCATGCCTGTGAGATCCTTCAGATTCACCGGATCATCGTAAGCATACACATACGGGTTATGCGAGATGGGGAGCTCGTCCTGTCCCTTAAGCGGGTCCCGGCTTATGAAGCGCCCGGTCTCCGGGTCGTAGAAGCGCGCTCCCATCTTGATGAGGCCTGAAGAGTGGTAGTCCCTCCTCTGGAACTTGCCCAGGTAGTTGTTGGGCTCATCTGTCGCTTCTGCGGTGTTGCCCCAGGCGTCGTAGTGGAGCTGGGCTGTTTCGTTTCCGCTTGCGTCACTTATGAGTGAGACGTCTGAGTGGGGGTTGTAGGAGTAGTAGGAGGTCCCTTGCGCCGTGGTGCTGGAGATGAGCCCGTCCGCCCCTGAGTGGTAGAGGGCCTTGATGTTGAGGCCTTGATCGAGGATGGCGAGCTCTGCATCTGAGGTCATGTCGTAGGCGTGGGTTATGAGCTCGGAGCCCTCGTCCGAGGAGAAGACCCTGTCCAGTGGATCGTAGGTGTAGGCAAGGGAGAGCCCTTCGGTGTCAGTTATGTTGCTGAGCCTGCCCTTGGCGTCCCAGGTGAGGTCTTTCTCATAGGCGCCATTCTCTACTTTTGTGAGGTCGCCCCGTGAGTTGTAGGTGTAGGTGTTTCCTTCCGAGTCTGCCGTGAGCTGATCTGCGTCGTTGTAGGTGTAGGTGGTCTGGTCGCCTCCCAGGGTCTTTGAGAGCCTGTTCCCAGCCGAGTCGTAGGTGTAGGTGATATTCCCTGTGAAGGGGCTGGCCTCGGCCACCAGGCGGCTCGCGACGTCGTATGAGTAGGTTGTTACCTGGGTGCCGTCCTCAACGATCTGAGTGATGTTTGCTCGTCCGTCCCGGGTAACATGGTAACTCTTCAAAGACTGAGCTCCCTTAGTCACGTTGAGGGCGGAAATGGCACCTGCGGCGTCGTAGTTGAAATCGGTCGAAACTCCGTTGGGGTAGTTCTTTGCCGCGAGCCTACCGGCGGTGTCGTAAGTGAAGGTCGTTGTGCCGTTGGCGTCCGTCGCTTGGGTCATCAAGCCGGTTGGGCTGTAGGCGTAGCTGAAACTCCTGTTCTGACTATTGACGCTCAGAGTCTTTCCTGTAACGTTGCCCGCAGCATCGTATACGCACGTTGTGGAAGCCTGGCCGTTGCTGGCCGAGGATACTCTCCCCAGGGCGTCATAACCCACCGTGATGGTAATGCCTCCACCTGACCGCTGAGTTGGCTGATTGTTCATGTTGTAGACAGCTGTTTCGGTGAGACCTCCGGGGTAGGCAGCCTGGGTGACGTTGCCATTGGGATCGTAAGTGTATGCAGTCGTTCCTTCACCGTCGGTCATTGTCGCTATTCTACCGGCAGCATCGTAGGTGCAAGACATCTGCTCGCTCAAGGGGTTGGTCTCCGTGAGGAGACGCCCGGTGTCATCGAGTGCGTACTGAGTAACCTCGCCCTTGGGATCGGTCATGGCGGTTCTGCGCCCAGCGTTGTCATATGTGTAGGTAGTTGTGTTGCCGAGCGGATCCGATGCCGTGACAATCAGCCCGAGTGCGTTGTAGGTGAAACTAGTCGTGTTCCCCTCACCGTCCGTGACGGAGAGCTTCTTCCCGTTCTTATCGAACGTGTAGGAAGTGGTGCGGCCGGCCGCGTCCGTCGTCGCCACCACGCGGTTCATCGAGTCGTACGTGCTTGCTGTAACATGACCAGCAGGGTCGGTCTCGCTTGTCCGGTTGCCGCAGGCATCATGGGCGTACGAGGTCGTGCGGTTATCGGCGTCGGTAGTGGAAACAAGCTGGCCAGCTGCATCGTACGAGTTGGTTGTGACGTGATTAAGTGGATCCGTTACAGAAACCTCTCTCCCAGCGTCGTCATAGGTATGAATTGTTGTACCGTTGAGGGGGTTCTTTGAGATGACCAATCTTCCATGTCCATCATAAGTATTGGTAACGGTGTTGCCTTCAGCGTCTGTCTCTGTCAACACACTGCCCTCAGGGTCATAAGACTTGAACGTGGAATTGCCCCTGGGATCTATTGTCTCTATTTCCCTGCCGAGCGCGTCATAGACATGAGTAGTTGTATTGTTCAGGGGGTCGATTTCCTTTGTCTTGTTCCCGTTCGCGTCATACTGGTAAGTCATGGTCCTGCCAGTTGGGTCCGTTTCGCTTACCAGTCTAGCCATTGAATCGTAAGCCTTGCTGAACGTATGACCCAAGGGATCTGTTGTAGTCAGCTGGTTGCCGTCTGAATCGTAGGTGAATAACCAGGTCTGGTTCATGGGGTCGACCATAGATATGAGGTGTCCCATGGCGTCATATGTGAATTGCGTGACATTTCCCTCAGGATCTGTGGTGCGAGTCTTTCTGTTGGCCAGATCATACTCGTTGGTGGTTACACCCCCATCAGGGTTGATAACCTGGATGAGATTGCCACGACTGTCGTAGCTGTTCTGTGTAACGCGCCCCAACGGGTCGGTCTTCGTGAGCATGCGGCCGGCGGAATCGTACGTGTACGTGGTCATGCGATTGAGCGGGTCGGTTTCGGTGAGCATGTTGCAGTTCTGGTCGTATGTCCTGATGGTTGTGTGCCCCAGTGGATCGGTCGTGGTGAGACAGTTCCCCTTTTGGTCGTACGTGTACGATGTTGTTATCCCCGCTGCATCTCGCTCGGTCAACACATTGCCGTTCTCATCGTATGTATAAAAAGTTCTGTAGCCGCGCTTATCTGTGCGTAATGTGACGTTACCATCATCGTCGTATTCGACAGAGGTTGTGTTGCCCAAAGCATCAGTAGTGCTCGAATGGAAATATTCAGCACTAGCACTGGATGTGCTCTCACCTCCCAGAGCATCTGTGAAGGTCGATTGCCTCAGGGAGTCATCGTAGCTGAACGTAACCACTTCCCCATGGGAGTCGACCTGAGAAATTACTCTGTTCAGATCGTCATAAGTATTGGTAACGAAAGTAGAGCCATTGGGGTCAGTAATGGTAACCACTCTATGATTGCTGTCGTATGTGTACGTAGTCTCCCCACCATTGAGGTCTATAACCTCAACTAAGTTGCCGTCCGCATCGTAGGCGTATGATATTGAGCGACCGGCGGGGTCACTGACTCCGGTTATCCTCCCCTGGTCGTATGTAGAGCATCGGCCATAACCCAACAAACCGCTTGCCCAAGCCAATCCTAGCACGTTGATCGGGATGCCGCTTTACGAACCGGTCCCCGGGCCGCATCTCA
>JAGUWJ010000209.1 GCA_020062425.1 Actinomycetota bacterium
CCGGCGTACACTTCCTTCATGACGGAGGCTCCTTTCTTTCGAGTTTGTGCAAACCCGATTTTAATGGAGCGTCCGTCTTCTTAATAATCCAGACCCCAGAAGGTGAATTTCTACTTTCAGGGGATGTCGCAGACCATGACCGTCATGTCGTCGGGAGGCTCACCTTTGCAGAACTCGAGCACGTTCTCGATGAGCGTATCAATGAACTCCCCTATAGGAAGGTCGCGGTTGGCGGCGACGAAACGGTTGAGCCGCTTGAGGCCGTAGAGCTTATCCTTTGAGCTCCGGGCGTCGATTACCCCGTCCGTATAGAGCACCATCCGTTCTCCCGGGTACAGCCGGCGAGTCTTCACGTCCAGGTCCGCGCTCGCGAAGATTCCCAGCAGTGATCTCTTGTCGGAGGAGAGCGTCTCCGGCGCTTTGCCGGCCTTTCCCACGCAGAGCGGCTCCTCATGGCCGGCGTTGGTGTAAATCAAGGTCATGGTGGTCAGGTCGAGCACCCCCAGGAACACCGTGACGAAGCTGTCGGACCTGTTTCCGATATAAAGGCTGCGGTTCACGTGCTCCAGCACCTGGCTCAAGTCACCGTGCTCACGTGACTCCACCCTGAGCGCGCTCAGCGCCATGGTGGCGAAGAGCGCCGCGCCCACCCCGTTTCCCGACGCGTCCCCGATCATCAAGAATATCTTGTCACCGTAAAGCCAGTAGTCGTACCAGTCGCCTCCCACCAGGTGCGCCTGCTGCTGCCGCGCCTGTATCCGGACGCCGCGCGCCTCGAGCCCTTCACGGGGCAGCAGGCTGGTCTGGATGCCCGAAGCGATGTCCATCTCCCTCTGCATGAGAGCGTACTTCTCGAGCTCTTTCTGCTGCCTGGCGTCCCTGTAGACCGCGACGACGTTCTCGATTTTGCCATCCGGGCCCATGATAGACGCGAAGGTCCCCGCAACAGGTATGTGCTCCCCTGTCCGCGACACGATCTCGTCCTCGGAGTAAGCGACCTGCTCACCGGACAGCATCCTGTCTATGGGGCAGTCCGGGCCGGGACAGAATCCCGGCGAGCTGGGCGAGCCGTAAAGGATCTCGTGACACCCTCGCCCCTTCGCCTCCTGGAGGCTCCAGCCCGTCATGTACTCCGCGGCGGGATTGGTCAGGGTGACCTTGTGATCCCTGTCGATCACCAGGACGGCGTCCGGTGTGGCTTTCAACACCGCCTCGCTTCTCTCGCGCTCGCGGTAGAGCCTTTCGTTTATCTCCGCGTTCTTGATGGTCAGCTGCTGCTCGAACAGCTTCTCCTGGAGGCGCCTGTTCTGGATGGCCACCGCCGCCTGGCGGGCGAGCGAGTTCGCCAGCGCAACGTCGTCGGCTGAGAACCTCACTTCGCTCGAAAGAAACTCCAGGCTCATCAGCCCGATGAGCTCATCTTTTACCACCAGGGGCACCTGCATGTATGAACGGACCCCTGGCCCCCTGAACAACCTCGATTCCAGGCTCAGCTCCTCGCCCGCATCGGTCGCCAGTACCGGCTCGCGGGTGCGTATGGCCCGCTCGGTCGCCACACCCAGTTCGCTCACCGGGATGTGGAACTGGTTCAGCAGCCACACCTGCAGCGTGCTGCGACCGAAACCGGCCACGAAGGTCAGGGCGTTCGCCTCGGGTTCGTAGAAGAAGATGGAGCACCGGTCGACCCCCATGGCCACGGCCGTCTTTTCCGCGATCATCTCCAGCAGCTCGTCCAGATCGCGCATCTCGGTTATTTTCTGCGCGACATCCATCAGCAGCGTCGCCTGCCTCTGAAGCCTCCTCTCCTCCTGGAAGAGCCGCGCGTTCTTCACAGCCACCCCCGCGGTGGAGCAGAAGGTGGCTAACATGGTGAGATCGAGGTCCGAGTACTCCCTGGGCGCCGTGTCGTAGAGCTCCATGACGCCTATCGTCTCGTCGTCGACGGTTATGGGAACGGCAAGCGCGGAACGGGTCTTCCGCCCTGCGCCGGCGCGCGGCAGCTTGAACCCCTTGAGCTCGTCGTCTCTGGCCAGGACGTACTCCCCCCTGCGGAGCACAACGCTCATGAGGCTCTTCTCCAGCGGCACGCTCTCTCTCCCGCCGGCCCAGGACCTCGCCAGCCCCGTCTCGGCGACCACCTCCAGGTTTCTCTTTGAGTCGTCGAGCAGGAGCACCGCGCCCATCCTGACCTGCATCAGCCCCGCCGCCGCCTCCACTATCTGGCCGAGGACCCGCTCCAGGTCAACGGTGGAGACGATCACCTGCCCCAGGCCCGCCAGCGCGCGCAGCTCTTTGAGCTGGCGCTCTACGGCCGACTTCTCCTCTTTCACGTAGGCGCGCCTGATATAGTGTCGGACCTCCTTGGTGAAACGGTCGCGCATCCGCGCGATCTCTATCCACGCCTCCGCGGTGAAATCCATGTCCAGGAACTCACGTACCATCCTGTCCCATACGTATGTCTCGCACTGGTCGAAGGTACCGATGACCGCGTTGAGCCGAACACCCTGGGCCGCTCCCCTGCCGCCCGCTTCGAGCGCCACGTCCCTGACCGCTTTCATGGGGGGTTCCGGCGCATCGAAGTAATACATGTAGAGTTCCAGGAAATCGCGGTTTGACTTGCGGATATCCTCTACTCTCTCCACAGGGAGTGAGGAGTACTTCCCCGCAGCGCTCTCGACGATCCGGTCGATGCCTGCTATGAGCTCTGCCTTGTTATCTCGAAGAAAGTCCGAGATGGCACGCTTCAGTGAGAAGAGCTCTCGAGACAGGTGCTTAAGCACAGATTCGCCGGTACCGACAGGATTCTCGTCCATCATGGATACATTATAGATGAAGGGGGGGCATTGAGGTCTAACAGTCGATCGCGCCCCGGATTCGTGCCGGTTCCGTCGTTTGTGCTCGAATCTCATTTTGGTTATAGTCTTGCACGGTACTCCACTCGAGCCGGCGAGGTGTTTGTTTGATAGCGAAGATCCTCCAGATAGTCGGCGCCCTGGCGATCCTGCTGGCGCTTTTTATCGTCATAGTGGTCCTGTATTTCCTCAACAAGGGGCTGAAAGGACTGAACAGGACTATCGAGAGCGGTAAAGGCGCGGTGAGGAAAGACCTGGCCTCCTCCATCGAAGGGCTGGAGACGGCACAGGTACAGCTTGGATCGGTGATGTCTCTCACGGAAGGGGTCAAGGCCGGGGTCTCGGCGTCCCTCGCCCTGTCCGACAGGCTGCTGGTCTTTCTCAGGTCCAGGACCTTTCAGGTGGGAGTGCCCCTGCTGTTCATGCTCTGGATCCTCCTCCTGGCGACGCCCAGGGCTCTCTTCCGAAAGAGATTGAGAAGAAGGCGTAAGGCCATACCGCCACCTTCCTGGCAGGCCGCAGCCAAGGCTGCCGAGTAAAAAAGATTCAGAGAGAACAGGGAAAGAATAAGGCCAGACACTAACTAAACAGGTCCTATTGACGATCGGCGCAAGTTGCCGTCCTTTTTAGTTAGGGACCGGCCTGTATTCTTATTTCAAAGATATCTTCGATATTAATCTATATGGGCCTTCCGCAAAGAGTCAAGCACCGCTGACCTACTCAGGTTTTACACGAAGTGACGTCCCTGTCGTTCAGAAAGGGAGCGACTCCCTTCAGGCGGCCTACGGGAGGCCTCAGGACAGGAAAAGTCAGCCCACAGCGGGGGCACCGGTCCCAGGTGACCCCGCGTTCAGCGATGTCCCCGGTCCAGTAGCGCAGCAGCACGGTGCCCCGCCATCCAACGTGGCTGAAGCAGAGAACTCCGGGCTCGCCCCACCCGACCGGCTCCATGGTGTCGGGGTCCAGGACTTCCCAGAAGTAATACTCCGGGTCCAGGTGAATACCGGCACCCTCGCCGCACTCCGGGAACGCTGCCCGGAGCTCCGACGAGCCGTAGCACTCCAGGACCTCCACCCCGTGAGAACCGACCTGCTCGAAGAGACCTTTGAGCTCCTCGCGCCGCTCGCCCGGCAGGGGCTCCCCGGGGAGGAGTGCAAACCTGACCTGGGAGAGATTCATCTCCGGGTCTTCATCCATCATCTCCAGGGCGCACCCGAGCCAGAAGCCCATGTAGGAAGGGCTGGCCAGGAACATGTCGAACGGCAGCCGCGAGGCGATTTCCGCCAGACGCTCGGTCTCGCGGACGGTATCCCACGCTTCAACGAACGCAGCCGTCCCGCCCTCGACGGTAAGTCCCGCTGCAACGGCCAGTTGGACCGCGAAATGCGGCAGCCCGGGGGCCATGGCCAGGCCTCTCATGCCCGGCTCCCACCCGAACAGGTACAACATTGACGCCAGGACAGGCATCACCCTGAAGGAGTCGTGCTCCGTATATCCCGCGGCCAGGCGGTCTCCCTCAACGCCTGAACTGAATGTGAACCGGGTCGGCTCCCACTCGGCGGCTCGTGTCTGTGTCACGCGCCGGCTGAAAGGGCGCGGGCTTCCCAGGACGTCTCGCGAGTACCCCGCCCGGAGCGTCTTCAGCACGTACGAAAGCTTCCTGCCCGGACCGAGCGGCTCCACGTCGCCGTCACCGCTCGTGCCCGGCCGCAGCACGAAAGCCCGCTGGTCCGCGAGCACTTCCGCCCTGGTGGTAACCGGTATCCGGCGCAGGTCGGCGTACGAACGGAACTTCCGCGGATCGAGCCCGCGGTCCATGAAGACCTTGCGGTAGTAGGGGTGGAAGGGATAGACATAGTCCTCGATGTACTTCAGGAGTTTCGCGAGTGAGTACTCCCTCTGCTCCTCCGGACTCCACTCGTACGAGACAGCCATGCCGCTCATCACCCTTCATCCCGCTCACCACGTGAACAGATTATATAGATAGAGGAAGATGCATGCTCAACCCCGGGCTGCGGTAGGGAAGTGCGGTGGGAGCCATCGGGGGGACGGGGCAGCGATGTCCTTTTTCGAGGCATCGAATCGCTGAAAGGAAACCATCTGTCTCGCGGGAATAATTCGGCAAGAGCATATTGCGTCTCCGATGACTCCCTCGAGGAAAAGGGTTGGTTGACATGAAAAGCATAAGGGTTATCGTCTCCCTCGTTCTGGCGTTCGGAATGATCATGGCACTCGACGTTTCTGCCGTGCATGCCGCGACGCCTCGCATCAATTCCATCAGCCCCTCGTCCGGGCCGCCCGGTACAACGGTCACACTTACAGGGAGCAATTTCAGCCCCGAGACCGATTGCGAGGCAGTCGTCGTTTACAGCGCGACGAACGGTAAACAGTATACCGAGGTGTACAGATCGGGGAACTTCCTCTGGTCAGAGACGAAGTTGGTCCTCAATATGCCCCCCGGCGCTAAACCGGGAACGGTCGCCAGGGTGACTGTGGAAGTGTGGGGTGGCGGCGTTTCGAACGATGTGTACTTCTCTTTCACATCAGGCCCCCCGCCGGCTCCGACGCTGCTCGACGCGTACCCGGATCCGTTCTCTTCACGCGGCATCGTCACGCTGGAGGGCGGTGACTTCCCCGACGTGAGAGGCTTGAACGATCGCGTGGTGATACGCAGCCGGACCACGGGTGCCGAATACCAGCCGGAGTCCTACCCGTCCTGGAGTATCGGCCAGATCAGGATCCGGGTCCCGCAACTCGCCGTGGATCTATATGACTTCTTCGTCTCCATACAGGAGGATAACGAACGGCTCGATAGTGTACCTGTGACGCTTGGGAGTTCGGAGGACCCGCCACCTCCACAGGACGTTGTACAACCGACTTCCCGGACCTGGGCGACGGACTCGATCGGGACCCACACTCCGGCGAAGAACTGGTACCTGCCGGAGGGTTCGACCGCCAATGGAGACGAGACATATATACTGGTGCAGAATCCCGGTTCGACAACGGCTGATGTGAGATTGACCTACATTACCGAGAACGGGACCAAGACGGTTAAAGACAGTATCCCTGCGGACTCCAGAAAGACACACGAGGCTTCTGAAGCCTTCACTGATAAAGGCGGAATCTCGGCGCGAGTCGTCTCTGATGTTCCGGTCGTGGTCGAAAAGGCCGTCTACGGGAACCGGAGGCGCTGGGCTCACGAGTCGATCGGCATCTCACAGGTATCAACAAACTGGTATCTCGCCGAAGGGTGCACGGCAGACGGCTATTCGACCAGGATCTCCGTGATGAATCCAAACTCCGCACCCTCTAGAGTGAAGCTCACCTACATGACGACGTCCGGTCCGAAAGACGGTCCGTCGGATACGCTGCCGGCCAACTCCAGGAAGTCATTCGACGTTGCGGGCACAGTCGGCAAAGAGTGGTCGGTATCCACTCAGGTGACCAGCGACAAGCCCGTGGCTGCGGAACGTGCCATGTTCGGGGAGAGCGCAACGTGGTCTCACGATTCCGTCGGTGTGAGCAGTCTGTCCAGCACATGGTACCTTGCCGAAGGTTCGACCGGACCGGGCTTCGCGACCTGGATCCTTGTGCAGAACCCCAATCCTAGGTCCGCGAGGGTCTCCCTCACGTATATGACCCCTGGCGGGGCAGTGGCGGGACCGGAGAAGACCATCGGTCCCAGATCCAGGGAAACATTCGACGTTGCCGCGACCGTGCCTGGAGCTTGGGAAGTCTCGACCAGGGTCACCAGCGACCTGGGAGTCGTGGCCGAGCGCGCCATATACCTCGATAACCGGCAGAAGGACGCCACTGACTCCGTGGGCATCCGCACCTTGAGCAAAGAATGGTATCTGGCGGAGGGGTGCACTCTACCGGGTTTCGAGTCGTGGGTGCTGGTGCAGAATCCGAACAACGCACCCGCGAAGGTGACCTTTACCTACATGACGGCGAACGGCGCTGTGCGCGGTCCCTCGGAAACCCTTCCTGCCAACTCCAGAAAGACCTACAACATCGCCGATACGGTGAATCTGTCCGCCGAGGTCTCAACCCAGGTATCGTCCGACCAACCTATCGCCGTGGAAAGGGCTATGTACGGAGACCCCCACTGAAAGGGGATCCGGAGCGCGGAAAACAGGCCAGAGTCTCATCTTGAGAGATGGAATGAACTCCGCATGCTCAAGGCGGCCCGGGGTGAGGATGGATGCGGAAAGAGGGTGTGGGGCTCGGGGGTGTCCAACGCGAGGCCTCCGCAGCATTAATCAAGATGCGGTTAGGGGCTCCGGGGCGTTCGTTCTCTCGTAATCCGCAGCACTGACAAAGATGTGTTTAAGGGCTCGGGGGTGTCCGTCCGCGAAGCCTCCGCAGGCTTCGACAACCAAAAGCAGGTATTGCCTTTAAGCGAGGACAGCTCGCGGACGGACACCCCCGAGCCCTTAAACCAGCTCCAGCACCACCATGGGCGCGTTGTCGCCCTGGCGGGGACCGAGCTTGAGTATACGGGTGTACCCCCCGTTGCGGTCGACATAGCGTGGGGCGACCTCGACGAAGAGCCTGTGGATGACGTCTCGGTCGTGGATCACCTTAAGCGCCTCGCGTCGGGCGGCGACGTCGCCTTTCTTGCCGTACGTGACCAGCCTCTCCACGACGGGCCTGGCCATCTTGGCGCGCGTCTCGGTGGTGGTTATGCGTCCGTGCAGTATTACCTCGCGGGCGAGGTTGGATACAATCGCTTTCTGGTGTGACGGGCTTCCGCCCAGTCGATTTCCCTTTTTCGGCTTCGGCATCTTGAATCTCACTCCACTTTAGGTGGTGCCCGGGTGGTGCCCGCCGCTAGTCCTGGCTCTTGAGCGAGAGCCCGCGGGCCTGCAGTTTCTCCTTGATGAGCTCGACGGTCTTTGCGCCGAGGTTCCTTATGCCCAGCAGTTCGTCCTCAGTATGGCTTACCAGGTCGGCGAGTGTCTCGATCTTCGCTCTCTGCAGGCAGTTGTACGCCCTCACGTTCAGGTCCAGCTCGCTTATGCTGGTATCGATTCCCGCGGACGCCGCGAGCTCGGTCGGTTCGAATATCTCCACCAGGCCGGCCTCCTCGGCGAGGTTGGCCAGCAGGCTTATGTGCTCGATGAGGATACATGCGCCGTGGCTCACGGCCTCGTCAGGCTTTACGCTGCCGTCGGTCTGGACGAAAAGCGTCACCTTGTCGAAGTCGGTGCGCTGGCCGACGCGCGTGTACTCCACCTTGAAGGTGGCGTTGACCACCGGGGTGAAGACCGAGTCCACGGGAATCACTCCAATGGGGTCTCCCTCGCGCTCGTTGTCCTCGGCGGAGGCGTAACCGCGCCCCTTCTCCACCACCATCTCCATCTCCAGCTTTCCCTTCTTGGTAAGGGTGGCGAGGACGTGCTCGGGGTTGAGTACCTCCAGGCCGGTCGGCGTTTCGATATCGCCCGCCGTCACCTCCCCGGCCTTGGTCACCTTCATCTTCATGGTCTGGGGCTCCTCGCCCTCCATCTCTATGACGAGTTCCTTGATGTTGAGCAGTATCTCTATGGTGTCTTCACGGACACCTTCGATCGCCGAATACTCGTGCTGCGCCCCGGTTATCCTGACAGAGGTCACTGCTGCGCCCGGGATGGACGAGAGTAGCACCCGCCTCATGGAGTTCCCGATGGTGTGCCCGAGGCCCCGCTCCAGGGGCTCGATGACGAACACGCCCTCGGTGTCGTCAAGTTCCAGTACTTTTATCTGGGGTCTCTGAATTCCTAACAAGGGCCTTCCCTCCGTTGCCTTAAAGTTACCGTGAGTAGAGCTCGACTATCATCTCGTCCCTGATGGGGACGTCCACGCTCTCGCCGCCGGGCCTCTCCACCATGACGGCGGAGAGCTGCTTGCGGTCGACCTCGATCCAGGGCACCTGCTCGCGCTGGAAACTCTCCAGAGCCTGCTTGACCACCGGGCTGTCCTTGCTCCGTTCCCGGATGGTGATGGTGTCACCCTGCCTGACCTGGAATGATGGAATATCCGTCTTTCTGCCGTTGACCGCCACGTGGCCGTGCGTCACCAGCTGGCGGGCCTGCTTCCTGCTGACCGCTAACCCCGCCCTGTAGACCACGTTGTCCAAGCGGCTCTCGAGTATGCGTATCAGGTTCTCGCCGGTGCGGCCTTTCTCGCCGATCGCCTGCCTGTAATAGGCCCGGAACTGCTTCTCCAGCACACCGTAGACCCTCCTCGCCTTCTGCTTCTCACGGAGCTGCATGAGGTAGTCGGTCTCCTTGACGCGCCTCCTGCCGTGCTCGCCGGGCGGATACCCCCGCCTCTCGACGGAGCACCTGTCGGTGAGGCAGCGGTCCCCTTTCAGGAACAGCTTGGTCCGTTCCCTGCGGCACTGTTTACAGACTGATCCGGTGTGTCTTGCCATGGTGGTTAAGGGCACTCCTGAACGGCGCCCCTATACTCTCCTTTTCTTCTTGGGCCGGCACCCGTTGTGCGGCACCGGCGTTACATCCTTTATCGATCCCACCTCGAGGCCGTTGGCCTGCAGGGTCCTGATGGCGGTCTCCCTCCCCGAGCCGGGGCCTTTGACCCTCACATCCACCTTGCGGACCCCGTTCTCGGCCGCCTGCTTCGCTGCGGACTCCGCGGCGAGCTGGGCCGCGAAAGGTGTGCTCTTCCTGGAGCCCTTGAAGCCGGAGGTGCCGGCGCTCGCCCAGGCGATGGTGTTCCCCTCGGGATCGGTGATGTTGATGATGGTGTTGTTGAAGGTGGCCCTGATATGGGCGATCCCGACCGGGACGTTCTTCTTGACCTTTTTGCGGCCTCGCGACCGTCTGCTACTTGGCCTCGGCAATTTCGCTCCTCCTTGGGCCTTTATCTGCCGGCAGCCTGCTGCCGCTGTTTCTTCTTGATGCCGACCTGCGGCCTGGGACCCTTTCGCGAGCGCGCGTTGGTGTGCGTCCTCTGCCCCCTGACCGGCAGGCCCCGCCTGTGCCTCAGTCCCCTGTAACAGCCGATCTCCATGAGGCGTTTTATGTTCTGGGCGCGCTCCCGGCGCAGGTCTCCCTCGATCTGATAGTTCGCGTCGATGAACTCGCGGAGGCGTACCACCTCCTCGTCGGTCAGGTCACGCACCTTGGTGTCCGGCTGCACGCTTGTCCCTTCGCACGCCTTGCGTGCCCTGGTCCTCCCTATGCCGTATATGTAGGTGAGCGCTATCTCTACCTGCTTTTCCCTTGGAAGGTCAACACCTGCTATTCTGGCCAAGCTTCATCCTCCGTCTACTTGCCCTGCCTCTGCTTGTGGCGGGGGTTGCTGCAGATAACCATCACTCTTCCGTGCCTGCGTATCAGCTTGCACTTGTCACACATCTTCTTGACTGACGGCCTGACTTTCATCTCTCTTCCTCGATCGTCCTTCTACTTGTATCTGTACGTTATGCGTCCGCGGCTCAGGTCGTACGGCGAGAGTTCGACCGAGACACGGTCTCCGGGCAGGATCCTGATGTAATGCATCCTCATCTTACCCGAGATGTGGGCCAGCACCTTGTGGCCGTTGTCGAGTTCGACCCTGAACATGGCGTTCGGCAGCGGCTCCAGTACCGTTCCCTCTATTTCTATCGCTTCTTCTTTTGGCGCCAAACCTGCTTGCTTCCCCTCAAAAGCGCACGAACGTCTATGATACTCCAGAGAGTCCTCTTTTTCCACCTCGCCGGGCGTGTTCCGGAGCTGGCGTAAGTATGTCTGCCTCGCCCTCGGTGACCGCCACGGTATGCTCGAAATGAGCAGACAACCTGCCGTCCTTGGTGAGCACCGGCCAGCAGTCGGCCGATGCCTCCACCTCGAAGGTCCCGGCGTTGACCATTGGCTCGATCGCCAGCACCATCCCGGGCTTGAGAACCGGGCCTGTCCCCGAAACGCCGAAGTTCGGAACCGGCGGGTCCTCGTGCATCGCCGTACCTATCCCGTGCCCGACGAACCTGCGCACCACATTGAAGCCGTCCGCCTCGGCCACCTCCTGCACGGCGCTTGAAACGTCACCCATCCTGTTTCCCGCCGTGCAGGCGGCGATGGCCGCCTCGAGGGACTTCCTGGTCACCGCGATGAGCAGCTCGGCTTCAGGTGAGGCCGCGCCGACCACGATCGAGATCGCGGCGTCGCCGAAATATCCGTCCAGTTCCACTCCGGTGTCGATGCTCAGCAGGTCTCCGTCCTCCAGCGGCCTGCCGTCCGGCACCCCGTGCACGACCTCTTCGTTGACCGAGGTGCAAAGCGTCCCGGGGAACGGTCCGCATTTTATGAAATCGGGCTGGTACCCCTTGAACGCCGGCACCGCCCCCGCGTCCTTGATCATCTTCTCCGCGAGAGCGTCGAGCTCGAGCGTGGTCACCCCGACGCCTGCCGCCTCCGTGACGGCCGACAGCACCTCGGCCACCAGGCGCCCCGCCCTGCGGATCTTCTCTATCTCTTCCGACGACCTGAGAACTATCATCTCGTCCCCGTCCCGGCGCGCTCGAAGGCGCTCACTATATCCACGAACACCTCGTCCGGGCTCGCCGAGCCGTCTATATCCACCAGCCTGCCGGTCGGCCGGTAATAGTCGATGACGGGTTCCGTCTGTTCCTCGTAGACCCTGAGCCTTTCTCGGACCGTCGCCACGTTGTCGTCGTCCCGCTGGTAGATCTCCCCGCCGCAAGCAACACAGGTGTTCTCCTCGGCCGGCGGGTTGAAGGACACGTGGTAGTTGTATCCGCAGTCCCGGCACACGCGCCTGCCGGTCAGACGCTCTACGAGAAGTTCCGGGTCCACCACGATGTTCAGCACCAGGTCCAGCCGACGACCGTCGTCGGAGAGGATGCGGTCGAGGGCATCAGCCTGGTGGGTGTTCCTGGGGAAACCGTCCAGTATGAAGCCAGATCGCAGGTCATCGGCCGAGAGCCTCTCCGCGACCAGCCCTTCCACCACCTGGTCGGGGACCAGTGCCCCCGAGTCCATGTACTTCTTCGCCTCCAAGCCCATAGGCGTCTTCTGCGCAAGCGCCGCCCGGAACATGTCACCTGTCGAGATCTGGACCAGTCCGTACTTCTCGACGAGCCGTTCCGCCTGTGTTCCCTTTCCGGCCCCCGGGGGGCCCAGCAGTACGAGGTTCATCCTATCACTCCTATTTGCTGAGGAAGCCCTCGTAATGCCGCATCTGCATCTGCGACTCGATCTGCTTCATTGTCTCCAGCGCCACGCCCACGATGATCAGTATGGCGGCACCGCCGAACGGCACCTGGGCGGTGCCAAATTCCACGAACATCAGTGCCGGTATCAGGGCGATGAACGCCAGGTAGATGGATCCGGGCAGGTTGATCCTGTTCACGACCTTGGCGATGTAGTTCACGGTGGGCATCCCTGGACGGATTCCCGGGATGAACCCGCCGTACTTCTTCAGGTTGTCCGCCAGCTCGAACGGATCGAACACGATGGCGGTGTAGAAGTAGGCGAAGAAAATGATGAGGCCGGTGTACACCACGAAGTACGTCAGCGATCCCTGGCTGAAGCTGTCCGCGAACCCTTTGAGCGAGGGGAAGAAGTTCGAGATGATGAGCGGGAAAGTTATGACGGAGGACGCGAAGATTATGGGGATGACGCCCGAGGTGTTCACCTTCACAGGGATGTAGGTGCTGGCCCCCGAGTACATCTTGCGGCCGCGCACCTGCTTGGCGTACTGCACAGGGATCCGCCTCTCGCCCTGCTCGATGTAGACCACGCCCACCACAATGCCCAGGGCGATCGCCAGGAGCACCGCCAGCAAGGCCGGCTGCCGCTGGGAGACCGTCTTCACCAGCGCGGTTATCTCCGCGGGCATGGAAGCTATGATACTGGCGAATATGAGTATGGACATGCCGTTCCCCACACCGCGGTCCGTGATGAGCTCGCCGAACCACATCAGGAGCGCCATGCCAGCCACCAGGGTAAGGGTAATGAGGGCCCCCTTGGCGAAGGTGAGGTTTGGAAGGATGTCCTTGGTCTCCGAGCTCCCGCGGAACGAGACGATGAGCGCGGTCGACTGCAAGGTGGCCAGCACCAGGGTCATGTAGCGCGTCACCTGGGTTATCTTCTTGCGTCCGACCTCCCCCTCCTCGTGCCACTCCTTTATCTTGGGGATGACCGCGGAGAGCAGCTCCATGATGATGGAGGCGGTGATGTAGGGCATGATGCCCAGCCCGAAGATGGCCATGCGCTCCAGGCCGCCGCCGGTGAAGAGGTTCAGGAACTTCAAGAGCCCGGCGCCGGCGCTGTCGAACTGCTTCGCGAGGTTGTCCAGGCTGACCCCGGGGGCGGGGATGTAACAGCCTACCCTGTAGAGCGCGAGTATCATGAAGGTGAAGAGGATCTTGTTCCTCAAGTCCGGGATCTTGAAAGCGTCCCGGAACCCCGAGAATACCCGCAAGCTATATCACCTCTGCCCTTCCGCCTGCGGCCTCGATCTTTTCGCGGGCCGAGCTGGTGAACGCATGGGCTCTGACGGTCAGGCTTACTTTGAGCTCGCCGTCACCCAGGACCTTGACGCTGTCCCGCTCCTTCCTGACAAGCCCCGAGTCGGCCAGCAGGGCCGGGTCCACTACCTGGTCTTTCTCGAAACGCGCGAGGTCGCCTACGTTGACCACCGCGTAGACCCTGCGGTTGCGCGGAGTGAAGCCTCCGAGCTTGGGTATACGCCTGAACAGCGGCATCTGCCCGCCCTCGAAACCCGGCTTGCTGTGCGAACCGGAGCGGGAGTTCTGACCCTTCTGGCCGCGGCCGGATGTCTTGCCTCCGCCGGCGCCCCTGCCCCGCCCCACGCGCTTTCTCATCCGGCGTGAACCTGAAGGGGGCCTCAGGTTGTGCAAACGTATGTCGTCTTGTTCTTCCATGTTCCTCAGATCCCTGACTTACGCACCCTCGGGCTTCCCCGCACCGCCGGGCACTTCCTCCACCTCGACGAGGTGCTTGACCTTGAAGATCATGCCCCTTATCTCGGGGCGGTCCTCCTTGATGACGCTGTGCCCGATCCTTTTCAGACCGAGCGCCCTCACGGTGCCCCGCTGGTCGGCGGGCCTGCCCACGAGGCCCTTTTTCAGAGTGACTTTAAGACTCGAGCTCATCAAAAATGCTCCTTCCGGAGACCTCGCTCACGGTCTTGCCCCGCATGCGCGCGACCTCCTCCGGGGTCCGGAGTTCCCGCAACCCCTCTACGGTAGCCTTGATCACGTTGAGCGGGTTGTCCGAACCGAGGCTCTTGGTGAGGATGTCCTTGATCCCGGCGAGTTCCAGTACCGGGCGGACGGCCCCGCCCGCTATGACCCCCGTACCGGGGGATGCGGGTTTAAGCATCACGCTTGCCGCGCCGAATTTCCCCAGCACCTGGTGGGTGATGGTGGTTCCCCTCATGGGCACCTCGAAGAGGTTCTTCTTCGCCTTCTGTGCGCCCTTCTCGATAGCCAGCGGCACCTCCCGGGCCTTACCGTAACCTACCCCTACCCTGCCCTGGCCGTCACCGACGACCACCAAGGCGGTGAAAGAGAAGCGCCGGCCGCCCTTGACCACCTTGGCCACGCGGTTTATGTGAACAACCTGCTCTTCGAGTTCTGTCGTCTCCTGGACCTTGTCCTGGTCCATTCCACCTCCTAGAATTCGAGCCCGTTCTCCCTCGCCGCGTCGGCGAGAGCTTTGACCCGGCCGTGATACTTGTAACCCCCGCGGTCGAAGACGACCTTCGTCACGCCTTTTTCCGCCGCCCTCTTGGCGATGGCCTCGCCAAGGCGGGCTGCCATCTCGCTCTTGGTCATCTTCCCGGCGTTCTTGAACTCTTTCTCCAGCGTCGAAGCCGAGGCGAGCGTCACGCCGCGGACGTCGTCTATGACCTGGCAGGACATCCCCTTATTCCCCCGGAAGACGGAAAGCCTCGGCTTCACCGCGGTCCCGCTTATCTTCTTACGGACCGTCCTGCGCCGGCGGTCCCGCCCGGATGCGCTCTTCAAGACTGTACTCTTGCTCACTTTATGGCCTTCCCGACTTTCCTGCGAACGTACTCATCAAGATACCGTATGCCCTTGCCCTTGTATGGATCAGGCTTCCGCAAGCTCCTGATATCGGCGGCGACCTGCCCCACCAGCTGCTTGTCGCATCCCTTGACGATTATCCTGGTAGGCACCGGGACCTCGAATTCTATTCCCGCCGGCGGCTCGACCAGCCTGGGGTTGGAGTAGCCGAGCTGCAGCTCTACGGCCTTTCCCTTGAGGGTGGCCCGGTACCCTACGCCCTGTATCTCCAGGACCTTCTCGAAGCCCGCCGTCACGCCGACCACCATATTGTCGATGAGCGTCCTGGTCAGCCCGTGCATCGACCTGTCGTACGGCTCGTCGGTTGACCTGCTCACCAGGATGTGGCCGCCCTCGTCAACTACCCGGACGCGGTCCGAGATGCGCTGTTCAAGCTCGCCCTTGGGACCCTTGACCCGCACGCGGTCCGCCTCTATCACCACCGTGGCGCTGGCTGGCACCTCGATGGGCATCTTTCCTACACGTGACATCTCAAGTTCCTCTCATGCGCTACCATACGTAGCACATAACCTCGCCCCCGACCCCGGCCGCCCTGGCCTCCTTCTCGGTCATGACGCCCTTCGAGGTCGAGAGTATCGCTATGCCCAGGCCGCCCAGCACCTTGGGCAGCCCGTCCTTCCTCGCGTACACCCGCAAGCCGGGCGTGCTTATCCGCTTGATGCCGGAGATGACCTCTCCGCGGTCGCCCTTGTACTTCAGGTGGACCACTATCACGTCGAAGTTGTCTTTCTTGATCACCTCGTGCCTCTTGATATATCCCTCGCTGTCCAGGATCCTGGCTATCTCGACCTTGGTCCTGGAAGCGGGTATCTCCACCCTGTCCTTCTTGGCGGTACTTGCGTTTCTTATGCGCGTCAGCATATCCGCAATGGGATCCGTCATTGTCATCTAGTAGCCTCCCCTACCAGCTCGACTTGGTGACGCCCGGCAGCTCGCCCCGGTGGGCAAGCTCTCTCAGGCATATCCGGCACAGCTGGAACTTGCGGAAGTACCCCCTCGGCCTACCGCAGCGCTTGCAGCGGTTGTAGTTCCTGGTGGAGTACTTCTGCGGTCTCTGTTGCTTGATCACCAGCGCCTTTTTCGCCAACTGCTCCTCCTTCGCGCCGCTACTTCTGCTTGAACGGGAAACCGAGGGCCTCCAGCAGCGCCTCGCCCTCCTCGTCAGTCGCGGCCGACGTCACGATCGTTATGTCCATGCCGCGGACCTTGTCGATCTTGTCGTAGTCGATCTCCGGGAAGATGAGCTGCTCTTCCACTCCCAGGCTGTAGTTGCCATGCCCGTCGAACGACTTCCGCGAAAGGCCCCTGAAGTCCCTGACCCTCGGGATAGCGATCGACAGCAGGCGATCGATGAACTCGTACATCCGGTCACCCCGCATGGTCACCCTGCAGCCGACGGTCATGCCCGCCCGCAACCTGAACCCCGCGACCGACCTCCTGGCCTTGATTATCTGCGGGCGCTGGCCGGTTATCAGGGCCAGGTCCGCAGCCGCCGACTCCACCGCCTTCGCATTTGTGGTGCCCTCGCCTATCCCCATGTTCACCGATACCTTGCACAGGCGCGGCGCCTGCATATGATTGCTGTACTTGAACACCTCGACGAGTTCGGGTATTACCTCTTCCTCGTAAAAGACCTTGAGGCGGGGGGTGTACCCGCCGTTTCCATCACTGGCTGCCATCAGAACTCCCGATCGCACTTCTTGCATATCCTGCTGAACGATTTCTCACCGGTGCGCTTCCGCCCGACCCTGGTGGGCCTCTCGCAGCCGCTGCAGACTATCATCACGTTGGAGACGTCCACCGGAAGCTCCCAGTCCACTACGCCCCCCTGCGGGTTCGACTGGCTGGGTCTCATATGCTTCTTTGCCCTGTTGATGCCCTCCACCACGACACGTCGCGTTTCGGGGTCGACCTTGAGCACCTTTCCGCGCTTGCCGGCGTCCTTGCCCTTCAGGACCTGTACCGTGTCGCCTTTCCTTACATTCAGACTCTGCATCTGTGCTCAGCTCCTAAAGCACCTCGGGTGAGAGGGAGATGATCTTCATGAAGTTCTTCTGCCTGAGCTCGCGGGCCACCGGCCCGAATATCCTGGTGCCTCGCGGGTTCATCTGGTTGTCGATGAGGACGACCGCGTTCTCGTCGAACTTGATGTAGGTGCCGTCCTGGCGCCTCTTCTCCTTTTTGGTCCTGACGACCACGGCGCGGACCACTTCACCCTTCTTCACCGCGGAACCCGGAATGGCTTCCTTGACGGTCCCCACGATAACGTCTCCGACGTACGCGTAACGGCGCCCTGAGCCGCCGAGCACCTTGATGCACAGCACCTCCCTGGCACCGGTGTTGTCCGCGACCCTTAATCTCGACTCCTGCTGAATCATCGGAATTCTCCCGGGCGCCTACTTGGCCTTCTCCACGATGGAGACCAGCCGCCAGCGCTTGAGCTTGGAGAGCGGCCGCGTCTCCATTATCTCCACCATGTCCCCCACGCCACACTGGTTCTGCTCGTCGTGCGCGTAGAGCTTGGTGGTGCGTTTCATCGTCTTTCCGTACAGGGGATGCCTGACCAGCGACTCCACCGCCACCACGATGGTCTTGTCCATCCTGTCAGACACCACCCGGCCGACCCTTACTTTTCGGGACGCCCTCTTTGTCATCATCTACCGCCTATAAGTCCTTTAATTCTTCCTCGACCTCTTCCTCGAGCTGTTCGTCCGACTCATGCGCGACACCTATGCGCTCTTCGGCGGCCTCTTCCTCCAACTCCTCCTCGGAGTCGATCTCAGCCTGCATCTCCGCACGGTCGGTGGTCTCCGTTTCGAACGAAACCGGCGGCATGCCCTCCGCTTCCTCGAACGCCTCCGCGTGGATATCGAACTCCCTCTCGGTCATCACCGTGCAGACCCTGGCGATCTCCCGCTTGGTCTCTTTTATCCTCATGGGGTTATCGAGCTGGCCCGTAGCGTGCTGGAACCTGAGGTTGAAAAGCGTCTCCTTCAGCTCCTTCAACCTCGCTTCCAGCTCGTCCGAGTCGAGCGTCCTCAATTCTCTTGCCCTGAGCATCTATTCCCCCCGGTGTAACGCCGTTACTCTTCCCTGGTCACGAACCTGCACTTGATAGGCAGTTTATGCGCGGCGAGGCGGATCGCCTCGCGGGCCACCTGCTCGCTCACCCCGGCAAGCTCGAACATGACCTTCCCGGGCTTTACAGGGACGACCCAGAACTCCGGGTTGCCCTTGCCGCTGCCCATCCTGGTCTCGGCGGGTTTCTTCGATACGGGCTTGTGCGGAAAGACGTTTATCCAGACCTTTCCGCTCCTCTTGATATGCCTGGTCATGGCGACGCGGGCGGCCTCTATCTGCCTGGCGGTTATCCAGGCGGGCTCCAGGGCCTGCAGGCCGTAGTCGCCGAAGCTCACCTTGGTGCCGCCCTTGGCCATTCCCTTGAGCCTGCCCCGCTGTACCTTCCTGTGCGGCGGTCTCTTTGGCTGCAGCATCTACTCGGCCTCCTCCTCGTCGCCTGCCGGGGAGGCGTCTGCCTGTGCTTCAACCGTGTCCGGCGCCGGCTCCGC